>JBEEOS010000001.1:0-51350 GCA_041191485.1 Pseudomonadota bacterium
CTCGATGGTGTCTTCGTTGTGGATGCCGGTGACCAGGCGCTCGTAGGCGATGTGCAGCAGCGCCATGCCGGGGGCTTCGTAGATGCCGCGGCTCTTGGCCTCGATGATGCGGTTCTCGATCTGGTCGCTCATGCCCAGGCCGTGACGGCCGCCAATTTCGTTGGCTTTCAGGAACAACTCGACCGGGTCGGCGTATTCGACGCCGTTAAGGGCGACCGGGATGCCTTCTTCGAAGCGGACCGAAACTTCTTCGGCCTTGACCTCGACTTCGGACTTCCAGAACTGCACGCCCATGATGGGGTTGACGATGCGGATGCCGCTGTTCAGGTGCTCCAGATCCTTGGCTTCGTGGGTGGCGCCGAGCATGTTGGAGTCGGTGCTGTAGGCCTTTTCCACGCTCATCTTGTAGTCAAAGCCGTTGGCAATGAGGAACTCGCTCATTTCCTTGCGGCCGCCGAGCTCGTCGATGAAGGTCTGATCCAGCCAGGGCTTGTAGATCTTCAGGCTGGGGTTGGTCAGCAGGCCGTAGCGGTAAAAGCGCTCGATGTCGTTGCCCTTGAAGGTCGAGCCGTCGCCCCAGATGTGGACGTCGTCTTCCTTCATGGCGGCCACCAGCATGGTGCCCGTGACGGCGCGACCCAGCGGGGTGGTGTTGAAGTAGGTGATGCCGCCGGTGGAGATGTGGAAAGCGCCGCACTGGATGGCGGCAATGCCTTCGTGCGCCAGCTGGGTGCGGCAGTCGACCAGGCGGGCTTTTTCAGCGCCGTAGGCCATGGCCTTGCGCGGAATCTCTTCGTAGTCGCTCTCGTCAGGCTGGCCGAGGTTGGCGGTGTAGGCATAGGGCATGGCGCCCTTTTTCTTCATCCACAGCAGGGCGGCAGACGTGTCCAGGCCGCCCGAGAAGGCGATGCCGACTTTTTGCCCTTTGGGCAGGTTTTGCAGGATGGTGCTCATGTCGGTTCAACCAAAGTGGCAGATGTAGTGGTAAGCCTCGGTCACGCGGATGTCGAAGCTGGCATTGCCGGGCACGCTGAATTTCTCGCCTGCGGAGGACTTGATCCAGGTGTCAGTGCCGGCGAGTTTGTATTCGCAGGAGCCGGCCACGCATTCCATGATTTCTGGCGCGCCGGTGTTGAAGGTGAGGGTGGCGGGCAGGATCACGCCCACGGACAGCTTGGTGCCATCGGCTTGGGTCAGGCTGTGGCTGACGCACTTGCCGTCAAAGTAAACATTGGCCTTGGTGGTGACGGCCACGCCGTCGATTTTTTCGGTGCTCATCAAAGGGTTCCTGTGGACTGTGCTTGCGGCCAATGAAAACGGCCCATAGCCATGCAAAGGCTAGGGGCCGCTTGCCGGGTAAACCCCCGATTTTAAGTGACTTGTGCCCGCTTGGGCCATCAATCAGTGATGTTGGCGATGGTGATGGTGACGCCCGCCGCCCACGTTGAAACCAAAATGGATGCCTGAAACCGGTTGCCAAGGGCGGTAAGCGCTTGCATAAACATGTGGCGTGTGGGTCACCATAACGGGTGCGGCAGGCAAGATAACCGTCGTCCGGGAAATCGGAGCCGAAATCACTGCAGGGGCTGGCACTACGACCGGTGCTGGAATGACAGGTGCTGGAGTGACCGGTGCCCCCATGGGGGTGACTTGAAGCGCAATGGTGGGGCCCGGGTCTTGCGGCAACTGCACGCTGTATTGCTTGCCGGCGTATTCGTAGGTCACGTTGTAGCCCACCAGGCGGTTTTCATAGACGGTCTGGGTGGTGCAGGTTTGCTGGTTCTGGATCTGGTCGGGTGGGTTGCCTTCGATCTTGTCGCCGAGCATGGTGCCTCCGATGACACCTACCATGGTGGCCAAGGCGCGACCGGTGCCGTCACCAATGGCATTGCCCACGGCGCCGCCAGCTACCGCACCCATCAGCGCACCTGCGCCCGATTTCTGAGCCGGTACGGCGACTTGCGTCAGGCTGCACACCTGACGGGGAACGGCCACTTGCTGGTAGACAGCTGTGCGTGAGAGGACGCGTCCGATTTCCTGCGCTTGGGCGACCCCGGCGGCGCCCAGCGTGGTCAGCACTGCCGTGCTCAAAAGAATTTTGTTCATGGATGACGCCTTTCTCGTGTACATGTCCTGATTGTGGAAGACGAGAATGAAGCGCGAGCCCGGCGTTCGTAAAGTTTCGTAACCAACTGTCAATGGATTGGGGCATTCATGCAGGCCATTGATCTGGCACAAATCCGACGGTGATCTTGCCTGATGGCCAGGCGATGATCGGGCGCTTGATCACGCTGGCCTGGGCCAGCATCAGGGCCTTGGCCGTGGCCGCATTCGTGACGCTGCCTTGAGAGGCGGCATCGAGCTTGCGCCAGGTGGTGCCTTTGCGGTTGAGCACAGTTTCCCATCCGCATGACGCCAGCCATGCGTCCAGCTGTGCTTCGGGTACGCCTTGCTTTTTGAAGTCGTGGAACACGTAGTCCAGGCCGTGCTCGGTCAGCCAGGCACGGGCTTTTTTGACGCTGTCGCAGTTGGGAATGCCGTAGACGGTGAGGGCAGTTTGTTGCATGAATGGATTCGTTGGGATGAAGCTGGGCGACAATCACGCCCCATGAGAACTCTACAGGAATGGCTGGACTGGTGCGAGCGCCTGCACCCCGTTGCCATCGACATGGGCCTGGACCGTGTGCGCGCCGTGGCGCAGCGCATGGGGCTGGACTTTGGCCCAACCGCTGTCATCACCGTGGCGGGGACCAACGGCAAAGGCTCCACTTGCGCCATGCTGGAAGCCATTTTGCAAGAGGCGGGGTACCGCACGGGTGTGTACACCTCGCCGCATCTGGTTCATTTCGAAGAACGCTGCCGTGTGCAAGGCCAGGCTGTCCAGGCGCAAGCGCTGGCGCAGGCTTTTGAAGTGGTGGAGCAACACCGCGGCGATACCAGCCTGACTTACTTTGAATTCAGTACCCTGGCCATCCTGCACTTGCTGTCGCAGGCAGGCTTGGATGTAGCCATCCTGGAGGTGGGTTTGGGGGGGCGTCTGGATGCGGTGAATATTGTGGATGCGGACTGTGCCGTGATCACCAGCATTGACATTGACCACGCTGCCATTTTGGGCAACGACCGTGAGACCATTGGTCGAGAGAAGGCCGGCATCATGCGCGCGGGCCGACCGGTGATTGTGAGTGACCCCGTGCCGCCACAGAGCGTGCTTGAGCATGCCGAGCAGCTGGGCGCAGATCTGTGGCGTTTTGGTCGGGACTTCAATTTCTCCGGGGACAAACTGCAATGGAACTGGGCTGGCCGAGGCCGACGCTACAGCGGTATGGCCTACCCGGCCCTACGCGGGGCCAACCAGCTGGTCAATGCATCCGGGGTGTTGGCAGCGCTCGAAGCCTTGCGCAGCCGGGTGCCGGTGACTGCGCAGGCGGTGCGCAATGGACTGGCCATGGTGGAGTTGACCGGGCGCTTTCAGATCGTGCCGGGCGAGCCCGTGCTGGTGCTGGATGTGGCCCACAACCCCCACTCGGTGGCTGCTTTGGCCGAAAACCTGGATGCCATGGGCTTTTACCCCAACACCCGTGCGGTGTTCGGTGCCATGGCAGATAAAGACCTGGCGCCCATGCTGGCACGTTTGGCTCCCTTGATGGACCACTGGTACTTTACAGATTTGCCTTTGCCTCGTGCGGCGAAGGCGAAGGATCTGGAACAGGCCTGGCGTGAGCAGAGCCAGCGCACCGACACCACCAGCCAGTGCTTTGCCGACCCGGCCACAGCGCTGGCCAAAGCGGTCGCTGACGCGGGGGCGGCTGATAGAATTGTCGTGTTCGGCTCTTTCTATACCGTGGGCGGGGTTTTGCACAACGGGGTGCCCCGTTTGCAGGCCAAGCACCTGGGCCCCTGATCTGCACGCCATGGCCTTTTTCAAGTTCCGTTTATCCCGGTCTGACCGATCTGCGACAGTCGCTGACAGCGACAGCTCTGCCGAGAATGTCGAGGCAGTGCGCCGTCGCGCGCGTTATCGCCTGATTGGCTCCGTTGTCTTGGTCACCACTGCTGTGGTGGGTTTCCCGCTGCTGTTTGACACCCAGCCCCGGCCAGTGTCGATGGACACGCCGATCGTGATCCCCTCTCGACAGGTGGCGCAAGTTGAGTCGGTGGTGGCACCTCCACAATTGCCGGCATTGCCAGCGCAAGCCGGACTGGATGCCAAGGAAGAAGTGCTCAAGGATGAAGCCGCCAAGGTGCCAGCTGAGTCCCAGCCTGCGCAAGCGACCAAGCCGCAGGCACCCGATGCGGCGCCGGTTGAAGACAGCAAGCCCGCAGAGCTTAAGGTGCAAAAACCTGAGCAAAAGCCAGCGCAAAAGCCTGTACAGAAAAAAGAAGAATCCGCTGCAGCCAAGAGCACCAGTTTGAGCTCGGCCGAGCGTGCCAAAGCTTTGCTCGAGGGGAAAACCCCCGATGCAGATGCCGCCAAGTATTTGATTCAGGTGGGCGCCTTCACCGAAATGGACAAGGTCAAGGAGGTACGTGCCAAGCTGGAGCGTGCCGGACTCAAGACCTACACCCAGGTCACCGACACCAAAGACGGCAAGAAGCTGGTGCGTGTGCGTCTGGGGCCTTTCAAGGGCAAGGATGAGGTTGAGAAGGCGGCAGAGCGTATTCGCAAGCTGGGCCTGAAAGCGGCCGTGCTGAAACTCGGATGAACACCATTCCCACCACGGACTGGGTGTTGCTGGGCATTCTGGCGCTGTCCTTGTTGTTGGGTATTTGGCGCGGTTTAGTGCATGAGTTTTTTGCACTGGCAGCTTGGGCGGTGGCTTTTTTTGTGGCCCAGTGGTTTGCCCCGCTGGTCAGCACCTGGCTTCCCCTGAGCGGCATGGCGCCCACACTGCAGTACGCGGTGGCCTATGTGGTGGTGTTCATTGCCACGGTGTTTGCCGTGGGATTTGTCAGCTGGCTGGTGCGCAAGCTTTTGCATTCGGTGGGCTTGGCACCTGCTGACCGTGCCTTGGGCGGTTTGTTTGGTTTGGTGCGGGGCGTGGTGGTGCTGTTGGCGCTGACGGTGGTGGTGCAGATGGTGGGCATGCATCAGCAGGCGTGGTGGCAACAGTCTTATGGCGCGGCAGCGCTGGAATTCATGTTGGCAGGTCTAAAACCTGTGCTCCCGGAAGAATTTGCAAGTTATTTGCCGTGAGTGTTGCGGCGCTTTAATACAGAACGGATAGGGCTATGTGTGGAATCGTTGGGGTGGTCAGTAAAGCCCCCGTGAACCAGCTGATTTACGACGCTTTGCTGCTCCTGCAGCACCGCGGGCAGGATGCTGCAGGTATTGCAACTTTGCTCGATCGCAAGTTCTTCATGCACAAAGCCAAAGGCATGGTGCGCGATGTGTTCCGGACACGCAACATGCGCGCGCTGCCCGGCAACAGTGGACTGGGGCAGGTTCGCTACCCTACGGCTGGCAATGCTTTCAGCGAGGAAGAGGCGCAGCCTTTTTACGTGAATGCGCCGTTTGGCATTGTCATGGTGCACAACGGCAACCTGACCAATGCGCAGGCGCTCAAGGCTGACTTGTTTTCGGTGGATCACCGACACATCAACACCGAGAGCGACTCGGAAGTGTTGCTCAATGTGCTGGCCCACGAGCTGGAGAAGACCACACGGGGCTTGCCGCTCAAACCTGCTGATGTGTTTGCGGCCGTGCGCGGCGTGAACCAGCGGATCAAGGGGTCATATGCGGTGATTGCGCTGATCGCTGGCCATGGTCTGCTGGCCTTTCGCGACCCGCACGGCATTCGTCCCCTGTGCATGGGGCGCAGCGCCGACGGCACAGTGATGCTGGCGAGCGAGTCGGTGGCGTTGGAAGGCACGCTGCACCAGTTCGAGCGCGATGTCGCGCCAGGCGAAGCGGTGTTTGTGGACCTGCAAGGGCAGGTGCACAGCGAGATGTGTGCTGAGGGCACACAACTCAATCCCTGCATTTTTGAATTCGTTTACCTCGCTCGCCCGGACTCGACCATGGATGGCATGTCGGTGTACCAAGCGCGGCTGAACCTGGGCGAGACGCTGGCCAAGCGTGTGATCTCCACGGTGCCCCCCAACGAGATCGATGCGGTCATTCCGATTCCTGAGTCCAGCCGGCCAAGTGCCACACAGCTGGCGCATTTGTTGGGTATTCCCTACCGCGAAGGTTTTGTGAAGAACCGTTACGTCGGGCGCACCTTCATCATGCCGGGCCAAGGTGTGCGCAAAAAGTCGGTGCGCCAGAAGCTCAACGTGATCACCAGCGAGTTCAAAGGCCGCAATGTGCTGCTGGTGGACGATTCGATCGTGCGTGGCACAACCAGCAAGGAAATTGTGCAGATGGCCCGCGATGCAGGCGCCAACAAAGTCTACATGGCCAGCGCTGCGCCGCCAGTGCGTTTCCCTAACGTGTATGGCATTGACATGCCCACCAAGGACGAGCTTGTGGCCCATGGCCGCACGGTCGAGGAAATCCGCGAGATCATTGGCTGTGACGCGCTGATCTATCAGGATGTCGAGGCCATGAAGCAAGCTGTGGCCAAGGCACGTGTGAACACCCAGAGCGCGCTCAACGGGTTTGATGCGTCGTGTTTTGACGGTGTCTATTGCACGGGTGATGTGTCGGCGGACGATATCGCGCGCATCAATGAAAACCGCCTCCAGGTGGAAGAGGGCGATGCAGACCATTCGCGCCTGTCTTTGCCCAATGCTACGGAGTAAGGGCCCATGAGTTCATCTTCATCCCCTTCCGGTTTGCACCGCGACACGCTGGCCGTGCGTGCTGCCGTTGAGCGCAGCGCTTATGGCGAAAACTCGGAGGCGCTGTACCTCACCAGCGGCTATGTGCAGCCCAGCGCCGAGGCTTCGGCAGCCCGCTTTGCAGGCGAAGAAGATGGCTACACCTACGGCCGATCGGGCAATCCGACGGTCAGCAGCATGGAGCTGAGGCTGGCGGCGCTGGAAGGTGCCGAAGCCGCTTTGGCCACCAGCAGCGGCATGTCGGCCATCCTGCTCATGCTGCTGAGCTTGCTCAAGGCAGGTGACCATGTGGTGTATTCGCAGTCCATGTTTGGCTCCACCATCAAACTGATTGGTTCGGAGTTTGCGCGCTTTGGTGTGACGTCCACAGCCGTGCCGCAAACCGATCTGGACGCCTGGCGCGCCGCCATCACGCCCAACACCAAGCTGTTGTTTGCCGAGACACCGACCAACCCTTTGACCGAGGTGTGTGACATGGCCGCTTTGGCCGAGATGGCGCACGCCGCGGGTGCCTTGTTGGCGGTGGACAATTGCTTTGCCACGCCTGCCTTGCAACGCCCGATCGAGTGGGGCGCTGACATCGTCATGCACTCGGGCACCAAATACCTGGATGGGCAAGGCCGTGTCATGGCCGGGGCGTTGTGCACCACCGAGCAATTGGTCAAGGAAAAGCTGTTGCCTGTCATCAAAAATGCAGGCATGGTGCTCTCGCCTTTCAATGCCTGGGTGGTGCTCAAGGGGATGGAGACGCTGGACATCCGCATGCGTGCGCAAAGTGAGCGTGCACACGCACTGGCACAAGCGCTCGAAGAGCACCCCGCCGTGGCCCGGGTGTACTACCCTGGTTTGCCCAGCCACCCACAGCACGCGCTGGCCATGCGTCAGATGGGCGGTTGTGGTGGTGCGCTGTTGTCGTTCGAGCTCAAGGCCGATGCGCCTGAGTCAGCACGCGCTCGGGCTTTTCATGTGCTCAACCAGCTGCAAACCTTGTCGTTGTGCACGAATCTGGGCGACACCAAGACCTTGCTGACACACCCGGCCAGCACCTCCCATGGCAAGCTGGCCGAAGCCCAGCGGCAGGCTGCGGGCATTGGCCAGGGCCTGATCCGTGTGGCGGTCGGCCTGGAACACCTTGACGATATTCGCGCCGACCTGTGGCGCGGCCTCGATACCCTTTGAAAAGAATGAACAAAATCCGCACGCGTATTGCGCCTTCGCCCACGGGCTTTCTGCATTTGGGCACTGCCCGTACCGCTCTGTATTCATGGGCTTATGCCCGCCACTACGGTGGTGAGTTTGTCTTGCGCATCGAAGACACCGATGTGGCCCGCTCCACGCAGGACTCGGTGGACCAGATCCTGCAGTCCATGCACTGGTTGGGCTTGGGCTACGACGAGGGCCCGGTCTACCAGATGCAGCGTCTGGACCGCTACCAGACCGTGATTGACCAGATGCTCGCCGCAGGCACCGCCTACCGTTGCTACTGCACGCCCGAAGACCTGGAGGCCATGAAGGCCGCCCAGGAAGCGCGTGGCGAAAAGCGTCTGTACGACCGCACCTGGCGCCCGGCGCCGGGCAAGGTGCTGCCGCCGATTCCCGAAGGCGTCAAGCCCGTGATCCGCTTTGCCAACCCGGTCGATGGCGTGGTGAGTTGGGACGATCTGGTCAAAGGCCCGATCAGCATCAGCAACACCGAGATCGACGACCTGATCATTCAGAGGGCGGACGGCGTGCCCACTTACAACTTTGCGGTGGTGGTGGACGACTGGGACATGGTCATCAGCCATGTGTTCCGTGGGGATGAGCACATCAACAACACGCCCTGGCAGATCAACATCTACCGCGCTTTGGGCGCAGCGTTGCCGCATTTCGGTCACCTACCGGTCATTTTGGGTGACAACGGCCAGAAACTGTCCAAGCGCCGTGGGGCCGTGGCGGTGTCCAACTACGACGAAGCGGGTTACCTGCCCGAGGCCATGAACAATTACCTGGCCCGCCTGGGCTGGAGCCACGGCGACGACGAGATCTTCAGCCTGGATCAGATGGTGCAGTGGTTTGACGGCACGCACCTGTCCAAGAGCCCTGCGCAGTGGGATGCGGCCAAGCTGCTGTGGGTGAATGCCCAGCACCTCAAAGCCATGCCTGATGCAGAACTCGCCAAGCGTGTGCAGCCGCACCTCAAGGGTTTGGCCACAGATGATCGCTTGGTCGGGATTTGCGGACTGTTCAAGGACCGCTGTGACACCCTGGTTGCATTGGCAGGTTGGGTGCGGGCTTTCTACGAGGATGTGCAGCCCAAGGCTGAAGACCTGGCGCAGCATGTTACCCCCGCAGTTGTCCCTGCGCTGGAGTTGCTGGCATCCAGTCTCCAGATGGTGGAGTGGACGGCACCTGCCATCAGTGCTGCTTTCAAGCAGGTGCTGACCGAAGCTGGCCTGAAAATGCCCCAGCTGGCCATGCCTGTTCGTGTGCTGGTCATGGGCACGCCGCAGACGCCATCGGTTGACCAGGTGCTTTTCCTGTGCGGACGTGAAAAAGTTTTGGGGCGGCTTGCAAAACGCTAAAAAACTTGTCTATAATTCAAGTCTCGACACCAACGAGGTGTAACGCAAAGCAGCAATGCAGAGTGTGAAGCCAAATGGGGGTATAGCTCAGCTGGGAGAGCGCTTGCATGGCATGCAAGAGGTCATCGGTTCGATCCCGTTTACCTCCACCAAAAGTGTCGAACGTTTCGCAAGAAACAGTCCAGGTTTTGACCCTATCGTCTAGAGGCCTAGGACATCACCCTTTCACGGTGAGTACCGGGGTTCGAATCCCCGTAGGGTCGCCAAGTTTGTAGCACTTGGCTGCAACGCAAGTTGTAGCAAAGCTATCTACCAGGAGTGGTAGTTCAGTTGGTTAGAATACCGGCCTGTCACGCCGGGGGTCGCGGGTTCGAGTCCCGTCCACTCCGCCAAAAGTTAAAAAGCCGTTGATTCGTCAACGGCTTTTTCTTTTTCCCCCACGAAAATGACGGCAGCCTATCCGTCAAGCAGCCTGCGTTTGCACGCAGGCTGTTGTCGGTGCCGAAAGCTGGCTTACAGCCTTAGCGCAGCACGCCAGCAAAATAAGTCGACAGTTCATCCCTTGCGCTCAAAGGCAGAACGTGGGCAACGTATTGGTCGGGGCGCACCACGATCATGCAGCCTTGCTGGCGGTCAATCCCACGCATGTCGTAAATGTTGCCGACGCCTTTGTGGTCTGTGCAGAAGATTTTTTCGTGGTCCTGCAAGCCCAGTTTGCCGGTATGCGGCTTGAACAAGGACGGCATGTCGCCATAGTTCAATTGGTCAAAGGTCGGCTGGAATATGGCGCGCACATCGATGATGGCGTCGATGTCTTCACCGCCACGGGTGTGTTTGACCACGGGTGAATTCGGGTGCGTTTCTAGCCAGTCGGCCAGTTGCGCCATGGGGGCGCCGGCCTGTCCCACATCTCCTGCGCCCGCGAAGGCGTAAATCCGCCAGCGGGCATCGGCCTGTGCGATATGGCCCAGCTGCATTTGCTTGGCATCTGACAGACGTACCACCGGGGCGGAGTGGAAACGTCGGCCGATTTCTTCGCCTTTGGCCAGCGCTTGGTGGGCGGATAAGGCAAACAGGTAAGAGGTGTCGTACTTGACAGCGGTGCCGCCAGTGAATTCAAGGTTGGCTTTGAATTGTCGGATGATGCGCGGCTCTTGCGTGCCATCGCGCTCAGCCTGGGTGGTGGGGGCGGACATGATGCGTGACCATTCGTGGTCGGTTTCCACCAGGCGTTTGGCTTCGGTCAGGCGCTCTTTGGAGTAGCTGCGCAGCAAGCTGGCATCAGCCCGGCCCTGAAGTACATGCACCATTTTCCAGCCCAGGTTGAAGGTGTCCTGCATGGACACATTCATGCCTTGGCCTGCTTTGGGCGAGTGGGTGTGACAAGCATCGCCTGCCGTGAACACGCGTGGGTTGCCTCTGCCGTTTTCGCCGATGTCGTCGAATTTGTCGGTGATGCTGTGGCCGATGTCGTAGATGGACCACCAGACCACTTCTTTCACGTCAATCGAGTACGGTTTGATGATGCGGTTGGCGGCCGCAATCATGTCATGCTGGGTGAGCTTGCGCTGAGCTGCTTTTTCGTCAGGACGCAGTTTGTCCAGTTCCACGTACATGCGGAAAATATAACCACCTTCGCGTGGCAGGATCAGGACATTGCCTTCATTGGCGGAGGAGATCAGGCATTTCTGGCGCACATCCGGAAAGTCGGTGTTGGCCAAAATGTCCATCACCCCCCAGGCCTGGTGGGCGGCGTCGCCATGCAATTCACCGCCAATGGCTTTACGTACTTTGGAGTGCGCCCCGTCACAGCCCACCACATAGTTGGCGCGCACGGTTCGCGTGGCCCACCAATTGATGCCCGTAGCGTCCTTGAGGGTGACCGTCACGGGGTATTCCGTAGCATTCGGGTCAATGGTCAGGCTTTCCACTTCCCAGCCATAGTCAGGCTCCAGGCGTGAAGGCGAATTCTTCATGACCTCCAGGAACAGCTCATGCAAGCGGGCCTGGTTGATCAGGATGTGCGGCATTTCGGAGCTGTCATCGGCCACGTCCTGTACGCGGCCCACGCGCTTGATGTGTTCGGGATTCTTGGGGTCGGGCATCCAGAAATTGGTCTGGTTGACCCAATAGGTTTCGCGCTTGACCTTGTCGGCAAAGCCAAAGGCCTGGAACATTTCCATGGTGGCCGGTGCCGGAAATCAGTACGTCGACTTTTTCGGGCAGAGGCTCGTTGATGCCCCGGTTGCGGCGATTCGGTGCGGCAGGCTTGATGTCCGGATTGCCGCCGCGAAAACCGTCTTTGTAGAACTGCATATTGTCTCTCCAGTGTGTGTGGTCAACCAGTTTGAGGTGTGGGGTAAATAATAACTGTACTTATCAATTGCTGTCAATATGGTAAGTATGCATATTAAATACGGATGGTTTTTCTGATGAGAGGCATGAACAGGAAAGCTCAGTCCCTGTTCGTCTTGCGCAGGTACAGCTGGTCTGACCAGGTGGCGAGCCATTCTGGTTTGAATGCCACAAAAATGGCGGTCAACAGCCCAGTGAGAAAAGCATCGCCCCAAGCCATCAGCCACTGCGCGACAAGTGACAAGCCAGTGCCTATGGTACTGGGCGTGTCATCGAGCAGCACCATCAGGCTGCGCCCAGCAAACATGCACACAGCGGTGCCCACAAAGCCTCGTCCCAAAATAAAGATGAAAGGGTGCGGTGGCGTATATCGCCGTAAAGCAGCACCGAGCAGCAGGGCCAGACTGCTGGGTAGCCAGGCCAGTTCAAACCATTGCCAAAGAAACCATCCGCTGGCTGAGGGGGCGATCCAGTCGGACACCAGGCTCACGCCCAGCAGGACCCAAACGGCCAAAGGCCAGCCGAGCATCAAAGTGACCAGCACCGAGCCTGTCAGCTGCAATTGCAAAGGCATGGCGTGCAGACGGGGCAACGCCCAAAACCAGGGCAGGATGACCAGGCTGGCCAGCATGGGTGTCCACAAATGCGGATCGCGCAGCTGCCGCCAGGGACGCACCATCAGGCCAGCCAGAAGGCTCAGGCCCAGTGCCAAAAGCAGCCAGAAGGGAGAGGACATGCGAACAACCGGGGCCTATAAAACGTGTGACAGCTGCAAGCATATGCGGGTCGTTTGAAGGCAGCTTGATCCTGATCATTGCCGTCCTCTGGGCTTGAGCATCGCAGCAGGTATGCTTGCACCCTTGTGCTCACCCTTGCGTGTTGAAACGTCATGCCAGAACAAATGCTTGTCCCCCCTCTGACGCCCGTTGATTTGTTGCAAACCCAACTGCGCGCGCAGGGTTTTGCTGTGCTCTCGGCCCGGGATGTGTGCGCACTGTCCGGGGTGTCTTTGTCGGATTTGCAGGCCTTTGCCACCGATTGGGCGGATTTGCCGCCAGACCAATACCTCAAGGATGGTGGGCGTTATCGTCGCCGTCGCCATGCCAGTTTGCGCGTTGATGGGCAGCAGTGCCAGCTGATGCCGCATCGTGCGCATTGGCAGCCCTTGTCCTACAACGCCTTGCATGGCGGGATGCAGCGCTGGTTCGATCCCATCAAGCCCGAATGGCTGCAGCAGGATTTCTGGTCGCGGCTGATGGTCTGGTTGGGGCAGGTGACTTCTGGCCTGCGCAGTCCACAGCCCTGGTTTGCCGAAGCGCATCAGTTCCGCATCGACACCACAGATGGCATTGGCCGCCCTACGCCAGAAGGGGCGCATCGCGACGGTGTCGATCTGGTGGCCGTGTTCATGGTGGGGCGCAAGGGCATCAAAGGCGGAGAGACCCGCGTCTTTGATGTGCAAGGACCGCAGGGCCAGCGCTTTACCTTGACCGAGCCGTGGTCAGTGCTCTTGCTCGATGACACGCGCGTGATTCATGAGTCCACACCGATTCAGCCTATCGGTGATGTCCCGGGCACACGGGACACGCTGGTCATCACCCTGCGTGCAGAACGTTTTCTGGACGATCCACAGACGTAAAAAAGCCCGCCGCATCCAGCGATGGGCGGGCTTTCAATTGGCAGAGTGCAGCTTACATGCGCTCAAAAATCGCTGCGATGCCTTGACCCCCACCGATGCACATGGTGACCAGAGCGTAGCGCCCCTGGATGCGTTGCAGCTCGTACAGGGCTTTCACGGTGATCAGCGCGCCCGTGGCGCCAATCGGGTGGCCCAGCGAAATGCCGGAGCCATTGGGGTTGACCTTGGCCGGGTCCAGGCCCAGTTCCTTGCTGACGGCGCAGGCTTGTGCTGCAAAGGCTTCGTTGGCCTCGATCACGTCCAGATCGTTCACGCTCAGGCCTGTGCGCTTGAGTACGGCTTGCGTGGCGCTGATCGGGCCCACTCCCATGATCTTGGGATCCAGGCCAGTGTGGGCATACCCGACCAGTCGGGCCATGGGCGCCAGGCCACGGGCCTTGGCTGCTCCTGCCTCCATCAGCACCACTGCGGCTGCGGCGTCGTTGATGCCGGAGGCGTTACCCGCGGTCACAGTGCCGTTTTCCTTGACGAACACGGGCTTGAGCTTGGAGAAGTCTTCCAGCTTGGCGCCTGTGCGGAAGTGCTCGTCGGTGGCGTAGGCGACTTCGCCTTTTTTGCTCTTGAGCATGACGGGCACGATCTGGTCCTTGAAGCGGCCTTCAGCCGTTGCGCGCTCTGCGCGGGTGTGGCTTTCAAGGGCCAGGGCGTCCTGCATTTCACGGCTGATGCCGAATTGGGCGGCCACGTTCTCGGCCGTCACACCCATGTGGATGTTGTGGAAGGGGTCGTGCAGCGCGCCAACCATCATGTCCACCATTTTGGTGTCTCCCATGCGGGCACCCCAGCGGCTGGTCAGGCTGGCATATGGTGCGCGGCTCATGTTTTCGGCGCCGCCACCAATGGCGACATCGCAGTCACCCAGTGCAATGGCCTGGCTGGCGCTGACGATGGCCTGCAGGCCCGAGCCGCACAGGCGGTTGACGTTGAAGGCCGGGGTGCTTTGAGCGCAGCCGCCGTTGATGGCCGCCACGCGCGAGAGGTACATGTCCTTGGGTTCGGTGTTGACGACGTGGCCAAACACCACATGGCCCACGTCTTTGCCATCGGTGCTGGCACGGGCCAGGGCCTCGCGCACCACCAGCGCAGCCAGTTCGGTAGGAGGGGTGTCTTTGAGGCTGCCACCATAGGTGCCAATGGCGGTACGAACTGCGCTGACGACGACGACTTCACGGCTCATGGGATAGGTCTCCGGTTCTAATGAAAATTGTAAGAAGGATCAGTGTCCGGGGGAAAAGCTACAAGCAACTGACAGACCAGTTTTACTGGTCTGCTTCCCGGACATCGGCCACGCTTTGGCTGCCGAAGTCGGCGCGAGCCAAGTAAGCCAGTACCTGGCGCGCTGCCTCCTCGCTGGAGGTCAGCAGCCCGTGGGTTTTGAGTTTTTCGAAACGGGGCTGGTCGGGAAATTGTGCGGCAGATGCCTCGCGCAGCTCGACTTGCATGTCTGTGTCCACCACGCCTGGCGCAAGAGCGCACACGCGTGCCCCGTGTTCGCGCTGCGCCTCATCCAGCGCCAGACAGCGGGTGAAGTGGTCCAGCCCGGCCTTGGCGGCGCAATACGCCGACTGCGAAGCCATGGGCCTGCGCCCCAGTCCGGAGGAGATATTGAGCACTTTCAGGGGCACGCCCCAGTCGCGAGTCGCGTATAAAAAACGGGATGTGATTTGCATGGGGGCTTCCAGCCCCACGCGCAAAGCGCGTGCCAGCTCTGCGGGATGCGCACTGCTCAACGGGGTGATGGCTGGAATCATGCCCGCGTTGTTGATCAAGGTGGCCGAGCTGAACGCTTGGGCGCCCTGCAGTGCCAGCCAGTCCTGAAGACGCTGGCTCACGGCCTCACCATCAATGAGATCGTGTGTCCACTGCGTCAGGGGGATGTCGGCTTGCGCAGCCGTTTGGGCCAGCGATGCATTGGCGTGACGGGAGATGCACAGCAGGCTGTTGCCGGGTTGCATCAGTTGCTGGGCCATGGCCAGACCAAGACCACGCGAAGCACCTGTGAGCACGTACAGATGAGGCTTCATCCCGACATGCTAACGCGCTGCATGGTTTTTGAACAGGGTGGCTTACCCCGGTGTGTGGCGGTTTCAGAAGGGCAGTGGCGATTGCCAGTGCATGACTTGTCCAGTGACGGGATGCGCAAGTTCAAGTTGCCAGGCATGCAGCAAGAGCCGGGGCGCGCTAACAGAAGCATCAACGGGGGCATACAAAGGATCGCCGACCATGGGGTGTCCAAGTGCCAAGGTATGCACGCGCAGTTGGTGGGTCCGCCCGGTGTGGGGCTGCAGCAGTAGCCGCGTGGTGTTTGGCCAGGGGCCCTCACCGAGACTGGTCCATTGCGTCTGACTGGGTTTGCCATGTTCGTGGCAAATGATGCTGCGAGGGCGGTTGAGCCAGTCAATACGGACAGGCAGGTCGATCAGGCCTGTGGTGCCTTCGGGGCCCATGTCGCCCAAGACCACGGCCTGGTAGCGCTTGCTGATGAGGCGTTTTTCAAAGCACTGGCCCAGCTGCTTTTGCAGCTGGGGGCTGCGCGCCATGATCAATAAACCCGAGGTGGCCATGTCCAGACGATGCACCAACAGGATTTCGGGGTAAACGGCCTGCACGCGCGCCAGCAGGCAGTCCTGTTTGTCGGGGCCACGCCCCGGAATGCTCAGCAGTCCGGAGGGTTTGTCGAGCACCAGCAGGTGTTCGTCTTCGTGAATGATGGAAAAGGCACCGGACATCGATCAATGGTCCACGCTGGCTCGAATGCGATTGACCTGCAGTGGTGTCACTTCGCCCGCCTGGTTGCCCCATTGCGAACGGACATAGCTCAGCACGGCTGCGATTTGACGGTCGTCCAGCGACATCTTGAAGGGCGGCATGCCATAAGGACTGGGGCGCTGCTGGGTTGAAGGGCCATAGCCACCTTGCAAAATGGACAGCACCAGGTTTGTGGGGTTGGGGTCTTGCACAGCCAGACTGCCAGCCAGGGCCGGGTAGGCCTGTGTCAGTCCCTTGCCTTGTTTGCCATGGCATTGGGCACACTGCGCTTTGTAGATGTCCTGGCCCACATCCACCACACTCCAGCGCGGCGCTGGGGCGGGCGGAGGGTTGCTTTGGGTCTGCTGGCTTGCGCGTTCTTTCAGGTAGGCCAGGATGGCTTGCGCATCGGCCGGGGTCAGGTATTGCAGGCTGTGCTGCACCACCTCGGCCATGGGCCCGGAGGCCACGCTGCGGTCGTGGTAGCCGGTTTGCAGGCGACGCAGCCATTGGGCCGTGTCCATGCTCAGGATGCCGATTTGCGCATCGCTGAGCAGGTCAGGCGCGTGCCACCCTTGCGCGGGTATGACCGATCCGGAGAGGTCGCGTACATCGGGGAAGCTGCCCAGCACATCGCGCTGGCCGTGGCAGGCGGCGCAATGGCCCAGGGCTTCGACCAGGTAGGCGCCGCGTTGCACGGGTGTGGGCGCAGCCGGTTGCGGGTCGGGCTCGGATGCGGCATCAAAGTACAGACTGCGCCAGACGGCCAAAGCCGCTTGCGTGCCCAGTGGCCATCGTAAGGCGTGGGGCGGCTGGGCTTGCTGCGCAGCAGGCAGACTCTGCAGCCATTGCCACAAGGCGTCACTGTCGCTGCGGCTGATCAGGCGGGTGTGGTTGTAGGGAAAGACGGGTGCCAGCAAACGGCCCGATGGTGTGCGTCCAAGTTGCAGTGCTACCCAGAAGTCTTGCGCTGTCCATCGGCCCAGGCCGGTTTCGGGGTCGGGGGTGAGGTTGCTGCTGTACACCGTGCCGAAAGGCGTGTCGATGGCGCGCGCACCACTCATCAAGGGCTGCCCGCGCACCGAATGGCAGGCGATGCAGTTGCCTGCACGCGCCAGGTATTGACCGCGCTCTATTTGCTGCTGTCGGGCAGCTTCCGTCAAGGGGGCAGCCATGCGGGTGGGCGCAGAGGCTTGCCGCCCCCAGTTGTCCCAAGCCATCCACGCGCTTATGGCCAGCCACAAGGCCGCACTGACCAGCAGTGGCAGGCGAACCCACACAGGCCATCGATTCATGGCTGACCTTTCTGCTCTGGCTGTGCGTCCAGCTCGGGCGCGCTGCCGCAACGCAGAGTGGCGTCCAGCGCCACGCCTTTTTGCAGGGTGCGGGCATGCGAAGGTGTTGAGACGGGCTGCATCGACAACCAGCTGGCCACGGCGATGATGTCGCCGGGGTTCATGCGCCGCACGATTGCTGCCATGCAGTCCGGCGCATGGGCTCTGCGCTCACCGGTTTGCCAGGCACCCAGTTGCGCGGTCAGGTAGTCCAGCGGCAGCCCCAGCAGGGCGGGGACATGGGGTTGTGTGCCCATCAAGGGGGCGCCGTGGCATGCGGCGCAGGCCGGCAGTTTGCGGGCGGCATCGCCGTGCAGGGCCAATTGACGACCATGTTCCAGGGCTTGCGGGCTGATGCGCGGCGCTTCACGGCTAGGGGCGGGGTAGGGGACATCCAGCGAGGCGAAAAATTGGGCCATGCGCAGCAAATAGTCGTCGGACAAGGGCTGCACCAGCTGGGCCATGGGGCCGTAGCGACGACGCCCTTCAGCGAAATTGAGCAACTGGTGGTAGAGGTAGCCCGCGGGTTTTCCTGCCAGGCGAGGGTAGTACCCATCGGGTGCGGCGCGGCCTTGTTCGCCATGGCACGCAGTGCAGGCGCGCACGCGCTCGGCCATGTCTGAGGGGATATCGGTTGCTGCCGCAGCGCCAAAGGACCACAACAGGGTCATCAAGGCGGTAGCAGCCCATCGGGACGAAACTTGAAACATGGTCCAAAGATAACCGATCGGGACGCCTGAATCTATTCGCAGACTGCACACAGGGCCGAAACGGCGACAATGAGGGCCCTAGCCATGCAAGCCATGAACCGTCCAACCCCATCTTTGCCGCAACCTGCCGGCCCCGTGCCCCCTGGCCGTATCTGGCTTGCCCCCATGGAAGGCCTGCTGGACCACAGCCTGCGCGATGCATTGACCCGTTTTGGTGGGGTGGACATGTGTGTGACCGAGTTCATCCGTGTGACGGACACGGTCTTGCCCAGACGCGCTTTTGTGCGGGTCATGCCTGAACTGCTCAACGCCGGACGCACAGCTGCCGGGGTGCCGGTGCGTGCGCAACTGCTGGGCTCCGACCCGGTGTGCCTGGCCGACAATGCGGCGGCATTGGCGCAACTGGGGCCGCACGGCATTGACCTGAATTTCGGGTGTCCTGCCAAGACGGTGAACCGACATCGTGGCGGGGCAGTGTTGTTGCAGGAGCCAGAACTCGTGCATCGCATTGTCAGCGAGGTGCGGCGCGCGGTGCCTGCACATGTGCCGGTATCGGCCAAGATGCGCCTGGGCTATGAAGACGACAGCCTGGCCGAGGCCTGTGCCCAGGCCATTGAAGCCGCAGGCGCCAGCGAGCTGGTGGTGCACGCGCGCACCAAGGTGCACGGCTACAAGCCGCCTGCGTATTGGGATCGCATTGCCGACATCCGCCAGACGGTCAAATTGCCGATGGTGGCCAATGGCGAAATCTGGAGCGTGGCCGATGCGCTGCGTTGCCGCGCGGTGACTGGTGTGCAGGATGTCATGATCGGGCGTGGCATCGTGACCGACCCGGGCCTGGCCTGGGCCATTGCGCAGCACGACGCCAGCGGACACATTCACCTGCCTGGACAGGCTGTGCCATGGGCTGTGGTGCTCAAGGTGCTGGCACAAGTGTGGTGGCCGCGCATGAGCGGGCATGTGGAAGCACGGCACCGCGCCGGGCGGCTCAAGCAATGGTTCAATTATTTGCGCAAGGCCTACCCCGAAGGGCAACTTGCGTTTGACGCTGTCCGGGTCATGCGTGATGCCCGTCAATTGCAGGACTGGTTGTCTGCGCAGTTGGGTTCAGACGAGTCATCTACCGAGCTGGCCTTGGCTTCATCGGCGGGCGCCTGACTTCGCCGCTTAGACCAGCAGGGCGGCTATCCCACCTTCGGGTTCGAAACGCTTGTTTCGAAAGTACAGCCTTGTAGGCCCAGCAAAGGCCGGCGTGCTCACGCTGTGCATGGGGTCGCCAGGGTAGCAGATCATGCGTTCACCGTGGATGTCATGTGCCTCTGGTTCAACCAGCGCAGGAGGCCGTTGGCGGGCATCTGCCAGAGCTTGTTGCGCATGGCTGAAATGGCGCAGTTGTGCCAGGCTCATGATTTGTGGTGGAGCCAGTTCGATCTGCCGATCCCAATAAGCCTGTAGGGCCTCATCCGGTGTGAGCCAGCGAATTTCGGTGGCTTCATGGTTGTCGTGTCGGCCTTCTTCTTGCGCACTGGCGTGTGCCAGAAAGAAGCGAGTATCAAATCGCTTGTTGGTGACCGAGGGTTGGCGCGGTGTGATCCAGCGTGACCACGGTACCAATAAAGTGGCTTTGAGCTTGTGGTCCAACCTGCTCACGATTTCGTGCCAGGGCTCGGAAGGTGTGGCAGTCTGGTGCAGACTTCCCAGAAGAATGCCTGCCTCTTCGTGCAGTTCCCGCAAAGCGGCTACGTACAGGCCTGCAGCACGCGTGGTCTCCAGTGAGGGTTCCTGAAGCAGACGGTGAAGAGTGTGTGTGTCTTCCTGAAGCCATTGCAACAAGGCGGCAGACATGTCGTCATCGTCGAGTTTGCCGCCCGGAAAGACATGGACCCCACCCAGCACTTGTGAGGCGTTGTGACGCTGCATCATCAAGACCTGCAGGCCTTGAGGGCTGTCGCGCAGGAGCACGACTGTAGAGGCGTCGCGAGGCGGATCGGTGACGATTTCGGAGTTGAGCTCCATGAGACTGTCTTTTGTTTATATTCCAGTCATGATGCCATGTTCAGCATCTGCGCTCTGTCGTTTGGGCGTCAATGTTCAAGGAAGGTAAACAGGATGACGATCGATTTCAAAGGCCGTGTGGCCATTGTGACGGGTGCAGGTGGTGGTCTTGGCCGTCAGCATGCCCTGGCGCTTGCCGCGCGTGGGGCCAAAGTACTGGTCAATGATCTGGGAGGTGATGTGCATGGTGAAGGCGGGTCGCCTTCGGCTGCGCAAAAAGTGGTCGACGAGATTCGCGCTGCAGGTGGCGAGGCCTTGGTCAACGGCGCTTCCGTGACGGACTTTGTGGCGGTGCAGGCCATGGTGCAGCAGGCGATGGATGCCTGGGGCCGGGTGGATATTCTGGTCAACAACGCGGGCATCTTGCGGGACAAGAGCTTTGCCAAGATGGAGATCGATGATTTCCGCTTGGTCATGGATGTGCACGTCATGGGCGCCGTGCATTGCACCAAGGCGGTGTGGCCCATCATGCAGGCCCAGCACTATGGGCGCATCATCATGACCACCTCGTCTTCGGGCTTGTATGGCAATTTTGGGCAGGCCAACTACGGCGCGGCCAAGATGGCCTTGGCCGGCTTGGTCCAGACCCTGTCACTGGAAGGGCAAAAATACGATATCCGTGTCAACGGACTGGCACCCACGGCGGCAACGCGCATGACGCAAGGATTGATGCCTGAAGCCGTCTTGCGCGCCCTGGCCCCCGAGGCGGTGGTGCCTGCCATGCTGGTGATGGCATGTGAGCAGGCGCCCAACCGCACCATCCTGTGCGCTGGTGCGGGGAGCTTTGAAGTGGCCAACATCACGCTCACGCAAGGCGTGCATTTGGGCGTGGGGGAGGATGTGCCTGAACAGTTGTTGCACCAGCTCGAGGCAGTCTGCAACCGCGCTGGCGATCTGGTGCCAGCTTCAGGTTCGGAGCAGGGCCAACACGAAGTGGCCAAGGCCTTGGCCGCGCATGGCGGTTGAGCTGGACTTGGAGCTCACTGTGCCTGGGCGCTGAGCGCCAGACGTTGGCGATCGCGTTCGATGGTTTCGCCCAGTTCAATCACCGCCATCGCGTAATAACTGCTCCAGTTGTAGCGGGTGACAGCGTAGAAGTTTTCCGTGCCCAGCACAAAGCTGGGGGCGTCTTCGCCGTTTCGCAGTTCGATCAGGGCGAGCTTGCCCGGGTATTGCACGGCATCTGGCGGCAATTGCAGTCCAAGGGACTGCAGGGTTTGTGCACTAAAGGTGGGTAGGATGTCGGGCAACAGCAGCTGTTCCAGTTGCTCGGGGCTGCTTTGCACCTGGACGTCAAAGGTCGTGGGCTGTCCAGCTTGCCAGTCGAAAGCGCGGAAGTAGTTGGCGACCGACCCGATCGAGTCTGCTGTGCTGTTCCACAAATCGATGTGGCCGTCGCCATCAAAGTCCACGGCGTAGCGCCGCCAACTCGAGGGCATGAATTGCGGCAGACCCATGGCGCCTGCGTAGCTGCCCTTGAGGCTGCGTGGGTCGGCCCGGTTCTGGTGGGTCATGAGCAGAAAGTGTTCCAGCTCTTGTCGAAAGAAGGCCTGGCGTTCTTGCGCGCGGGGGTGGGCCTGGGGAAAGTCAAAAGCCAGTGTGGCCAGCGCATCCAGGATTCGGAAGGAGCCTGTGTGCTGGCCGTAGAGGGTTTCCACCCCCAGAATGCCGACGATGATGCGTGCAGGCACGCCATAGGTGTGTTCTGCCCGAGCCAGGTCGCTGGCGTGTTCTTGCCAGAATGCCAAGCCTGCCGCAATCCGGCGGGGTTCGATAAAGCGTTCGCGGTAAGCCGCCCAGTTTTTGGCCGTCGGCTTTGTCGAAGGGGTGACCAGGCGAGTCACATTGGGCAGCATGCGCGCGTCTGCAATAGCAGCGTTGACCCAGGTCTGTGGCATGTTTTGCCGAATGGCCAGCTCGTGGCCCCATTCAAGAGCTTCGGTTCGCTGGGCGTAGCCGGGGCCCGGCAAGGGTTGCGCTGCCTGCGGCTTTTTGTGTTGCGGCTTGTGCGCTTTGAACGGTTTGGACTGCGTAGAGCGAGCGTTGTCCACTTTGGCCCAAGCTGTGTTGACAGAGCTCAAGGCGATCAGCGCCATCAGGACTAAACTGGAGGCGCAATGAATGACTAGGCGATCTCGCATGCAGGCAGTGTACCGCTGACAAAGCGATCAATCCATCATGCTAAGCTCATGCCACGTTTGTGGCTGCACACTTCAGGAAAGATGTCATCATGGGGCACACCGCCTATTACGCGCATCCCACTTGTTTCAAGCACGATATGGGGCCGGGCCATCCCGAATGTCCACAGCGCCTGAGTGCGATTGAAGACCGTTTGCTGATCACAGGGGTGGATATGGCGCTGCAGCGTCTGGAGCCGGCGCCTGCTGCGCTGGCGGACCTGGAGCTGGCGCACACGCGCATGCACATTGCTGCCTTGCGCGGGTTGACCGATGTACTCAAGGAAGACATGGCCGCAGGCGGCCCCGAGCACACCCAGCTGGACCCGGACACCTCCATCAATGAGTTCACCTATCAGGCGGCCTTGCTGTCTGCTGGCGCCGCCATCGCAGCGACCGATGCGGTGCTGGCGGGGGAATATGAAAACGCCTTCTGTGCCACCCGACCGCCTGGGCACCACGCATGTCGTGACAAGGCCATGGGCTTTTGCTTTTTCAACAACGTGGCCATTGCAGCCAAGCATGCCGTCGAGCGCCATGGGCTCAAGCGCGTGGCCATCGTTGACTTTGATGTGCACCACGGCAACGGCACCGAAGACATCGTGGCCGGGGATGAGCGCATATTGATGGTCAGTTTTTACCAGCACCCCTTCTACCCCGAAGGGGGCTCCGTATCGAGCGCATCGAACTTGCTCAATGTGCCTGTGCCTGCCTACACCAAGGGCATGGACATCCGTGAAATTGTTGATGCCCTATGGGTGCCGCGTTTGCTGGAACATGCCCCCGAGCTGATTTTCATCAGCGCCGGTTTTGACGCCCACCGTGAAGACGACATGGGCCAGCTGGGCTTGGTCGAGCAGGACTATGTCTGGATCACGCGTCGCATCATGGATGTGGCCCAGCAGTGCGCCAAAGGTCGCGTGGTCAGCTGCCTGGAAGGGGGCTATAACCTCAGCGCCTTGTCCCGCAGCGTGGAAGCACATGTACGAACATTGGCAGATGTGTAAGAAAGAATGAAAACCATGACGATGGAGAACACGCCAAAAATTGCAAACCCACTGGCTTGGGTTGAGTCCGTGACGCAGGCGGATGCTTTGCTGGTGCTGGGTGCTTTTGCATTCTGCATCGTGTTGTCCTGGACCCTGGTTTGGGCGCTGCGGCGAACGCTTAAAAGTGGTGACTTCAACATCCTGCTGGGCCGCAAGCTGGTGGATGGCGTTTTGTTTCCTGCGCTTTTGCTGGCGACCACCTACGCTGCCAGCATTGTGTTGACGCGCGAACATCAGGGCGCCTTGTTTTCAGTCTTGCTGCCGGTCTGTATTTCTTTGGCGGTCATCCGCCTGGGAGTCAAGGTGTTGCAGGTGGCTTTGGGGACGACACCCATGGTGCGCGCACTCGAGCGCACCATTTCCTGGGGGGCCTGGATCGCTGTGGTCATGTGGGTCACGGGTGTATTGCCCCTGGTGCTGGAAGAGTTGGACAAGATCCACTGGAAGGTCGGCGCCAGCACCTTGTCGGTGCGGACCATGATTGAAGGGGCTTTGACCGCGGGAGCTGTTTTGATCGTGGCTTTATGGGTCTCATCGGCGATTGAAAGCCGCCTGCTCAAATCCGCCACAGGCAGTGACCTCTCCCTGCGCAAAGTGATCAGCAACTCGGTGCGCGCTTTGCTGATGTTTGTGGGTGTTTTGTTGGCACTGACCTCGGTGGGCATAGATCTGACGGCGCTGTCTGTGCTGGGCGGAGCCATTGGTGTGGGTATTGGATTTGGCCTGCAGCGCCTGGCGTCCAACTATGTCAGCGGGTTTGTGATCCTGGCCGAGCGCAGCATGCGCATTGGCGATAACGTGCGGGTTGATGGCTTTGAGGGGCGAATCACCGACATCAAGGCCCGATACACCGTGATTCGATCGCTGGCAGGTCGCGAGTCGATTGTGCCCAATGAACTGCTGATCACAAGTCGCGTGGAGAACCTGTCCCTGGCTGACACCAACATCTGGCAATTCACAGTGGTCAGCGTTGCCTACGACAGCGACGTGGAGCTGGTGCGTGATCTGCTGCTTCAGGCTTGTGTGCAGCAGCCTCGCGTGCTCAAGGACCCTGGGCCGGCTGTGACGATGACGGCGTTTGGCGCCGATGGTCTGGAGTTCACCGTGGGGTACTGGATCAATGATCCCGAGAACGGTCAGAACAACCTCAAATCAGACATCAACTTTGCAATCTTGCATGCCTTGCGCAAGCACAAGATCGAAATTCCGTTTCCACAGCGCGTGGTGCACCTTCACAAGGACTGAGCCTTCAGGCTCAGTCCATGAAAGAGGGTAGCCAAAGGCTTAAAGCCGGGAAGGCCATGAGCAGGCACAGTGTGATGATCTGCACGCCCACATAGGGGCTGACGCCTTTGAAGATGGCTTTGAGTCCCACCTTTGGTAGCAGGGTATTGATCACAAACAGGTTCATGCCCACAGGTGGCGAGATCATGCCGATCTGGATCACCATGACGATCAGCACGCCGAACCAGACTGGATCAAAGCCCAGCTCCATCACCACCGGGAAAAACAGCGGAATGGTCAACAGCACCATGGTCAGCTCCTCCATGACCATGCCCAACAAGATGTAGATCAGCATCATGGCTGCCACGATCATGATGGGGGAAGCATTGAGCTGCACCAGCCAGTCCTTGAGTTCGAAAGGCATGCTGGTGAAGTTGATGAAGTTGGCAAAAATGGTGGCAGCAATCAGCAAGGCGAAAAGCATGGCGGTGGTGCGTGCAGACTCCACCAGCACTTCGTAGAGCACTCTCCAGCTCAGGCGGCCGCGACCGAGTGCAAACAGGAAGGCGCCAGAGGCCCCCATGCCTGCGCCTTCGGTGGCTGTGAAGAAGCCACCATAAATGCCTCCCAGCACCACCACGATCAGCACAATCACCCCCCAGATGCCGCGTAGAGCCTGCCAGCGTTCGCTCCAGCTGTGCTTTTCTGCAGCAGGTGCAAGAGCAGGGTTGCGGGCAGTGACGAGGGACACCGCCAGCATCATCATCGCCGCCGTCAGCAGGCCCGGCAACACCCCGGCTGCAAACAGTTTGCCAATATGGGTTTCGGTCACGATGCCGTAAATGACCATGATGGTGGAGGGCGGGATCATGATGCCCAGGGTGCCACCAGCGGCAATCACGCCAGTGGACAGGCTGTCGCTGTAGCCCAGGCGCTTCATGGAAGGGTAGGCCACCTTGCTCATGGTGGCGGCCGTGGCAATGGAGGAGCCGCAAATGGCGCCAAAGCCTGCGCAAGCAGCAATGGTGGCTTGTGCCAGGCCGCCGCGACGGTGGCCGATGAAGGTGTAGGCTGCATGAAACAGCTCATGGGCCAGACCGGCACGGGCCACAAAGTTGCCCATCAAAATGAACAGTGGCACAACGGATAGCGTGTAGGCAAAACCGGTTTCGTGAACCACCTGAGCCGTGCTGGCCAGAGCAGGGACCCAGCCACGCACCAGACCCATGCCGACAAAGCCAATGAGGCCCATGGCAAAAGCCAGGGGAACACGCAAGACGGCCAGAACAAAGATGGAGGCAAAGCCCAACAGTGCTTCTGTCATGCTGCTTCTCCTTCGTGATGCCCGTGCGGTTCTTTCGACCAGATCAAGGACCAGTGCACCAGTCCACACAGCGCGCATAAAACGCCCATGCCTTTGATGAAGGGGTATTTCATGATGCCCAGTTGAGCTGTGGTTTCGCCCGCGCTTTCAAAGTCCAGGCCGGTGTGCCACATCAAGTAGCCCAAAGTCAGCATGGCTGCGCCGCAAAGGACATTGACGGCGTGGGTTTGCATGCGCTTGAAGCTTTCGGGCAGGAAGCTGTCGAGCGAATCGAAGGTGACGTGCTCACCGCGCAGCGTGACCAGGGGCAGGGCGCAGAAGATGACAACCACCATCAGCAGCTCTGTCAGCTCCAGCGAGCCGGTGATGGATTGCGACAGGAATTTTCGGCCGCCCACATCAAAAAACGTCAGCGTCATGATGGCAAACAAGGCCACGCCACACAGCAGACCGCAAAACCATTCCAGCAATTTTTTCAAAACCGTGTCCTGCAAAACAAATGCGGTACCTGCTTGCGCTGCGGTACCGCTGGGGTGGGAATCGCCCGACCGCAAGGGCCGGGCATGTCGCCAAAGTCTTCGTTATTTTGACAGTTTGGCGATCTCGCTGCGGAAATCGGACAGCACGGAGGAGGGGTTCTTCAGACCCTTCGCGGCCGCAGCTTGCGCCCAGTCACGCTCGAGCTTGTTGACGCGCACCGTCACGGCGCTGACAAACGAGGGGTCGGCCTTGATGACCTTGACGCCGTTTTTCTGCATGTTGGCCAGGGCAGCGGTATCCACTCGGTCCCAAGCCTTGCCAAACAGACGGGCGACGTACTCGCCAGACAACTCGTCCACCACTTTCTTGTCTTCAGCCGACAGGGCGTTGTACTTGGCCGGGTTCATCATGAACACAAAGCTGGTGTTGTACAGACCGCCGGGGAACTGGGTGGCGTGCTTGATGATCTTGTCGATCTTGAACGAGTCGGTCGATTCGGCGGGGAACAGGGTGCCGTCCATCACGCCGCTGGAAAGCAGCTCGTAGGAGTCCGGGGCTGGCTTGAGTGTGACGTTCATGTCCAGGACTTTGGAGATTTCGTTCACCATGCCACCGCCCACACGGAACTTCAGGCCAGACAGGTCTTCGATGCGGGTGATCGGCTTTTTGGTGTTGAACACCATGCCAGGACCATGCGTGAAATAGGACAGGACCTTCACGCCTTGATGCTCAGCGGCGAACTCGGGGTGTTTGCTGGCCACACGGTTGAACGCCACCGAAATCGACTCAGCGCTGTCACCCAGGAAAGGAAACTCGGCCATCTGCGTCAAGACAAACCGGCCGGGGGTGTAACCGTGCACGGTGAAGGAAACGTCCACCAAGCCATTTTTGACGGCGTCGAAGGTGCCGGGCGGGGGGGTGACGGCGCGGGGCAGGATGTTGCATCGGACACGGTTGGACGTCTTGCTGGCCAGTGTGTTGCACCATTCTTTCTGCGAAACCGACAGGCCGTGCGTGGGCGGTACCCAACTCGAGGCGGTCAGCACGGTTTGAGCTTGTGCCAAGCCTGTCAAAGCCAGGGTGGCCAGCGGCAGAAGGAATTTTTTCATACGTGAGTCTCCATGATTGGTTATGAAACATAATCTAATCGGAAAACGACCAGACGGCACTACATGCTAACCCTGATGCACCGACCGGTTGGTCGGTGAATTCCCGGGGGTACCATGCCTGCGGCGAGTTCCAGCAAATGTCGCGGATAATTCGAACGATCGTGCTTTTTCGCAACGATGGTGCCTGAAAATTTGGCTACCCAACCGAATTGATGCACAATTGACGTTTACGTTAACGTCAATTTGCGCAACGCTCTTCACATTCAATATTCAGGAGATAGCTCATGAAAATTCTGGTTCCCGTCAAACGGGTGGTGGACTACAACGTCAAGGTCCGCGTCAAGAGCGACAACAGCGGCGTGGACATTGCCAACGTCAAGATGAGCATGAACCCCTTTGACGAGATCGCCGTTGAAGAAGCTGTGCGCCTGAAGGAAAAGGGCGTGGCCACCGAGGTGATCGCTGTCTCCTGTGGTGTGACCCAATGCCAGGAAACCCTGCGCACCGCCATGGCCATCGGTGCCGACCGCGCCATCCTGGTCGAGACCACCGAAGAGCTGCAGCCCCTGGCTGTGGCCAAGCTGCTCAAGGCCCTGGTGGACAAGGAACAACCGGGTCTGGTGATTCTGGGCAAGCAAGCCATCGACGACGATGCCAACCAGACGGGCCAGATGCTGGCGGCGCTGGCCGATTTGCCGCAAGCCACCTTCGCGTCCAAAGTCGAGGTGGGCGATGGCAAAGCCAACGTGACCCGTGAAATTGATGGCGGCCTGGAAACCCTGGCCGTCTCGCTGCCTGCGGTCATCACCACTGACTTGCGCCTGAACGAGCCGCGCTACGTGACGCTGCCCAACATTATGAAGGCCAAGAAAAAGCAGCTCGACACCTTCAAACCCGAAGATTTGGGTGTGGATGTCACCCCGCGCCTGAAAACCCTCAAAGTGGCTGAGCCTGCCAAGCGCAGCGCCGGCATCAAGGTGCCCGATGTGGCCACCCTGGTCGACAAACTCAAGAACGTTGCAAAGGTGATCTGATCATGACCGCACTCGTCATTGCCGAACACGACAACGCCTCCATCAAAGGCGCGACCCTCAACACCGTGACCGCCGCTGCCGCTTGCGGGGGTGACGTGCACGTGCTGGTGGCTGGCCACAACGCTGGCGCTGCCGCTGCTGCCGCTGCCCAGATCGCTGGCGTGTCCAAAGTGATCCATGCCGACAGCCAAGCGCTGGCCCACGGCCTGGCCGAGAACGTTGCCGCCCAGGTGCTGGCCATTGCCAGCGCTTACAGCCACATCCTGTTCCCGGCCACGGCCAGCGGCAAGAACGTGGCGCCACGTGTGGCCGCCAAACTGGACGTTGCCCAAATTTCAGACATCACCAAGGTCGAGTCTGCCGACACCTTCGAGCGACCGATCTACGCAGGCAACGCCATCGCGACTGTGCAAAGTTTGGACGCCACCAAAGTGATCACTGTGCGCACCACGGGTTTTGACGCCGCAGCTGCCACCGGTAGCTCCGCTGCTGTTGAATCCGCAGCCGCACAAGCCGACAGCGGCAAGAGCAGCTATGTGGGCAGCGAAATCGCCAAGAGCGACCGCCCCGAGCTAACGGCGGCCAAGATCATCGTGTCCGGTGGCCGCGCGCTGGGCAGCGCCGAGAAGTTCAACGAAGTCATGACGCCCCTGGCCGACAAGCTGGGCGCTGCCATCGGTGCCAGCCGCGCCGCAGTAGATGCCGGTTACGCCCCCAACGACCTGCAGGTCGGCCAGACCGGCAAGATCGTTGCGCCCGAGCTGTATGTGGCTTGCGGCATTTCCGGGGCCATCCAGCACCTGGCCGGCATGAAGGACTCCAAAGTGATTGTGGCGATCAACAAGGACCCCGAGGCGCCGATCTTCAGTGTGGCCGACTTCGGCCTGGAGGCCGACCTGTTCGTGGCTGTGCCCGAACTGACCAACGCACTGTGATGTGTTGACACTTGCAAAAAGGCCTCTGACTGAGGCCTTTTTTGCAAGCAAATCAAACCCTATAAAAAGCGATTTCTACGGAGAACCTCATGAGCTACACCGCACCCCTCAAGGACATGCTGTTCAACATCGAGCATCTGGCCCGCATCGACCAGATCGCGCAGATTCCCGGCTTCGAAGACGCCGGCCTCGAAACCGCGCAAGCGGTGCTTGAAGAGTGCGCCAAGCTCAACGCCGAAGTCATCGCCCCTCTCAACTGGGAAGGTGACAAGAACCCGTCCTGGCACCACGACGGCAACCAGGTCACGACCACGCCCGGTTTCAAGGAAGCCTACAAGCAGTTCACCGAAGGCGGCTGGCAAAGCCTGCAGCACCCGGTCGATTTCGGTGGCCAGGGTTTGCCCAAAACAATTGGCGCCGCTTGCGGCGAGATGCTGAATTCGGCCAACATGAGCTTCGCGCTGTGCCCGATGCTGACCGACGGCGCCATCGAAGCCCTGCTGACCGCAGGCTCCGATGAGATGAAGGCCAAGTACCTGGAGAAACTCATTTCCGGCGAATGGACTGGCACCATGAACCTGACCGAGCCGCAGGCCGGTTCAGACCTGGCCGCCGTGCGCACCCGCGCCGAGCCCCAGCCTGATGGCACCTACAAGGTGTTCGGCACCAAGATCTTCATCACCTACGGTGAGCACGACATGGCCGACAACATCATCCATCTGGTGCTGGCCCGTGTGCAGGGCGCGCCCGAAGGCGTGAAAGGCATCAGCCTATTCGTCGTGCCCAAGTTCATGGTCAAGGACGATGGTTCGCTGGGCGAGCGCAACGATGTGCACTGCGTCTCCATCGAACACAAGATGGGCATCAAGGCCAGCCCCACAGCAGTGTTGCAGTACGGCGACCACGGTGGCGCCATCGGTTACCTGGTGGGCGAGGAAAACCGCGGCCTTGAGTACATGTTCATCATGATGAACGCCGCCCGCTACGCCGTGGGTGTGCAGGGCATTGCGACTGCCGAGCGCGCCTACCAGAAGGCCGTGCAGTACGCCCGTGACCGCGTACAAAGCCGCCCCGTGGACGGCAGCCTGAGCGCCGCTGGCCCCATCATTCACCACCCGGACGTGCGCCGCATGCTCATGACCATGCGTGCCTACACCGAAGGCTGCCGCGCCATGGCCACCGTGGCCGCTGCCGCCTACGACGCCGCCCACCACCACCCCGACGCCGAGGTGCGCAAGGACAACCAGGCCTTCTACGAATTCCTGGTGCCGCTGGTCAAGGGCTACAGCACCGAGATGAGCATCGACGTGGCCAGCCTGGGCGTGCAGGTGCATGGCGGCATGGGCTTCATCGAGGAGACCGGTTGTGCCCAGTACTACCGCGACGCCAAGATCCTGACCATCTACGAAGGCACGACCGCCATCCAGGCCAACGACCTGGTGGGCCGCAAGACCGCACGCGACGGCGGTACTGGTGCCAAGAGCATCGCCGCACAAATCGCCAAGACCGAAGCTGACCTGGCCGCCAGCGGCAACGCCGACGCCCAGGCCATGGCCAAGCGTCTCAAGGCCGCGCGTGAAGCCTTTGTCGATGTCGTCGAGTTCATCGCCGCCAACACCAAGAGCAATCCGAACGCCGCTTTCTCGGGCAGCGTGCCCTACCTCATGCTGGCGGGTAACCTGGTCGCAGGCTGGCAGATGGGGCGTGCCCTGCTGGTGGCCCTGACGCCCGAGGCCCAGGCGCAAGACGCTGCCTTCATGGCTGGCAAGGTCACGACCGCGCGTTTCTATGCCGACCACATCCTCTCCAAAGTGCCGGGCATGCGCGACAGCATTGTCGAAGGTGCCGATAGCGTGACAGCCTTGCCGCTGGAAGCCTTCTGATCGACGATCACCACGCAGGAGATCCCATGTCCACATTGCCCCCCGTGCTGGCTGCACAAAAGTTTCCGGTGATCGGTTCACCGCTGTTCATCATCAGCAATCCCAGGATGGTCATTGAGCAATGCAAGGCTGGCGTGATCGGCGCCATGCCGGCGCTCAACGCGCGCCCCGCTTCTCAGTTGGACGAGTGGTTGGCCGAAATCACCGAGGCCCTGGCTGCCCACAACCGGGCGAATCCGGACAATCCGGCGGCGCCCTTTGCCGTCAACCAGATCGTGCACAAGAGCAATGACAGGCTTGAACACGACATGGCCTTGTGCGTCAAATACAAGGTGCCCGTCATCATCACCAGCCTGGGCGCGCGTGAGGACATCAACCAGGCTGCACACAGCTACGGTGGCGTGGTCATGCACGACATCATCAACAACAAGTTTGCACACAAGGCCATCGAAAAAGGTGCGGATGGTCTGATTGCTGTGGCTGCGGGCGCAGGCGGCCATGCGGGCACCAAAAGCCCGTTTGCCCTGGTTCAGGAAATCCGGCAATGGTTTGATGGCCCACTGGCGCTGTCAGGCTCGATCGCAACCGGCGGCGCCGTTTTGGCCGCGCAGGCCATGGGTGCGGACTTTGCCTATATGGGCTCAGCCTTTATTGCCACACACGAGGCGCGAGCGTCAGAGGCGTACAAGCAAGCCATTGTGGATTGCAACTCCGATGACATCATCTACAGCAACCTGTTCACCGGTGTGCACGGCAACTACCTGGCGCCTTCGATCCGGGCGGCCGGTCTGGACCCTGAGCATTTGCCCGAGTCCGATCCCAGCAAGATGAATTTTGGCGGCGATGCCAAAAAGGCCTGGAAAGACATCTGGGGTTGCGGGCAGGGCATTGGTGCCATTCATGCTGTGGTGTCTGTGGCCGAGCGTGTAGCGCAGCTCAAACGCGAATACCAAGACGCCCGAGTGCGCCTGGCGTTGTTATGAGTCGAGCAGGAGTTTTTCAACCTGACCCGCAACAGCGCCCTTCGGGGCGTTTTTTCTGGGTCGATCTGCTCAAGGCAGTGGGTTGCGTGTTGATCGTGTTGCACCACATGGCTTTTTATGGGCCGATGTCCGATGTGGTAGCGCAGTCCTGGCCAGGGACGATCAACTGGCTGGCGCAATACGCACGATTGGCGGTGCAAGTGTTTCTGGTGTGCTCGGGTTTTTTGACAGCACAGGCCATCTTGACGCTGTCCGATATGCGGGCCACCACTCTGGCTCGACTGTGCGGCAGGCGTTACTTGCGGCTGGCGGTGCCCTTGCTGGCAGCCCTGAGTTTGACGGTCTTGCTCAGCGAGATGATTCGTCCCACTTTCCAGGATGACAGCTTGTCGGCCATGCCCAATGGCTGGCAGGTACTGGCGCATGTGTTGTTCTTGCAGCACCTGCTGGATATGGAGGCCTTGTCAGCCGGTGTCTGGTATGTCGCAGTGGATTTTCAGTTGTACCTTTCTGCCTTGTTGGTGGCTTGGGTCGGGCAGTGGTTTGTGCGGCAAGGCTGGGGCAGTGCGATGCGCTGGCAGGCCAGGTTGGTGGTCGTGCTCACGGTGCTGTCCATTGTGTACTGGACCCATCATTACGCTTTGGAGGACGTGGCGCTGTTTTTCTGGGGTTCATACGGCATGGGCTGGCTGGCCTGGTATGCGCGCACGCGCTGGAGCGTCCTGCATCGCCTTGGCGCGTGGCTGGCGCTGGGTGTCTTATGTGTCATTTTTGATGCCAAAGGGCGTGCGCTGACCGCCTGGGCAGCGTCGGCGCTGCTGCTCCTGATGCCGATGCCGGGCGCAGGGTTGGCTCAGCCAGCCTCCCTTGGGCACAGGGTGGTGCGATGGCTGTCGCGCATTTCATACCCCGTCTTCGTGATCCATTTTGCTGTGAGCCTGCTGGTCAATGCCAAAGTCTCGACGCTGTGGCCGACCTCAACGCTCATGAATGCGCTGGGCATGCTGATGGCTCTGGTGTTCTCTCTGGGAGCTGGCGAAGTCCTGCATCGATTGACTGAACAGGGGCCCGCCACTTGGCGACGTTGGCTGGTCTGGGTCACGGCTTTCATGGCCAGCACCGGGCTGGCCATTCGGATCGCGGGCTGATTCAGCCTAGCTCGACGCGCTGTCGAATGTGAGCCAGCGCTTCTTCCACCTGGTCAATCAGGATCAGGCATAAATCACCTTTCGAGAGCCGAGACAGCGCCGTGTCGATGGCGTTGAATTCGCCTTGGATGGACTCAACATGGCGTGTGCGCGTTGCGCCCTTCAGGCCCTCCTGAAGCAAGGCCAACACCTCACCATCGGCACGGCCACGTTGACAGGCGTCCTGATAGAGCAGCACTTCATCAAAGGCTGCGCCCAGAATGCGGGTTTGGTCACGGATGTCTTCATCGCGCCGGTCGCCAGCACCGCTGATGACCACCACTCGCTTGCCAGCTGGCATGTTGTCCACGGCTTGTACCAAGGCCTGCATGGCATCCGGGTTGTGTCCGTAGTCGGCAATCAGGGTAGCGCCTTTGTAGTCGAACAGATTAAAGCGCCCCGGAACCCCTTGGACATCGCTGATGAAGGTGGACAAACCTTGCGCAATCGCATCCCAGGGTGTGTTCACGGCCCAGGCCGCGCCCACGGCCGCCAGCACATTCTCGGTCTGGAACCCGATTTGGCCATTGCGCGTCAGAGGGACTTGTGACAAGGGAATGCGCACGACCTGCTTGCCCTTTTGCGCCACGATGGAGCCGTTTTCGACATAGACCACGCGTTTGCCCTGGGCGCGATGCGTGGCCAGAACCGGGTGATGTGCGTCCAGGGCAAAGAAGGTCACATCGCCTGGACAGTGTGGCGCCATGGCAGCCACAGCGGGGTCCGCAGCATTGAGCACGGCCATGCCATCGGGCTGGACATTGAGTACGATGACGCGCTTGAGCACCGACAGGTCTTCCAGCGTGGTGATGTAGTTCAGACCCAGGTGGTCGCCTGCGCCCATGTTGGTGACCACGGCCACCTGACAACGGTCAAACGCCAGGCCCTCGCGCAGCAAACCCCCGCGTGCGGTTTCGAACACGGCCGCATCGACCTCAGGGTGGGACAGCACATTGCGTGCGCTCTTGGGGCCACTGCAGTCGCCGGAGTCGGTCTGACGATCGTTGACGTAGACCCCATCGGTATTGGTCATGCCCACGCGCAGGCCGTTGGCCTTGAGCAAATGAGCCGTCAGGCGCACGGTGGTCGTCTTGCCGTTCGTGCCCGTCACAGCGATCACGGGCACGCGCCCATCATTGCCCGCAGGGAACATGTGGTCGATGACGGCTTGCCCCACATCGCGGCCTTTGCCGTAGGAAGGATTGAGGTGCATGCGCAGGCCGGGTGCGGCGTTGACTTCCACAATGCCGCCGCTTTGCTCTTCCAGTGGGCGTTGCATGGATTCGCACACAACATCCACCCCGCAGATGTCCAGGCCCACCATGCGCGCTGCTGCAACCGCACGTGCGGCCACTTCGGGATGAACTTCATCCGTCACATCTGTCGCAGTGCCACCCGTGGACAAGTTGGCATTGTTGCGAAGGATGACGCGTTGGCCCTTTTCGGGAATCGACTCGGGCACGAGACCTTGTACTTTGAGGCGGGCAACCGCGATGTCGTCAAAACGGATCTTGGTCAGGGAGGTGGCGTGACCTTCGCCACGGCGCGGGTCTGCGTTGACTTGCTCGACCAGCTGGCGCACCGTGTGCACGCCATCGCCTACGACCAGGGGCGGCTCGCGGCGTGCAGCGGCCACCAATTTGTCGCCCACCACCAGCAAGCGGAAGTCCTGACCCGGGAGGAATTTTTCCACCAGGACCTGGCCATATCGATTGGCTGCGTTGTAGGCGATGCCGAAGTGTTCGCGTTCCACGATGTTGACCGTCACGCCTTTGCCCTGATTGCCGTCCAGGGGCTTGACGACCACGGGCAGACCAATCTCCTGGGCAAATTGCCAGGCTTCTTCCAGACTGTCCACGGGGCGACCCAGAGGGACAGGAACTCCGGCCGCATGCAACACGGCTTTGGTCAGGTCTTTGTCTTGTGCAATGGACTCGGCAATCGCGCTGGTGGTGTCGGTTTCTGCAGCCTGAATGCGGCGCTGCTTGGAGCCCCAGCCCAGTTGAACCATGCTGCCACGGGTCATGCGTTTGAAGGGGATGCCTCGGGTGACAGCAGCGTCCACAATGCAACCGGTGGACGGCCCCAGGCGTTCGTCTTCATCGAGCTCGCGCAGCTCGGCCAAAGCGGCTTCCACATCAAAAGCATCGCCGTTCTGGGCGGCCAGGCACAGCTCTTGCGCCAGAGCCAGGGCCCTGCGACCTACCGCTTCTTCCGAGTACTGAACGGTCACCTGATAGGTGCCAGACTCCTGGGTGGGCGTGGTGCGACTGAAGGTGACCGGGCAGCCTGCCTGCACCTGCAAGGCCAAGGTGATTTTTTCCAGCGCATGGGCCAGGCACAGAGGCTGCTCAGGCGAGCTGGCGCGAATCAGACCAATGGCCGGGAAGATGCGGCGCAATTGTTGTTCCAGACCCGCCACGAGCATGTCCGCTGCGTTGCAGCTGACGATGGCTTCAACAGCGGTGTGGCGACTCCACAGATTGGGTCCCCTAAGGGCGCGGATGCGAGAAACTTGCATAGCTCAGAGATCTCAGAGATGGGTCTGTAGGTCAGTGGGAGTGGGCGTTCTGGCCAAAGCTCTTGATGCCGGCGCGGATCAGGTCGGGCGATGTCTCCAGGGCCCAGGCCGCACAGGTCGCCACCAGGATGTCTTCCTGGCTGAGGCTGCCGTCCTTGAGCAGTCGGGCAACGGCCGGGCGTTGGGTGCTGAGCACTTCGATTTCGTGCTCGCCCTGGGCCAGGATGAGTACGCCATCCCGCCAGAAAGCAGTGCGCCCGCCCTCGCCGCGGTGCGCGAGCAAGCGTGGGTTTGAGCCCTCCTGGGCGTAAAGGGTCACGGCTCCATCGCTGTACTCGGCCAATTCGGCCACAGCGTCAATGTCTGCATTCAAAACGCTGACGCCACCGGGCAACACCACATCGATCTGGGTACGGATATAGCCAGGCATGCGGTCATCCTCGCCAGCGTACAGATCCTGAAGATTGTGTGTGGAGGGCATGCGGGTGACAATGCCTACCTGGCAACGGTCGTAGGGCAGGCCTTGCGTCATCAGGTGGCGCACATCGGTTTCGAACACGGCTGCATCGACATTGCGATTGACCAGCAGACGTTGTGCATTTTCAAAGTCCATGCCGCCCGTGGACTGCAGGCAGCGCTGGTTCAGGTACAGGCCATTGCTGCAGGCCAGGCCCGTGGTCCAGCCCTTGAGGTGGAGCAGCCAGGCCACCAGCTGCGCTTTGCGGCTGGTGTCGTCATCGCCCATCAGGCCAACCACGGGGATGCGTGCGCTTTCTTTGCCCGGGAAGAGGTGCTGCACGATGGCCTGGCCGACATCACGCGCACTGCCTTGCGCGGGGTTGAGGTGCATCAACAAGCTGGGGCCAGCGTTGACTTCGACCACCACGCCACCGACCTTGTGAAGGGGCTGGGTGATGTCCGGCGTGACCACGTCCACACCCGCAATGTCCAGGCCCACCACTTTGGCGGCCAGGCAGGCCATATAGGCCACCTCGGGGTGAACGATATCGGTGATGTCGGTGGTCATGTTGCCAGTGCGTTTGACCAGCACGCTGCGGCCCGCTTCGGGAACGGACTCGGGCGTCAGTCCCTGGCGTTTGAGTTCCAGGACTTCAGGGCTGTTGTCGCGAAGACGTACGGCTTCCAGGGGCAGGCTGCCATCGCTGCCCCGACGCGGATCTGCATTGATTTGCAGGTCCACCAGTTCCTGCACGGTGTGCTGGCCATCACCGGTGACGCTGGCCGTCTCGCCGCGGCTGGCCGCGACCAGGCGGTTGCCCACCACCAAAAGGCGATGCTCCAGACCGGTGATGAATCGCTCCACAATGACTTCATTGCCCTGCTGCAGCGCGATGTCGTAGGCTGCACGGATGTCTGCCTCTTGCGTCAATTCGAGCGACACGCCACGCGCGCGGTTGCCATCGCCTGGCTTGATGCAAACGGGCAGGCCGATGTCCTGTGCGGCATCCCAGGCTTCTTGTGCACTTTCCACGACCTGACCTTCTGGCACCGGCACGCCGCAAGCGGCCAGCAGCTGTTTGGTCATGTCCTTGTCTTTGGAGATGCCCTCGGCAATGGCGCTGGTGCGGTCGGTCTCGGCCGTCCAGATGCGGTGCTGCGCACTGCCATAGCCCAGTTGCACCAGGTTGCCAGCGTTCAGACGGATATGGGGAATGCGACGCTGGTTCCATGCGGCATCCACAATGGCGCGGGTGCTGGGGCCGACCAGCAGGTCATCGACCAGGTCAGTCAGCTCCTGAACGCGAGGTGCCAGATCGAAAGCCTGATCTTCCACCGCTGCCATGATCAATTCACGGGCCATGCCCAAAGCTCTCTCAGCCACCACCGGGTGGGCAGCACTGATGATGACTTTGTAGACGCCGCGCGGGCCGGCTTCGCGAGCGCGGCCATAACCGTCAGGCAAGCCGGCCAGCGTGAGCAGTTCCAGCGAGACGTGTTCCAGAATGTGGCCGATCCAGGTGCCATCTTCCAGGCGCTTGAGAAAGCCCCCACGTACGCCCGGGCTGCAGCGGTGTTCGATCAGACCAGGCAGCCAGGCCGTGAGTCGCTCGTTGAAGCCGGGCAACAGGTTGGAGGGGAAATCTTCAAACTCACCAATGTCCACCAGCACTTCCATCACAGGACGGTAGGTCCAGATGCTGGGGCCGCGCAGGTGGGTCATGCGCAGGAAATCGATCTTTTTGTTACTCATGGGTGTGTGCCGCGGCATACAATGGCCCGCCGCACAGGTCGGCAGCGAGGGGTGCACAGGAGACTGTGTGGTGCAAGGCAGATGAAGCAAATGCCTGTCCACGAACGCTTTGTGCATCCGGCTGACCTGGCGTATTGCTGTGATCTAACATGACTCCGACATTGCCCTCTGTGTTGCGTTCAGGCATCGCCCAAGCCTGGTTGAGCCGCGTTCCTGTGGAACTGCTGCCAGACGAATCACCTTTGTCGGGTCTTGAGTTGGACCTCGACGATGAGCTTGTTTTTGCCAGAACGGCTCTCATTTTGACCGAACGCCGGGTCCTGGCGTGCCGGGAAGGTGAAAAAAAGTGGCAACAATGGGTAATCGAGCCGGACTGGACATGGCGCATTTCCGACCACGCAGGGGTGGGGTGGCTGGAGCTGTTCAACCGTCAGGGCCGCTTGGGCAGCTGGCGGTACACCTTGGGCCAGCAGCCCGCAGTGCAGCGCTGGGTGGATCAGGCCCGTCAAGGTCCGGGCAGGCAAGGTGTACAGGCCACGCCATCCGGGACTGAGTTCAACGACTCGATCTGCCCCCAGTGTCAGGCCCCCATGCCCGAGGGCGCCCTGGTTTGCCCTGCCTGTCAATCCGAAGACACGCCTCCCTCGACCTGGACGCTTTTCAAGCTCTGGCGTTTTGCCCGGCACTACAAATGGCAGCTGTTCAGTGGTTTTGCCCTGACGCTGGCTTCGACGGCGGCGACCCTGGTGCCGCCCTACATGACGATGCCCTTGATGGACGAGGTGCTGATTCCCTACCAGAACGGAAAGTCCATCGATCCGCATTTGGTGGGGCTGTACCTGGGGGGCTTGTTGCTGGCAGCCTTGCTGGCCTGGGTGCTGGGGTGGGCCAAGACCTATATTCTGGCCCTGGTGTCCGAGCGCATTGGTGCGGATCTGCGCACCACCACGTATGAACACCTGCTCAAACTCTCCCTGGAATACTTTGGGGGCAGGCGCACGGGCGACCTGATCGCGCGCATTGGCAGTGAAACAGACCGCATCAATGTGTTCATGTCCCTGCATTTGCTGGACTTTGCCACCGATGTGCTGATGATCGTGATGACGGCCGTCATCCTGTTCACCATCAACCCCATGCTGGCGCTGGTGACTTTGCTGCCATTGCCGTTTATCGGATGGCTGATTCATGTGGTGCGTGAACGCTTGCGGACCGGCTTTGAAAAAATCGACCGCGTGTGGGCCGAGGTGACCAATGTCCTGGCCGACACGATTCCGGGCATCCGCGTGGTCAAGGCGTTTGCACAGGAGGGGCGTGAGGCACAGCGTTTCAAGGATGCCAACCGCCACAACCTGCAGGTCAACGATCGGCTCAACAAGGTCTGGTCCCTGTTTGCGCCGACTGTTGCCCTGATGACCGAGATTGGTTTGCTGGTGGTCTGGGGCTTTGGCATCTGGCTGGTGTCCAAAGACAGCATCACGGTGGGCGTGCTCACCGCCTTCCTGGCCTATATAGGGCGCTTTTACACCCGCCTCGACTCCATGAGCCGGATCGTGTCGCATACCCAGAAAGCTGCATCCGGGGCGAAGCGGATTTTTGACATCCTGGACCATGTCTCCAGCGTACCTGAGCCTGTGGACCCCGTGCCTCTGCCCGCTGTGAAAGGTCATATTGCCTTGCGCCAGGCGCATTTCCGTTATGGCAACCGGGCAGTCATCCGCAACCTGGACCTGACCATTGAGCCTGGGCAGATGATTGGTCTGGTGGGTCACAGTGGTTCAGGCAAGAGCACCTTGGTCAACCTGATTTGCCGTTTCTATGATGTCAGCCAGGGGCAGGTGCTGCTCGATGGTGTGGACATCCGTCGCCTGAAGTTGTCGGACTACCGCAGCCAGATTGGCCTGGTCTTGCAGGAACCCTTCCTGTTCTTTGGCACGATTGCCGAGAACATTGCCTACGGCCGCCCTGACGCCAGCCGCGAGCAGATCATTGCAGCGGCACGCGCTGCGCACGCGCATGAGTTCATCTTGCGCATGCCGCAAGGCTACGACTCCCTGGTGGGCGAGCGAGGACAAGGCTTGTCGGGCGGCGAGCGTCAGCGCATCTCGATTGCACGCGCCTTGCTGATTGATCCGCGCATCCTGATTCTGGACGAAGCAACCTCTGCCGTGGACACCGAGACCGAAAAAGAAATTCAGAACGCGCTGGACAACCTGGTGCGGGGCCGCACCACGATTGCGATTGCGCATCGGCTGTCCACGCTGCGCAAGGCCGACCGTTTGGTGGTCATGGACAAAGGCGAGGTGGTGGAAGAGGGTACGCACGAGGCCCTGATGCAAGCCGAAGGTGCCTACTGGCGCCTGTACCAGGCACAGCAGCGCAAAGCCGAAGACGACCTGTTTGAGGAGCAATCATGAGCTCGGTGACTTTGCAACGCGATGCCAGGGGGCGTTGGGGCTTGACGCTGGCGGATGGCAGCGAACATGTGCCGGTCACGGTGGTGCGCGCCAATCCGGTGACTGCGCCAGAAGAAGGCGTGGCCGTGATGAGCGCCGAGGGCCGCGAGCTGTGGTGGTGCGACCGGCTGACGGATTCGCCCGAACCCATGGCGCGGGCCTTGCGCGAAGCGCTGCAGGAACGCGAATTCCTGCCCGAAATTTTGCGCTTGCTCAGTGTCAGCAGTTTTGCCACCCCCAGCGAGTGGGTGGTGGAAACGAATCGTGGTCAGACCCGGCTGACGCTCAAGGCCGAGGAGGACATTCGACGCCTGAATCGGGACACCCTGCTGCTCAGCGACAGCCACGGTGTGCAATACCTGATTCGCGAGCCGCAGCGCTGGGACCGTCATGCCCGGCGCTTGCTCGACCGCTTCATGTGATCAGGAGCGGCGACAGCTGGCGTACAGATCCAGCTCGGCCTGGTAAAGCGTGGTTTTGACGTTGGCCAGGCCCAGCGCCGAATGGAAGTAAGCGTCGTGGGTAAAGGGTTGCGTGAGCTTGCTGCGCATGCATTCCAGCGGCAGGCCTTGCTGCTGCTGGTAGCTGTCAGACATCCAGGTGATCCAGGGCACGCGCTTTTGCTCTTCAGGCGCGATCCGGTAGGGCAGGCCGTGCAGATAGACGTTGTTCTCGCCCAGCGACTCGCCATGGTCTGACACGTACATCATCACCGAGGGTTGCTTGTGCTGCTTGAGCCAGCCAATGGTCTGGCTCAGGAAGTGGTCGGTGTAGACGATGGTGTTGTCAAAAGCATTGATCACCTGTTGACGCTCGCATTCCTGCAGTGCATTGCTGGTGCATTCCGGCAGGAATTTTTTGAACGCTGCCGGGGTGCGCTTGTAGTAGGCGGGGCCGTGGCTGCCCATCTGGTGCATCACCAGCACCACACCTTTGGCGCGTTGCTCGGCTGGCAGCTGGGCCAGGCGCTCGTCGATCTTGTCGAGCATGACTTCATCATGGCACTCGCTGCCGTCACACCAAGGCGAGGTCTTGAGCTGGGTGGTGGAGGCGCTGTGCACGCGGTCACACAAACCTTTGCAACCGGCCTGGTTGTCGACCCACAGCACGGCCAGTCCGGCGCGTTGCAGCACATCGAGCAGGTTTTCGTAGTTGTGTTTTCGGCTGTCAAAGTCCTCACGCCCCAGGTGCGAGAACATGCAGGGCAAAGAGGCAGCCGTGCTGGTGCCGCAAGAGGTCACGCCACGCAGACTGACGACTTTTTCCTGGGCCAGTTTGGGCGTGGTCGGGCGCTCGTAGCCGTTGATGCCGAAGTTGCCCATGCGTGCGGTTTCACCCACCACCAGAACGATCAGCGGTGCCTGCGCGTTGGCAGGTCGCTGCTGGATGGCGTCTTGCCCAATGGGCAAGATGGTTTTTTCGTCACGCCGGAAAGGTTGAACCGCCACCGAGGTCACGGCATACAGGCTGTTGAGCGGGTTGATCAGATAGCGGATCTGGGTGTGGTTGCGCATGATCGAGGCGAAATCCTGAAAAATCGCCATCAGGCAGAGAAAGGCGACCAGGGCAGAGACCACCATGGCGCCCAGCTGCGACACCAGCGCGCGGCGCCAACCGAGCTTGCGCAAGGGTGTGCGCCAGATGAGCCACAGGGGCAAGACGGCTAGAACCAGCAGGGCCACGATCATTCGCCAGTTCAACAGGTCAGCGGCCTCGCGCGGATCAGTCTGCATCACATTGGTGATCATGGTCGCGTCGATCACAATGCCGTAGCTGAGCATGAAATAAGCGCCTGCGGCTGCACTGATCACCAGCAAGCTCAGCACAGGTTTGAGCAAACGGGGCCAACCCAGCATCAAGGTCAGCATCAACGTGATGGCCCAAATGGCGACGCCCATGCCCAGTGCAAACAGCAGACCCCGTGTGCCTTGCACTTCAGGCAAGGCCATCAGCTGGCGCCACAGAGGCCAGTTGGGCAAGGTCACCAGCCACAAAGTAGTCAGCAAAGACAGCCACAAGGGGTGGGTGACATGGGCAGTTGAATTTCTTTGGGTCTTCATGGGCGATTCCAGTAGCCGGCTATTGTCGCCGACATGCCAAGCTTGGGGAGGGGCAAAGTTGTATCTCCCTAGGCAGGCCAGGTCGAGCCATGCTCGGGTACCACCGCTCGGAAATGAAGCTCGCGCTCGATGCGCTGGCGCAGGGTGTCAGAGGCTTCGCGCTCGCCATGTACCACATAGACCTGCGAAGGCGGCTGTGGCATGCGCGAGAGCCAGTCCAGCAACTCGCCGGCGTCGGCATGGGCTGAGGCGCTTTGCAGCTGAGCCACCTCTGCTCGAACCGGGATGTCCTGACCATGAAGACGTAGGGTGCTGCTGCCATTGGCCAGACTGGCGCCGCGTGTGCCTTCGGACTGATGGCCTGTGAGCACAATCAGATTGCGATGATCCGGGGCATAGCGCTCGAGGTGGTGCAGCACGCGTCCACCCGTGGCCATGCCGCTGGCCGCCAGAATCACCATGGGCCCGTGACGCAGGGCCAGCGCCTTGGATTCCTCCGGGGTTTCAATCATGCGCGCGACATGTCCCATGGCGCGTATGTCCTGATTGTCGAGCTTGTGTGCATAGGGGTGCCGCGCAAACAAGGCTGTCGTGTGCGAGGCCATGGGGCTGTCCAGAAATACGGGCAGGCCATGGGGTAATTCACCTTTTGCCTTGTAGCGCGCGAGCATGTGCAAAATCATTTGTGCACGCCCTACCGCGAACACGGGCACGACGGTCACGCCGCCGCGTGCAGCCACCTTTTGCAGCAAGGGCAGCAACTCCGCCTCCAGGTTTTCTTCGGGGTGTAGGCGATTGCCATAGGTGGACTCGATCAGTACCGTGTCGGCCGCTGGCGGGTCTTCGGGTGCCCGCATGAGCTCGTCGTTGGGGCGCCCCAAGTCACCAGAAAACAGCATGCGGTGACCAGCTACTTCAAGGTACAGGCTGCTGGCACCCAGAATGTGTCCGGCTTCACTGAAGCGGGCTTTCCAGCCAGGCATGGGCTCAAACCACTGGCCCCATTCGTGGGTCGTGAACTGCGGCATGCAGGCCAGAGCGTCTGCGCGGGTATACAGCGGCTGCGCAGGATGGTGCTTGGAAAAACCGTGCTTGTTGGCAAAACGGGCGTCTTCTTCCTGGATATGCCCGCTGTCTGGCAGCAGGATGGCGCACAAGTCCCGGGTGGCAGGTGTGGCGTGGATGCGGCCCTCATAGCCTTTGCGCACCAGTGAAGGCAGGTATCCGCTGTGGTCCAGGTGCGCATGGGTCAGAATGACCGCATCGATGCTGGCAGGGGCAAACGCAGGTTCTGCCCAGTTGCGCAGGCGCAGCTGTTTGTAGCCTTGAAACAGGCCGCAGTCCACCAGCAGCCGTTGGTCCTGGTGACGCACCAGGTATTTAGAGCCCGTGACTGTGTCGGCCCCACCCAGAAATTGAATCTTGACACTCATGGAGGGATGATAGCCAGCCCGTGCTGAAAGGGGAAATGCAAACGGGGCCCGCTGGCCCCGTTGCATGAGTCTTTTGCGCTGGGTGTCTACTCAAGCGCCAAAGAAGTTCTTGAGCTTGTCTGTCCAGCTCTCGCCGGTGGGTTGGTGCTTGTGGCCACCTTTTTCCAGCGAGGTTTCCAGCTCCTTGAGCAGTTTTTTCTGGTGCTCGGTGAGTTTGATGGGCGTTTCCACATTCACATGGCAGTACAAATCGCCCGGGTAGCTGGAGCGCACGCCCTTGATGCCTTTGCCGCGCAATCGGAACTGCTTGCCGCTTTGGGTGCCTTCGGGAATTTCGATCACGGCTTTGCCGCCGAGCGTGGGCACTTCGATCTCGCCGCCCAGAGCTGCACGTGTGATGCTGATGGGCACAACACAATGCAGATCGTCGCCTTCGCGCTCGAAGATGTCGTGCTTCTTGATGCGGATTTCGATGTACAGATCGCCTGGCGGGCCGCCGTTGGTGCCGGGCTCGCCATTGCCGACGCTGCGGATGCGCATGCCATCGTCGATGCCTGCAGGAATCTTGACTTCCAGTGTTTTCTGTTTCTTGACCTTGCCCTGACCGTGGCAGGTGCCGCAGGGGTCGGGGATGATCTTGCCGGTGCCTCGGCAGTGCGGGCAGGTCTGCTGTACGCTGAAAAAGCCCTGGCGCATCTGCACAGTACCGGAGCCGTGGCAGGTTGAGCAGGTCTTGGCGCTGGTGCCCGGCTTTGCGCCGGTGCCGTGACAGGTGTCGCACTCTTCCCAGCTGGGGATGCGCAGCTGCGCGTCCTTGCCGTGAGCAGCCTCTTCCAGGGTGATGTCCATGGCGTAGCTCAGGTCTGCACCGCGGAAGACCTGACGCCCGCCGCCTGCGCGTCGACCACCACCAAAGATGTCACCGAAGATGTCGCCAAAAGCATCACCAAAACCGCCAAAGCCCTCAGCACCGCCAGGGCCACGCATGTTCGGGTCCACGCCGGCATGGCCATACTGATCGTAGGCTGCGCGCTTTTGTGCGTCCGAGAGCATCTCGTACGCTTCCTTGACTTCCTTGAATTTGGCTTCGGCTTCTTTGGCGGCATCGCCCTGGTTGCGGTCAGGGTGGTACTTCATCGCCAGCTTGCGATAAGCCTTCTTGATGTCTTCGTCTGAGGCGTTCTTGGGGACACCCAGCACTTCGTAAAAATCGCGTTTCGTCGACATGTTTTTCAACCGTTTCAGCAAGAACGCCGCGCGGCGATTTCCAAAGGAAACCGGCCATCGCGGCGGGTGTTCAGGTCAGGCCCGCAGGCCGACCTGAGGCGCATCACTTCTTGACTTCCTTGACTTCGGCGTCCACCACATCGTCGTCAGCGGGCTTGGCCTGTTCGCCGCCGGCGGCGCCAGCAGCTTGCTGGGCCTGCATGTCAGCGTACATTTTCTCGCCCAGCTTTTGGCTGGCCGTCATCAGGGCTTCGGTCTTGGCGTCGATGGTGGCCTTGTCCTCGCCCTTGAGGGCTTCTTCCAGTTCCTTGGCAGCGGCTTCGATCTTTTCCTTTTCACCGGCTTCAAGCTTGTCGCCGTACTCGGTCAGGCTCTTGCGGGTGGAGTGCAGCAGGGCGTCACCCTGGTTGCGGGCCTGTACGACTTCCAGTTTCTTCTTGTCTTCAGCCGCATTGAGTTCGGCGTCCTTGACCATCTGCTGAATCTCGGCTTCGGACAGGCCGGAGTTGGCCTTGATGGTGATCTTGTTTTCCTTGCCGGTGCCCTTGTCCTTGGCGCCCACGTGCAGGATGCCGTTGGCGTCGATGTCGAAAGACACTTCGATCTGCGGCGTGCCGCGCTGAGCAGGCGGGATGCCTTCGAGGTTGAACTCGCCCAGCAGCTTGTTGCCACTGGCCATCTCGCGCTCACCCTGGAACACCTTGATCGTCACGGCCGGCTGGTTGTCTTCAGCGGTCGAGAAGGTCTGGGCGAACTTGGTCGGAATAGTGGTGTTCTTGGTGATCATCTTGGTCATGACACCGCCCAGGGTTTCGATGCCCAGGCTCAATGGGGTCACGTCCAGCAGCAGCACGTCCTTGCGGTTACCCGAGAGCACCTGGCCCTGGATGGCTGCGCCCACGGCCACGGCTTCATCAGGGTTGACGTCCTTGCGCGGCTCCTTGCCGAAGAACTCCTTGACCTTGTCCTGCACCTTGGGCATGCGGGTCTGGCCGCCGACCAGAATCACGTCGTCGATGTCGGACACGTTGATGCCGGCATCCTTGATGGCGATGCGGCAAGGCGCAATGGAGCGCTCGATCAGGTCTTCCACCAGCGACTCGAACTTGGCGCGGGTGAGCTTGACGTTCAGGTGCTTGGGACCGGTGGCGTCAGCGGTGATGTAGGGCAGGTTGACGTCGGTGGCCGAAGACGAGGACAGCTCGATCTTGGCTTTTTCGGCAGCTTCTTTCAGGCGCTGCAGGGCCAGCACGTCCTGCTTGAGGTTGACGCCGGACTCTTTCTTGAATTCGTCGATGATGAAGTCGATGATGCGCTGGTCGAAGTCTTCGCCGCCCAGGAAGGTGTCGCCGTTGGTGGACAGCACCTCGAACTGTTTTTCGCCATCGACGTCGGCGATCTCGATGATGGACACGTCAAACGTGCCACCGCCCAGGTCGTACACCGCGATCTTGCGGTCGCCCTTTTCCTGCTTGTCCAGACCAAAGGCCAGGGCCGCAGCGGTGGGCTCGTTGATGATGCGCTTGACGTCCAGACCCGCGATGCGGCCGGCGTCCTTGGTGGCCTGGCGCTGAGCGTCGTTGAAGTAGGCGGGCACGGTGATGACGGCCTCGGTGACGGCTTCGCCCAGGTAGTCCTCGGCGGTCTTCTTCATCTTGCGCAGCACTTCGGCGCTGATCTGCGGCGGGGCCATCTTGTTGCCACGCACTTCCACCCAGGCGTCACCGTTGTCGGCAGCGGCAATGGTGTAGGGCATCAGGTCGATGTCCTTTTGCACTTCCTTTTCGGTGAACTTGCGGCCGATCAGGCGCTTGACGGCATACAGCGTGTTCTTGGGGTTGGTCACCGCCTGGCGCTTGGCGCTGGCGCCAACCAGAATCTCGCCGTCGTCCTGGTACGCAATGATGGAGGGCGTGGTGCGCGCGCCTTCGGCGTTCTCGATCACCTTGGTGGTGTTGCCTTCCATGATGGCTACGCACGAGTTGGTGGTGCCCAGGTCAATGCCGATGATTTTTCCCATGATGAGTGCTCCGTAGAGGAAATTTGAAACTGATGAATAAATGGAGGAGGTGTTCGGGAATTCAAGTCCTGAACTTGCCCGTCTTTTATTTGGGGGCGGCCACGGTGACCAGGGCCGGACGCAAGACGCGCTCGGCGATCAGGTAGCCCTTTTGCAGAACAGTCACGACCGTGTTGGCTTCCTGCTCGGCAGGCACCATGCTGATGGCCTGGTGCTGGGTCGGGTCGAACTTGGTGCCGGCGGCGGGGGCCACTTCGACCACCTTGTTGCGTTCCATGGCGCTCTTGAGCTGGCGCAAGGTGGCTTCACTGCCTTCGCGGATTTGTTCGATGGTGGCATTGGGAATGGCCAGACCGGCTTCGAGACTGTCGATCACCGGCAGCAGGCTTTCGGCAAACCCTTCAACCGCAAACTTGCGGGACTTGGCGATTTCGTCATCAGCGCGGCGTCGGGCGTTTTGCACATCGGCTTGCGCGCGCAGGTACAGGTCGGCCAGTTCGGCGTTCTTGGCCTGGAGCTCGGCCAGCTGGGCGGCCAGGTCTTGAGCGGCCTCTGGGGCCTGGGTTTCAGTGGCTGCAGGCGCAGAGGCCGCGTTGTCTGGAGTAGGGGTGTTTTCGGACATGAGTGCTCAAAAAAACAGCAAAACAAGAACTTGCCACCCTAGATAGGGGCAAGTCCTGGCGTTTCAAGGGGTTATTTTTCGGACCAGGGCTGCGCTGGCGCGAGCACCTGCGCGCGAATGCAGGTGATTTATTCGACGGCCAACAGCTCGACGTCGAATTTGAGGGTGGCGTTGGGTGGAATCACGCCGCCTGCGCCACGGGCACCGTAGCCCAGCTCGGGCGGGATGATCAAGGTGCGCGCACCGCCGACCTTCATGCCGGCCACGCCTTCGTCCCAGCCTTTGATGACCATGCCCGCACCCAGGGCGAACACAAAAGGATCACGGCGATCCTTGCTGGAGTCGAATTTGGCGCCTTGCTGACCGTCTTTGTAGAGCCAGCCGGTGTAGTGCACGACCACGTCCTGACCTGCTTTGGCTTCGGCGCCTTCGCCAACAGTGGTGTCTTCGTATTGCAGGCCGGAGGGAGTGGTGTTCATGGAAGTCTCTAAAGGGTCAAAAACAGGGCTTGAATTATGCCAGCGCAGGGGGCGGATCACCGGCGCCTTCGCAGGCCGTGCCTTGCAGCAGGCTTTGGCGCATGCGCCGCTCCAGCAATTCATCAAAGTTGTACATGCCTGGTGGGCAGGTTTCAAGTTCATGCAAGGCAAAGACGGCGCCCGTGCCGAAGGCCTCGCGTTTGATCGAGTTGTGAATCAGGCGCACCGTCTGGTAGGGAAAGCCGAAAATCACTTCGTGATGGCCCACAATGCCGCCCAGACGCAAGCTTGTGATTTGGTCTTCCTCGACCGACAAGGTTGCGGCAATGCGCCGGGCAGTGCCTGAAATTTCCTCTTTCTCCTTGAAGTGCTGCTCCAGGATGGCGACATCCGCAAAGGGCGCGATGTTGCGCAAAAGCTTGGCTGCCAGGATCAAGAAGTTGATGCCCAAGGTGATGTTGGGTGAGCACAGGACTTGGGTTTGCTGACCCAGCTGGGCCAGAAATGCCAGGTGTTCGGGTTGATAGGCCGAGTTGGCGCTGACCAGCATGATCCCGCGCTCGGCCATGGCTGGCCCGTATTGGTAGACCGCATCGGGGTGGGAAAAGTCCACGATGGCATCCACGGGATGCTCATCCAGCCAGGCGTTCCAGTCCTGGTCAGAACTGATCAAGGGGATAGGGGTGTTCTTGACGTGCGAGGCCTCGCCGATCCGCTTGCGCGCGACCCACTGCAGGCTGCACCGTGAGTCTTCCTGCAACACATGAGCCACGGCCTGACCGGCTTTGCCATAGCCCATCAAGCCAACGCGCAAGGGTTTCTGGGGTGTTGAGATTGTGTGGTTATGCATGGTCTTTCCTCCTGGGTTCATTGTATTTGTTCAAATGCAATTGTGCGTGTTGAGCGCGTATTGAATGAATCGTTTCATGAAGTAACAGGAAGGGATTCAGAAAAAAACCAGTGCACAATCAAAGCTCTCATATCAACACATCAAGGAGGAAGCCATGAAGAAAACCACCACAGCCGTGATCACCTCAGCCCTGCTGGCAAGCGTGGTGCTGTCAGGTTGCGAAACGATGAGCACTCAGCAAAAAGGCGTGGGTGGCGGTGCTGCTATTGGCGCCATTGCCGGTCAGGTGATTGGGCGAGACAGCAAGTCCACCGCCATTGGCGCTGCTCTGGGGGCATTGGGCGGTTATGTCTGGTCGCGCCAGATGGAAGACAAAAAGCGTCAGATGGAAGCGGCCACAGCGGGAACGGGCACGCAAGTGAGCCAGACAGCCGACAACCAGCTCAAACTGAGCATTCCCAACGACATTTCATTTGCCACGGGCAAGTCTGACATTCAGCCACGCCTCAAGCCCATCCTGGACCAGTTTGCGCAAGGCGTGAACCAGCAGGCTTCGATGGAAGTGAAGATCGTGGGGCACACTGACAGCACCGGTAGCGATGCGATCAACCAGCCCTTGTCGGTGCGACGTGCAGAAAGCGCACGAGACTACCTGGTCGCGCGTGGTGTGGCCGCCAGCCGCATCAGCACGGAAGGGCGTGGCTCGCGCGAGCCGATTGCCGACAACGCCACCGAGGCAGGCCGTGCCCGTAACCGCCGAATCGATATTTACCTGGCAGAACGTGCCCGCTGATCGGGTTCAGAGGTAAATCTTTTGTAGCAGCTCCAGCAGCGTTTTGCGCTGGGCTGCTGTCAGGCGGGATGACTTTTCAATTTCAAGTTCAGTGGCAGCCTGCTCAGCCTGGGTCATCAATGACCTGCCTTGTGCCGTGGGGTGTAGACCCATGGCGCGGCCATCGGTAGGGTGAGGGTGGCGCTCGATCAGGCCACGCGCCTCCAGCGACTGCACCAGCCCCACAAGATTGGGCGGCAGTAGATTCAGGGCCGTACACAACTGGCGGGAGGTCACCCCGGGGTTGTGGTGAATGACCGACATGACTGAAAAATCCACGGGCCGCAAACCAAACTCGGCCATGCGCTCCAAAAAACCTTCAATGATGGTCAGGGCAGCGCGTCGCGCGTTGTAGCCCAGCAGGGTTTGCAGGTAGCGAGTGTCTATTTGCTCCACGGCATTCACATGAGGCAAGGCATCGCCCACCGGCTTGCTGCGTTGGGTGGGGCGCTTGAAACTGGGTTGAGCCGTGTTGACCATGGTCGCGGATTATGCCGTGGGCAATGTGCATTGCTGCACCATGATGAAGGTGCGCATCTGGAATTCGGGCAACACCCACTGGCGCAGTGCCTTGGCCGGCGCTTGCCAGCGTGTGGTGGCGTTTGGCGTGCTGTCATCCACCCTGGATTCGATGCGCAGCCAGGCCCAGTCCAGCAGCACCAGCGCGCAGGCGCGCAAGTAGTCGTCAGCCACCCTAAAGGGCAGCTGGGCGTCCTTGGGTGCGGCGTCGATGATTTGCTGGGTGACGGCACGCAAGGTGCCAATGCGGGCCACGCTGGCCGTGCGGGTGGGGGCGTTGGCGGGCAGGTCGGCTTGAACAAAGTCGAGCAGTGCGTTCATGCCCTGGCCGCTATCGGCCAGGATCTTGCGCACCAGCAAATCGATCGCCTGGATCTCGTTGGTGCCTTCGTAGATCATGGCCACGCGGGCATCGCGGATGTGTTGCTCAATGCCCCACTCGCGCACATAGCCGTGGCCACCAAAGACCTGCAGGCAGTCGCTGCCGCC
>JBEEOS010000002.1:0-36200 GCA_041191485.1 Pseudomonadota bacterium
GATCATGGAGATGCCGTCATTGGCGTTACGCACCGACTGGTTCAGGCCGCGGATCTGAGCGGTCATCTTGTTGCTGATGGCCAGGCCGGCGGCGTCGTCCTTGGCGCCGTTGATGCGCTTGCCAGTGGACAGCTTTTCCATGGCGCTGGACAGGGCACGGTTGTTCACCGACAGGTTGTTCTGTGCGATCAACGACTTCATGTTGGTGTTAATAACGCTCATCTCACTTCTCCTTAGGAGTTGGTTTCTGTTAAGAGACAGATGTTTGTTGCACCTGCCGGAACACGGTACAGAAATCGGCTTTCCGGTTCCTGTTGGATGATGAATCGGTCATCCTGTAGAGAACTTGAGGAACTATTTGTCGTTTTTTTAAACCCGGGCCACAGCCCCTCTCACTCTCAGACACCTGTATCGGCAGAAATTCGGGATAATTAAGTCAGTTTTTGTCCTCAAGAGGCCTCCCTTGCCCCCGCGTACCAAGCCACAGCGCCCCGCTACCAACTGGCGCAACTGTCCCAGCTGCAGGCGCATTCGCGCCTTTTTGCTGCTGGCGGCCGTGATTTTGGTGGCCATGTGGACGCAGCCCGAGCTGGCCCTGCCCCCTGGTTTTGACTACCCCAAGCTCATTGGCGATTTGTTTGCCGTGGTGTTTGTGGTTTTGCTGGCTTGGCAAATCTGGCGCTATATCAAGGAGCGCCGCGCTGGCAAACACAACGACGGCCTGACCTGGATGGGCACTCCCCGCCGCCCACCACCGCGCACCCCCGAAGAACAAGCCGCCCTGGCCGAGCGCGCCCGCCAGGAGGCCGCCGCACGACAGGCCCCCACGGACAAAGCGCCTTGAATGAACACCACCCAAGCGCCGCCCGCCAGCCCGGACTGTTGGCAGTGCAGGCACTTTGGCCTGACGTACCAGCCCCAAATGCCTTATGTCTGCCGCTTGATGGGTTTTAAAAGCCAAAAACTCCCCGGGTGGGACGTGTTGCTGCTGGACGGCAAACCTTGCCGTGGCTTTGCCGCCAAGCAGACGGCACCCGCCAAGAAAGGTTGAACCTCATGAAGACCCCCCTGCCCCGTGTACTGTCGCTTTGCGCCCTGGCTTGCTGCTTGACCCTGGCTTTGCCCACCCGCGCCGCCACGGAGGTGGACAACGTGGAAGTAGGCGTGGCCGCCCTGCAGCGCGGGCACTACGCCACCGCCATGCGCGCCTGGCAAACCGCCGCCGACCAAGGCAACCCCCAGGCCCAAACCAATATTGGTTACCTGTATGAACACGGCCTGGGCGTTCCCCAAAGCTACTCTGAAGCCATGAGCTGGTACCGCAAAGCCGCCGCCAAAAACGAACCCAACGCCATGTTCAACATGGGCACGCTGTATTCCTATGGCTACGGTGTGGAGCGCAACCCGCGCGAGGCGCTGAGCTGGTTCAACCAGGCTGCCAAACAAAACCTGGCCGAGGCGCAATACATGCTCGGTCAGGCTTACCTGGAAGGCCTGGGCACGCCGGCCAACGCCGCGCTGGCGCTAGAGTGGTTTGAAAAGTCCGCCCGCCAGGGCTACGCCGCTGGCCAGATGATGACGGCGCAGGTCTACCTCTCCGGCGATGCGGGCAAATCCGACCCCTACAAAGCCTACGCCTGGTCCGATCTCGCGGTCAGCCATGGCCTGGTCGACGCTGGCCTGATCAGGGACTATGCCTCCTACAAGCTCAGCCGCAGGGCCATCGAGCAAGCCAAGCTAGAGGCCCAACGCTGCAAGCAAAGCGCTTATCGCCAATGCCTGTAAGGGCGTAAATTTTTCGACACCTCCAGCGGCAAAGCTGGCCAGGGGGTTGCCAAAAGCCCGACAGATTTGCCGCCCTTGCCGGTGAAACGGGGGATTCTTGCCGCTGGCACGGCTTTTGCATCTTGCCGCTTATCTTTTTGTAAGAAGGGCCCGCAAGGATGAACAGCCGAATCGATTTTGCCGCTGCAGATGCTGCCGCCGAGCCGGTTTGCGCCGTCTGGCTGGACCCGACGGCCACACTGGGTTCGCTCGAGCGCGAACAGCTGGCCGCCGCAGGCTGGCGCGTCCACGCAATTCGCACCTTGGACGACTTGCCCGCTGCCGCCGCTGACGCCAGCTGCGTGGTCGTTCGCCTGCGTTACGACACCGACACGCTAACAGGTGTGCGCGAAACCCTGGCCAAGGCCGGGCTGGAGCGCGAGGTGGTTTGCCGCCTGGATGCTGGCGCCCTGGAATTGGCCGTGGCTGTGGCACGTGCGGGCTTGCGACACGTGGTTCGCGCAGACGACTGGAGCGCCCCGCGCTGGCGTGAGCTGGCCCAGGCGCTGAGCGAGCCCGAGGTCATTGCCTGCACCGAGCCCAGCAAAACAGCCCCAAGCCCTGCCGAGTGGGCAGCCCCTGCCCGCCAACCGCTGGAAGCCGTGTTTGTGGACCCGGCCAGCCAATACTTGCTGGCCTTGGCGCGTCGCGTGGCGCAAACCGATGTCACCGCTCTCTTGATTGGCCCCACTGGAGCAGGCAAGGAAGTGTTGGCCCGCGTGCTGCACGAGTCCTCCCCGCGGGCACAAGGCCCGTTTGTGGCCTGCAACTGCGCGGCCATGCCCGAACATTTGATTGAAGACATGTTGTTTGGCCACGAACGCGGCGCCTTTACCCACGCCCACCGTGACCACAAAGGCCTGTTTGAGCAAGCCCAGGGCGGCACGCTGTTCCTGGACGAGATTGGCGAAATGTCGCCGCATTTGCAAAGCAAGCTGCTGCGCGTCTTGCAGGAGCGCGAGTTGACGCGCCTGGGCGGCCAGACCTCCGTGCGCCTGGATGTGCGCGTGGTGGCCGCCACCAACAAGGATTTGCGCCAGGCCATGCTCAACCATGAGTTCCGCGAGGATTTGTACTACCGCATTGCCACCTTCAAGCTGCGCTTGTTGCCGCTGGCCGAGCGCCCCGGCGACATCATGCCGCTGGTGGGCCATTGCCTGAGCAAGCACGGACGCCCCGGCGGCCGCTGGCCCGTGACAGTTGAGGCGCGCAACATGCTGATGCAGTACAGCTGGCCCGGCAATGTGCGCGAGCTGGAAAACGTGATCAAGCGCGCCACGGTTTTGAGCGTGGACGGCACCATTGGCGCCGCGCAGCTGATGTTTGACGATTGGGCGTTTGCTGCCCATGCCCACGCTCCTGCTTACGACATGGCGCCCCCCGCTCCAACCACTTTCCCGCCCGTAAAAACGGTTTCCTCACCCACCGCCATGGTGGTGGAAACACCGGTCAGCACCAACCTGCAAAGCGCCGTCAAACTCAACGAGCACCAGATCATTCTGGCCGCGCTGGCCGCCACACGCAGCAAGGCCGAGGCAGCAGAAAAACTGGGCATCAGCCCCCGCACCCTTCGTTACAAGATGGCCCGTCTGCGCGAGCGCGGACTGAGCCTGGTTTTGTCCGAATGATTCCAGGAAAGGCATCATCATGATCGACCGCATCAACTCCGCAGCCAATATTGAGTCCATGCTCAAGACCATGCGCAGTGTTCAAGCGCAGGCGACGGGCGATTTGCCCAACATCTCGGACGTCAACGCCCAAAGCGAACGCATTCAAAGCCCAGCCTTTGGCAACCTCGTCAAGTCGGCGGTCGAGCAAGTCAACAGCCTGCAGGTCGCCTCTTCGCAGATGCAGGGCGCCTACGAGCGCGGAGAAAACGTGCAGCTGACCGATGTGGTGCTGAGCATGCAGAAATCTTCCCTGGCTTTTGAAACCACCTTGCAGGTGCGCAACAAGGTGTTGCGCGCATACGAAGACATTTTGAGCATGCCGGTGTAAGGCCATTGGCCGCGAACTGACACACAGAGACAACGACCATGACTACCGCTACTGCAACCATGACGCCATCGGGCATGGATATGGGCTCCGCGCCAGCCGCCACAGGCACAGCCGTCACCACCACGGCCAACGGCGGTGCGCCCGCCGCAGCCACAGGCACCCAGCTGGCCACCACCGGCGAACCCATACGCGATGCGGTGGCCATCAAGCAAATCAAACAAATCATCAACCAGCCTGCTGTGCGAAAGGCTTTGCCAGCCGTGGTGGCGCTGGTGGTGCTGATTTTGTTTGGCATGATTTACTTCGCCATGAACGCCACGCCGTATCGGCCCGTGATGCCGGGCTTGTCGGAAAGCGATCAGCAGTCTGCGTTTGAAGCCCTCAAGAAAGGCTCCTTCGAGCCCCGAATCGATTCGGGCACAGGACAGTTGCAGGTTCCGAGCAACCGTTACCACGAGGCACGGATTTTTCTGGCCTCGCAAGGTTTGCCACGTGGCGGCACGACAGGCCTGGAGGCCTTGAAGGGCCAGTCTTCCATGACCACCAGCCAGTTCATGGAACAGGTGCAGGTCAACGCGGCCATGGAGCAGGAGCTGGCGCGCACCATCCTGCAAATTGCGACCATTCAGAGTGCCCGTGTGCACCTGGCGGCGCCCAAGCAAAGCGTGTTTGTGCGCGACCGCACGCCTCCCAAGGCTTCGGTGGTGGTGTCGCCCCATCCGGGGCGTGCCGTGTCTCAGACACAGGTGCAAGCCATTGTTCACCTGGTGTCTTCCAGCGTGCCTTATCTGACACCCGACAACGTGACCGTGGTGGACAACGTGGGCAACCTGATGACCGAGTCCGCCAGCGAGCTCAAGTTGGGTCTGACGGCTGCCCAGACGCAGCACAAGCAACAGCTTGAAGAGGTCTACCGCAACCGGATCATGCAAATCCTCTCGCCTATGGTGGGCGAGGCCAATGTACGTTCACAAGTGAATTTGACGCTGGACTTTACCCAGATCGAAAGCACCACCGAAGACTACGACACCCGCGATAAGGGTCCCAAAACACGATCCGAAGTGCTGGCTGAAGACCGCGGTGTACAGCTCAGCGCAGAAGGCGTGCCCGGCGCTCTGTCCAACCGCCCGCCCTCTCAGGCGCAAATGACGACCGACACACGCGTGGACACCAACAAAGGTGTGACGGATTCGAGCAATACGCTGAGCAGCCGCCAGACACGGAACTACGAACTCGACCGCACGATTCGGCGCATCAGCAACGCCAGTGGCGGTGTGCAGCGTGTGAGTGTGGCCGTGATCGTGAACGAACGACCGGCACCTGCGCCCGCCGAGGGCGACAAGGACGCCAAAGCGCCTGCGGCGCCGACATCTGTGGCCTATACGCCCCAGGAGCTGGAGCGCATGCAGCAGCTGGTGCGCAGCGTGGTGGGTTTCCAGGATGGCCGTGGCGACGTGGTGTCGGTGGTACCGGCCCGATTTGAACCGCCAGAATCCCTGGAGACCATTCCCTGGTACCTGGAGCCTTCGGTGCAGGGGCAGATGAAAATGGGCTTGATTGGGTTCATCTTCATCATCTTCCTTCTGATTGTGATCCGTCCGCTGATGCTGTCGATCACGGGCCAGCGCAAGGATAAGGACGCCGAAGCGGCCGCCAAGAAGGCCTTGGCCGATGGCGAGCTGTCCGAAGAAGACATGCGCATGATCCAGATTGGCGAAGGCGAGAGTCTGGAAGACATCAAGGCCAAGCTCAAGCCCAAGAAGTCCAGCATCTCGATCGACATGCTCGACACGGCCAACACCTACGACGACAAGGTCGCCCTGATCCGCATGCTGGTGGCCGAAGACTCGGCGCGTGTGGCCAATGTGCTCAAGGGCATGATCACCGTCAAGGCCGCCTGAGGGCAGCTGTTGAAAGGAAACCGACATGGCTACCAAAAAACCTGACGACAAAGCGGCCAAGGACAAGGACGCGAAAGCGGCCAAAGGCGGCAAAGACAAAGACGCCAAAGACACCAAGGACGGTGCTGCGGCGCCAGACATTACCGAATTCACGATGAGCGACGAGCTGCGAGAAGAGCTCGAAGCGCTCACCGGCTCGCAGCGCGCTGCAGTGTTGATGTTGTTGCTGGGTGAACAACAGGCCGCAGAAATCTTGCGTTACCTGAACCCGCGCGAGGTACAGGCCTTGGGCGGCGCCATGATGTCGGTGGCCGATTTGTCACAAGAGGCCGTGAACATCGTGCTCGACGAGTTCGTGGCCACCTTGAAAAAGCAAACCAGCCTGGGCTTGGGTACGGGCGACTATGTGGAAAAAGTGTTCCGCCGTGCGCTGGGCGAAGACAAGGCTTTGTCGGTCCTCTCGCGCATCATGCCGGGACAGGGCAGCAAGGGGCTGGAAATCCTCAAATGGATGGATGCGCGCTCGATTGCAGACATGATCCGTGGCGAACACCCGCAGGTGGTGGCCATTATTTTGTCGGTGCTTGAATACGATGTGGCCGCCGACGTGCTGAACTTCCTGCCGACGGAGACCCGCCCCGAGGTGATTCAACGTGTGGCCAGCCTGGAGACCGTTCAACCGACAGCGATGGACGAGCTGGAAGAGATCATGAAAAAGCAGTTCTCCAGCAACTCGTCGGCCAAGTCTTCCAGTTTTGGCGGCGTGAAGGCGGCGGCCAAGATCATGAACTTTGTGAAGGTGGATCTGGAGTCGACCATCATGGGCGGTCTGGAGAAGATCGATGCCGACCTGATGCAAAAGATCCAGGACAACATGTTCACCTTCGAGAACCTGTCGGCGGTGGACAACCGAGCCATCCAGATCCTGATGCGCAATGTGGAGCCGGACCTGTTGATGACGGCGCTCAAGGGTGCACCCGAATACGTCAAGGAAAAGTTCTTCGACAACATGTCTTCTCGCGCACGCGTCATGTTCATCGACGAAATGGAGGCCAAGGGCCCGCTGCGCCTGACCGACGTGGAAGAGGCGCAGAAACTCATCATGCGTACCGCTCGCAAACTCTCCGACAAGGGCGAGCTGGTACTTGCAGGACGTGGCGATGACTTCGTTTGAAGCCAAGCGCCCATCGGGCTGGAAAACGGATACGTTGCTGGCGAAAGCGGGCAACGCCCCCGCCTTCCTGCGAATGCCATGGGACAACGCGCAGGCCAGCGACTTTGGGCCATGGCGCGTTGTTCCAAACAACGCACCACTGGCCTCCACAAGCACAGAGTCCGCATTGGACACAGACCTCGACCTGCTACCGTCAGCAGACGATGCGGATGTAGCCGAGGACGATTCAAGCCCCAACTTGCACGCGCCCCTTATTCCTGCAGGACCTAGCGCCGAAGAGATCGAGGCCATGAAGACTGCCGCTTACGCCGAAGGCCTGGCTGCCGGCAAGCTGGCCGGCAAACAAGCGGCTGAAGAAACGGTGGCTCAGGAGCAAGCCAAAGACCACGCCTTGCTGAGCAGTGTGGTGGCAGCCTTGCAACGATTAGGTGCTGATCAGGAGCGGCTGTTCGAGCCCATGAACCGTTTGGCGGTGCATTTGGCAGAGCAGTTGGTAAGAACGGAGTTGCAGCTGTCTGGCGCCGCCATTGAGCAGCTGGTCAAACAGGCTCTGGCGCACTTTGACCAACCCACAGACAAAGCGATTGTTCATTTGCATCCTCAGGATCTGGAGCGGTTTAGCCGCTACGGCGAGTCTGCACGTGGGCTGCGCCTGGAGCCTGATGCGCGACTGCAGCCGGGCAGTGTGCGGGTACAAGTCAATGACACTTTGGTGGAAGACCTGATCGAGAACCGCCTGGAAGTGTTGGCCAGGCAATTGCTGGGCGACGCCCATGCTTTGGTCAATTCGAACAGTCTGGACGTGGTGGTCAGCGATGACGACACCCAGGAGGCCGATGCATGATGGACTTTGCCGAAGCCACCGCCAGGCACCTGGATCACTTGCAGGCGCCCCCGCCCGAAAAGAGTGGCACCCTGGTTCGACTGGTGGGCTTGCGGCTGGAGACGCGCGGCATCATGGCGCCCTTGGGCGCTCTGTGTGAGGTGCGCGGTCAGTCTGGACAACGTGTGGAAGCCGAAGTGGTCGGCTTTCACGACAAGACATTGTTTTTGATGCCTTACAGCGAACCCACGGGCATTGGCCCAGGTGCGCATGTGCGGGTGATCAACCACAGCGCTCGCGTTCGCCTGGGGCCGGCACTGCTGGGCCGCATCATCGACGGTCGCGGCCACCCCCTGGATGGCAAACCCTTGCCTGAGTGCCCCGAGGTGATGAGCCTGTTGGGTCAACCCATCAACCCGATGGAGCGTGGCCCGATTCGGCAAACGCTGGATGTCGGGGTCAAGGCCATCAATGGTTTGCTGCCCATTGGGCGCGGCCAGCGCTTGGGGCTGATTGCCGGCTCGGGCGTGGGCAAAAGTGTGTTGCTGGGCATGTTGACCCGATTCACCGAAGCCGATGTGGTGGTGATTGGCCTGATTGGTGAGCGCGGCCGCGAGGTCCAGGCGTTCATCGAAGAGTCGCTGGGGCCGGAAGGTCTGAAAAAATCCGTGCTGGTGGCCGCACCGGCCAACGTTTCGCCCGTGCTGCGCTTGAAAGCCACACAAATGACGCACGTGATTGCGGAGTATTTCCGCGATCAGGGCAAGAATGTTTTGATGCTGGTGGACAGCCTCACTCGCGTGGCGCACGCGCAGCGGGAGATTGGCCTGGCCATTGGTGAGCCCCCGACGGCCAAGGGCTATCCACCTTCCGTGTTTGCCTTGCTGCCCAACCTGATTGAGCGTGCGGGCGTGGGCCGACATGGTGTGGGCAGCATCACGGCCATGTACACCGTGCTGGCCGAAGGCGATGACGGCAACGACCCGATTGTGGACATTGCACGCGCTTCGCTGGATGGGCAGGTGATGCTATCGCGCAAGCTGGCCGATGCGGCGCACTATCCCGCCATTGACCTCAATGGATCGATTTCCCGTGTGATGGCCAATCTGCTGTCGCCTGAGGCCTTGCAACGCGCCAACCGATTCAGACGCCTGTGGTCGCTGTACCAGCAAAACCAGGACTTGATTCAGGTCGGCGCTTACGAAGCCAAGAGCAATCCGGACCTGGATGAGGCCATACGCTTGCGCCCTGCCATGGAAACCTATCTGCGCCAGGACATGCACGAGCGCCTGGGTTTCGAAGCGTGTCAGGACGCTGTTGACTACATCATGTCGCACTGAGCACCATGAGCACGACGACCCGACTTCCCTGGCCCGTACTGGTGGACAAATTGCGCAGCCAAGTCAGTCAGACACGTTCTGACCTGTCTGGCGCACAAAAAAACCAGGAAGCACTGCAAGCTAGTCTGAACCGGGTCAACGTCCTCATCGCTGAATACCAGCGCCAGCAAGAGACGGCAGACACCCAAAGCCGATCCATGCGCGACAGGCTCAATGCACATGCCTTCATTGCGCAATTGAATTCGGTTGCAAACAGGGTCTCCATGGAGCTTGCGCAAGCCACAGCAGCAGTGGAGCAAGTGCGCTCCAAGTTGGTTCGCGAAGAACACGAGCTGCTGAAGATGCAAAAACTGGCCGAAAACGCAGAGCGCGCCGTGCGCCGCGAAAACGATCGTCGCGAGCAAAAGGGCTACGACGATCTGGCCTTGCTGCGCGCCAACTGGCTCAGGGACTCGGCCACTTAATTTGTGGCACGGTCAGCGCCGTCCACAATCACCTCGATACGGCGGTTGCGGGAGCGGCCTGTGGCGCTGTCGTTGCTGTCGATCGGACGTGTATCTGCATAGCCAGCCACGCTGATACGTGAGGCAGTGAGGCCGTTGGCAGACATGTAATCGGCCACTGCGCCTGCGCGCGCGCCCGACAAGTCCCAGTTGGAGCGGAAACGCTCGTTGAACATGACAGGCACGTTGTCGGTGTGCCCTTCGATGTACACACGCCCCTGGGTCTTGCTGACCGTAGCGGCCACCTGGCCAAGGGTCTGCATGAAACCAGGCTGCAAATCGGCACGACCGGACTGGAAGGAGCCTTGTTCGGTCAGGCGGATGATGATTCGGGCTCCATCGCGCTCAACTTCCACCTTGCCGGCAGCAATTTCTTTGGCCATGTCAGCACGCACACGCTGGTAGGTCGAGTTGGCATCTTGCGCGCCGCCTGAGCCCTGCCCCGCAGAGCCACCACGGCTGGAGCTGCTGCCGCGCACATCCCGAACCTCGACAGCGGTGGCCACTTGAGCTTGGGCCTCGGCCACCTTGGCATAGAACTCGATTTCGCCTTGTTTGACCACGCCAGACTGTTGAGAACCGTTGGAAGCACTGCCCGCTTGCTTGGCTCCGCTGGCAGCTGCACCGGCCTGTTGGGCCCCCTCGGCACCCGCACCTGCTTGCTGGCTGCCGCTGGCCGCACTGCCAGCTGCTTTGGCCCCGTTGGCCGAGGCGCCACCTTGCTGCTGACCACTGGCGTTGCCACCCCGTTGTTGACCGCTGGGGCCTACGCTGCCAGTGGGTGTGGCCGTCATCTCGACGACCACTTTGCCGCCTTCGAATTTGACCTGAGCTTCGCCTCGGCTGATTTCCTGAGCCAGGGCCTGCCGCATGGTTTCAAGGGCTTGTTGCGCTGCAGGCGCCACATCGGTCTTGAGCTCGACGTTTTCAAGACGATCGTCAGTGGTTTGCTGGCGAATGGTGTCCAGCAGCGTCGGCTCGGCCACGGAAGGTGAAAAGCTTCGGGCAATCAAGCTTTGAGCCTTAGGTGACTCCACAACAGGGATCAAGCGTTGAACACCAAATGAGTTTTTGAGCGTACCGCTGATTTGCTTGAACTTGGGTACGTTCATTTCGGCGAACGAGAGAATCAGCACGAAGAAGGCCATGAGCAAGGTGGCCATGTCGGCAAACGTGGCCATCCATGCGGGCGCGCCGGGTTTGCAAGGGACGCATTCCTCGCATTTGGGACAGTCGGGCGTCTCCTGTTTTTTCTTGGAGACCTCGACTTCTTCCTGAACCGGCTCGGGTGCAGGAGCAGCGTCCTCTTGGGGCACCTCGTCCGGGAGGTTGTCGTTCTCGGCCACGGTCAATCCTTTGCTCAGGCGCCTGAGGCGGCCTCAAGTTTGGCTCGGGCCTTGGGCTCGACAAATGGCATCAGGATGTCAGGCAACATGCGTGGGTTGCCACCGCTTTGGATGAACAAAACACCTTCAATGATGAGTTCGTTGTTAAGGCTTTCGGCTGAATCGAGCTTGCCCAGCTTCTGGTTCAGGGGAATGCACATCACGTTGGCGATCACAGCACCATACAAGGTGGTCAACAAAGCCACAGCCATGGCAGGACCGATGGATTTAGGGTCACTCATGTTGCCCAGCATCTGCACCAGACCCACCAGCGTGCCGATCATGCCCATGGCCGGCGCAATATCCTGAGCCGATGAGATAAAGGCCATGCCGTCCGCATTGCGGCTGCTGATCATGGCCATTTCGCGTTCCATGGTGCTTTTGATCAAGGCCGGATCGGTACCGTCCACCAGCATGCGCACACCTTTGGCCATGAAGGGGTTGGCAATTTCCTGACCCTCCAGGGCAATCATGCCGTCCTTGCGGGCAATCGTGCCCAGATTGACCAGCTGCTCGATCAGGTCTTCTGGTTTGTCGATTTTTTGCTTGACGGTCTTGAGCGCCACGCCAATGGAGCCGATGAACTCCGGGAAAGAGCTTCGCGCCAGCACTGCGGTCAAAGTCCCCCCGACCACAATGTACACAGAGGGCATGTCGATGAAGGGCGCAGGGTTGCCCATGGCCATGAGAATCAGGCCGAAGGTGGCTGTGAAGCCGATGATGGTTGCGATATCCATGGTTTCTGACGACTCCGCAGGGGCCTGGTCGCGAAAATCGCGCTAGGCTGAATCGGTGATGTGTTGTTAGGAGAATCGGACACAACTGGCAAATCTTGAATTTACCCAAGTGCGCCCTGACACCTGAGGCCAGAGCATACCCGTACTTTGATCGGGCCTGAACGCTCTGGCTTAACTTGTGCCATTCGCCAAAGCCTAAGACAATGTCTCGCATGTTCAGAGACATTTTTTTTCAACCCCTGCGCTGGACGCGTCTGATGGTGCTGTTGTTGGGCGTTGCGGCCTTGTCGGGCTGCGAGCGGTACAGCCAAAAACCGCAGTGCGGCAGCTTTTTTGAAGCCGGTCAGTTGCAAGGCTGGAAGCTCGAAGATGCAGGCACGGCCATCCATCCCGAAACCGGCCTGCGCTGGTACCGCTGCAATGCGGGTGAAAAATTCCAGAATTCTCAGTGCCTTGGCTCGCCGCTTGAGCTGAACTTCGCCCAAGCCAAGGCCTATGTCGCCGAGGTGGCCGCAGCCTCGGGCAAGCCTTGGCGGCTGCCGACGGCGTCTGAGGTGGAAAGCATCAAACAAACTGCATGCACCAACCCCGCCATCAACTCCCAGGTCTTCCCCACAGTACTGGTCGAGAACTACTGGGTCAGCAGCAAAGGCCCCGTAGGCAGGACGAATGCCTGTGTTTTTTACAGCTTTAGCGGTAACGTTTCCTGCCTGGAGTCTGCGGACGAGCTTCGTCCCTTCTGGATGGTGATGGAGCGCCGTTAAGCGGTCGAGTCAGCCTGACTCTTGAGGCCCAGCTTGTTGATCTTCTCGATCAAGGTGGTTCGCTGCAGACCCAGCAGCCGTGCTGCTTGGGACACGTTGTTCTGGCTGCGCTGCATGGCCTGCACAATATAGTTGCGCTCAATGTCCATGAGGCAATCCTTGAGTGAAATGCCCTCGGCTGGCAACACATGGACATCGTCACTCGATGCCTCGGGACATTCTGAGCTTTCGATCGCAGCAACGGCAGGCAGACCCCCACTCATTTCCTGAACCATCAACAAAATATCCGGCTCCGGCTCGACGGCGCGCACCGGCTTAGGAATCCAGACCGTTTGGGTTGCCCCTGCAGCCAACCCCTTGGGCAGCAACCAGGCCGGAATAGCATCCAGACTCAGTTTTTGTCCGGCAAACAAGGTGCTGAAACGGTCCACCAGGTTGGAGAGTTCGCGAATATTGCCTGGCCAATCGTAATTTTGGAGTGCCATGAGCAAATTCGGCGCAAACGAAATGGGCGGTACGCCTTCTTGGGCAAACTTAAGACTGAAATGCCTGAGCAAGTCGGGAATGTCATCTTTGCGCTCGCGCAGCGGTGCCAGCTTCAAGGGCAACACGTTCAGACGGTAGTAAAGGTCTTCACGAAACCGACCTGCAGCGACCTCATCGTCCAGGTCGCGGTTGGTGGCCGCAACAATGCGGACGTCAAACGCAATGGCTTTGCTCGAACCCAGCGGGACAACCGAGCGCTCTTGCAGGCACCTCAGCAGTTTGACCTGCATGTCGAGCGGTAGCTCGCCAATTTCATCCAGGAAAAGGGTTCCGCCATCTGCAATTTCGAAACGGCCACGGCGGTCAGTCAATGCACCGGTGAAAGAGCCTTTGGTGTGCCCAAACAGCTCACTTTCAATCAGGTCTTTTGGAATGGCGCCACAGTTGATGGGGACAAATTGCGCAGTTTTACGCGCCCCTTGCAGATGCAAAGCCTGCGCGGCCAGCTCTTTGCCGGTACCGCTTTCACCTGTGATGAGCACCGTGGAGGACGAATTGGCCAATGTCCCAATCATGTCGCGCACAAGCTCAATCGCCGCACTCTGGCCAATCATGGTGGAAAAAGGCAATGCACTGACTCCTTGGTTTTCCGCCGATTATATGTTTCGATGCATTTTTAACAAATATGGCCAATAAGTTGCACATACAAAAAAACCCTCAGACTTTTTGAATCTGAGGGTTTGTCTGCTGCGTGTGTCACTCTTGCGCTTCTGGCTTTGGGCGGGGATATTGAAGCGCTGGCTCACGTTGCTGCACCGCTGGCTTAGCCGAGGCTTGTTTTTGCAACTGCTCAAACACGCGATCTTTCTGAATCACGACCAGCGCCTGAACATCGCGTTTAAGGGCGGAGACATTGGACATGCCGGACTTCAGTTCCTTGACCTCCTCGCCAAGGGTTTGAACGGCTTTGGCCTGTTGCTGCAACTTGCCATTGATGGACTGCACCTCGCGCGTCAGCGCCGTGCTGGCCGAAGTGATTTGCTGGGCAGCCTTATTGGGCATGTTCTGCATCAGGGACTCGGACTTCTTGAGCGCGTCGTTGATCTTGGCTTCCACCTGCGCCTGCACATCCACCATGGAGCCTTGTTTGGCAGTCAGGTCTTTCATGTAGGCATTGACTGAATCGAGTGCCACCATGCCGGCATTGAGCTCAACCGCACGCTTGCCCACTGCCAGCAGCATGTCATCGAGCTGAGTGATGCGGCTGGACATGCGCGCGCTCAACACTGCAAACACAATCAGGGTGATCAGCATGACGCCTGTGGTCGCGCCAATCAATATCATGTTGATCTTGCGGGTCGTCAATGCCACGACGCTGAGCTGCGCCATCTGTCGCTCGAAATCGCTGCCAACGCGGTTGGCCATTTCAGCGGAGCGGTTGGCCACTTCAGCAGCGTCGAGCACAGCTGACGACAAATTGTTGAACTGTTTGTGCAAAGTGTCGCGTTCAATGCGCATCATGGCCTCAAGACCCAAGTCTGGCTTTTGGCCTGAGTCATCAGGGCTCGCTGTAGCACCCACCGTTTCAACTTGGGGCTCAACGCGCTCGGACACCTCCACCTTTGTCGGTAAAGTTCTTTTTTTCATGCCTGTATCCCATGTTCAGACGAAACACATGCCGCGCACTATTCGGTGGTGCGCTCTCTGGTTTCCAGTTCTGCACGCACACTCTCGGTCGCCTGACGCAGTTTTTCAAGTCGCGAAGTCAGGTCGACGGTAACAGTTGCAGCACTTCTTGAATTGGGAATCGACACATGCCCCGCTTTCTTGAGCTGTTTGGCGGACAAACGTGCGGTTTTGTCATCAAGGGATGGCTCGAAAGCATCGCCAGCCCGCATTTTTGCGCGAACCAGGTCGTCTTGCTGCCAACCATCGTGGCGATCAGCCTGCGGTCGCCCGGCAAGGTGCTGATCCTCCCGAAGCACAACAGAATGCTGGCGCCCGCTGGAAACAATGGTTGGCTTGGTCACCGCTCTCGGCTCCTGAACTGCTGACGCATGGCGTCCAATGTCCGGTCGATTCGGCCCGTTTCGCACTCGACGGAGATCACGACCTTGGAGGCGGCCTGAACCTTGTTGCTTTCGTAAGAGAAGCTTGGATAGGCGGGGTTGGATCGGACCTGGATCTTCGAGTTGGAGTAGGTCTTGAGAACAGCCAAACCTTTGTCAAAGTTGGCACGTGCACCATCGGGCTCGGAAACGGCAATGAAAGCGTTGTCGATCAATTCGCATTGCTTGTTCATGTACACCTCCACCTCCATGGGGCGTGGCGTGGCCTCATCGGCAAAGTAGTTCACGCCAACAGCAACCGCAACAGCAAGGAACACGCCGCCGATGATCATGGGCAGCCTGGATGGAGGCTCGGGCTTCTTGTAAACAAACTTTTTCATGACGTGTATTTGGGCAGGCAGACGCAATTCATTCGGTGCAAAGCTTACGCGTCCATTTTGCGACCGTTTGCGTCGAATTGCATGTCTGGCGGGACATTAGGTTGCGGTTTCTTGACCTGACCGCGTCCAGGCTGGGCCGCTTCCAGGCTGTACACATAGGCAATAACCTGGGCGACAGCGTGGTACAGCGACTCGGGCACAGGCCGCTCCAACTCCGTGGTGAAGTACAGCGCACGAGCCAGCGGCGGGGCGGCAAAGATCTGAACGCCATTGCGCTGGGCTTCTTCGCGAATATTTTGCGCCATGAAGTCAGTGCCTTTGGCCACCAACACCGGTGCTCCATCGCCGGCGGGGTCGTACTCCAGCGCAACGGCAAAATGCTCGGGGTTGGTGATGACCACGTCCGCATCCTTGACGCGGCGCATCATGCGGGCGTTGGACATTTCCCGCTGGCGACGGCGGATCTGTGCCTTGACTTCCGGTCGGCCTTCGATGTCTTTCATTTCATCCTTGACCTCTTGCTTGGTCATGCGCATGCGCTTGATGAATTGGTACTTTTGATAGGGCACATCGATCATGGCAATGACTGCCAGACTCATGGCGACCCAGACCGCCGATTTCGCAATCATGCCCCCTGCCGCCCACAGTGCGGGCTCAAGACTCATGCGGCCAATAGCCACCAGCGTATCTGTGTTTGAGGCTATGGATGCCCAAAGAACACCAGTCACCAAAAAGAACTTGAGCAGCGCCTTGCCCAGCTCCACCATGGCGCGCAGACCGAACATGCGCTTGAACCCTTGCAAGGGATCGAGTTTTGAGGCTTTGGGCGAAATGGCTTTGACCGAGAAGAAGTAGCCGCCCGTCATGCCGGAAGCGACGATGGCCAAAACGATCGTGAGCAGGATCAGCGGTAAAAAGAGGACAAATGACTCGATCAAGCGGTCAGCAAAAATCGTGGGTAAAAGTTCAGGCTTGGCCAGCGTCTTGAGGTTGAAGATGAAGGAGCCGACAAACAGATCGGCAAGCCGTGTCATCAGCCATCCGCCCATCATCAAAATGAGCAAAAAGCTGCCAATCACAATCGTGGCAGCGGGCAGTTCGGTCGATCGGGCGACCTGTCCTTCTTCGCGAGCCTTGCGCAGTTTTCTGGCTGTTGGGGCTTCGGTGCGATCCTGTCCGGAGGATTGATCAGCCATTTGGCGCCCCCATGAACGCTCTAAGTGTTGAGAAGCCCTGCACCCAAAGCCACTCGATGCGCCCCCCAATGCTGTCCATGGACAGCATCAGCACAATAAATCCGGCAATCACCATGGCAGGAAAGCCCACTGCAAAAATGTTCAAGCTAGGCGCTGCGCGAGTCACCACACCCAAACCGACGTTGATGAACAGCAGAGAGACCATGACGGGCAAGGCCATCAACAAGCCCCCCAGAAAGATCATGGAGCTCCAGCGGATGACCAGCCCATAGGCATCCTGGGTGAGGATGGATTGACCAATGGGCAACCACCTGAAGCTTTCGAGCACCAGTCCCAGCAACATGGCATGACCGCCCGTACCCACAAAAATCAGGGTCGAGAGCACGATCAGGAATTGCGAAAGAATGGGCACGTTGCCCACGCTGGGATCAATCATGTTGGCCATGGTCAGCCCCATGGTGGCCGAAATCGCATGGCCCGCCAGCACCAGCGCCGCAACCACGACTTGCAAGATCAGACCCATGGTGGCGCCAATGGCAACCTGGTTCAGAAGTTCAGCCAGGCCGACTGCAGACAGCGGATCGATCTTTGGCCATGCGTGCAGCGGGTAGATCATCCAGGTCAACGCCAGCGCCAGCACAACGCGCAACCGCAGATTGAAAACGTTGTTAGAAAATGGCGGCGCCGTGAGCAAGAGCGCAGAAATGCGAACCATCGGCCACAAGAACAGGTAGAACCTTGCAACAACATCTTCAGCAAGAAACGACATGGTTGCGGCCGGCGAGGCGGTCTCAGGTGAAAAGTGTGGGAATGCGCTGGAAGATGCTGCGCGCAAAGTCCACCAGCGTGACCAGTTGCCAGCCACCAAAAACAGCCAGTGCCAGAGAAAGCGCCATCAGTTTGGGGATAAAGCTCAAGGTCATCTCGTTGATGGAGGTGGCCGCCTGCAAGATACCAATCACCAAACCCACAGCCAGGGCCACGCCCAGCAAAGGCGCACTGATCAGCACAGCCGTCCAAAGCGCCTGACGGCCCAGATCAACAACAGTTGAGACATCCATATCATCGCTCCTAGGGCATGACAAAGCTTGAGGCCAACGAGCCCATGATGAGCCCCCAGCCATCGACCAGCACGAACAGCATCAGCTTGAACGGCATGGAAATCATCATGGGCGAGAGCATCATCATGCCCATGGACATCAGCACACTGGCCACCACCAGATCAATCACCACGAAGGGGATGTAAATCAGGAATCCGATGGTGAAAGCACTTTTGAGTTCGGAGGTCAGAAAGGCTGGGACCAGCGTGGTGAACGGTACTTGCTTGGGAGATGCAACAGGGGCATTGCGTGCAATTTCCATGAACAAGGCGATGTCGTCTTCGCGCGTTTGAGCCAGCATGAAGGCACGAATGGGTTCTTGCGCCTTGGCCAGTGCGGTATCAAACGCCATGCCCTTGTCCATGTAGGGCAGCAATGCGTATTGGTAAACGTCATTGAGCACAGGCGACATGACAAACAGGGTCAGGAACAGCGACAAGCCCACCAGCACCATGTTGGGCGGGGTCTGCGCGGTGCCCAATGCCTGACGCAAAATGGACATGACGATGATGATCCGCACAAAGGAGGTCATCATCAACAAAATGGACGGCAACAGCGTCAGCACCGTCATCAGTGCCAAGGCCTGCAAGGTCAGGCTGTACTGGGTGCCCCGACCCGTGTTACTGACCGTGACACCCGGCAGACCCTGAGCCTCCGCGGCCATGGGCAGCAGCATCAACAACGCCACGAGGGCGCAAGTGATTAAAACGAAGCTGCGGTGAGAGAAGCGCTCAAAGGCATGCACGGGAGCAGCGACGAACATCATGAACGTTTTCTCCAGCGCTGCAACAGCTCAAGTGGGTTAGGCACTGCTGGCATCGGCTCTTGTGGCTCGACATGCTCACCTTGCAAAGCGGGCTGAACCAGCAAATTCTGGATCTCATTGCCGCCCACACCGAGCAATAGCTCTTGCTGATCGATCCGCACCAGCACCAAACGTTGACGCGTTCCCAAAGACAAGCTCTCAATCACGTGCAGACGTTGGCCCCGCTGCTTGAACACAGTGCCGGTTTGAAGCCGTTTAAGCAACACCAGAAAACCCAGCAGCAAGGCAATCACCAGCGTAAAACTCGCCAGATATTGCACGACTTCCCAAAATCCCGGTGACGAAGCGTTGGTCATGTGAAAAGCTTCAAAGGTTTTCCATGCGCTCGGAAGCGGGCACGACACGCGTCAGGCGAATGCCGTAACGATCGTTGACGAGCACCACCTCTCCTTGCGCCACCACTGTGTTGTTGACCAACAGATCCAGTGGCTCGCCGGCAATGCGGTCGAGTTCGACAACACTGCCTTGCGTTAAACGAAGCAGGTCTCGAATCTTGATGCTCGCACGCCCCACCTCGATGGAGAGGGTGACTGGAATGTTTTGCAAAACATCCTGATGAATTTGCCCGTTGGTATCGGACACAACAACTTCTTGTTCGGTTTGGGTCTCGCTCATGTCAATTCCTTCTTTATTTTGGATGCACGACGGGCTTAATGGAATGGACCACTTTGACGGCCAACTGCCCGGCCTGTGAGCCCACTTCGACCTCGAAGGCGGGCGTTTCCTCGATCACGATGCGGGCATGGTCGAATTTCTTGAAATAAAGAATTTCGCCTTCCTTGAAACTTTGCAATTGCTGCAGCGACATGTTCACCTTGCCCAGCAGAACTTGCAGGTCCAGACTTGCGTCATCCACAGCTGCCGCCAGTTGCGAACGCCAGGCCTTGTCGGACTCCTCATTGCCGTCTCCTGTTTGCACACGGCTGCGAAGCAGGTCACGCACTGGCTTGAGAGAGACATAGGGCACGACCATGTCGATGAAACCTTGGCCCTGCTGTTGCGAGGTCACTTCAGCTTCGAATCGACTGACCACCACCTGGTCGTTTTCATCTGCAATTTGGGCAAACTGGGGGTTGATCTCGGAACTCACGTGCTCGAAGTCAACGACCGTGATGGGCCCCCAAGCTTCTTTCATGGTACGAAAGAAAACCTGCAAGATAAGCTTGATGATCCGTGTTTCGGTGGGCGTGAACAAACGCCCTGCAGGCAAAGCCCCGACGCCTCGACCAAAACCACCGAAAAAACTGTCCAAAGAACTGAAGACGACGGTTGGCTCGATCACCACCATGGAATAACCACGCAAGGGGTTCATCCTCATGGTGTTCACCGACAAAGGTGAACGCAGTTTTTTGAGGTAATCCCCAAAGCGCATGATTTCAACCCGTGTCGGATTGATTCTTGGGCTGGTTCTCAGGACCTCCAGCATCCCCAGACGGAACAGCCGGATGAAACGCTCGTTGATCATGTCCAGCGAGGTCAGGTTCACGCCCAGACTGGTGTCCTCGGAGGCCAGATCGTGCTTTTTGATTGAGGCCCCAAGGTTGTAGCCGGTATCAACCTCGATATCGCCAGACTTGACCCCTTCCGCCAAAGCGGAGAGCTCTTCCGGACTGAGCAGGTGTGTGTCAGACATGGCTTTGCTGATTCACGGATTTACTGAATCACGAAGTTGGTGAAGAACACCGCTTCGATACCGCCAAAATCTTCGTACTTTTCAAGTACAGCGTTCATCTCGGTGCGGATCTTCTCGGCCATTTCAGTCCTGAAATTCGGTCGCGCCAGATCAACGTCGGTGGCTTGGCGCATGGCGTCCAGCGTGACAGAGCGCAAAGCAAATTCATGCTTCTTGACATTGTCAAAAACTCTATTGTCATAGTGCGTCATCAGCGCGATCTGAACTTGCATGACCTTGCGTGAGTTGGTCAGGTTGACCACGAAGTCGCGCTCGAGCTCCAGGTAATGCTGCTGATAGCGAGTGAGCTCCGGCGATTGCTTGGTCACACGCTTGATGGGCACCGCAGCGCCTGGTGCTCCAGGAGGCGCAGGCGCACCATTGGCTGCCGCTGCCTGCTCTTCCATTTTCTGCAGCTTTTCTTCTGCCGTAGGCTCAGGCTTGCCACCCAGCATGCCGGTGAAATAAAGACCGGCAGCAGCACCGCCAGCGACGACCAGCAGCACGAGAACGATGATGATAAGTTTCTTGCGTGAAAACTTTTTCTTGCCTTCTGCTTCGTTGTCTTCTTCAGCCATGCTGGCACCTCTTCATTATTTAAATGGACCTGTCGGCGAACCGACACCTGCACGTACTGGAATCACAAAATTCATTGAAAATTCCAACTATACCAACACATCCCATCCCTGATCCCCGCCTCTCAAATCCGCTCGACGCGCAGCCATCGTCTCCTGTGTAGATTGCTGCAAGCCTTGTGGTTCAAGGGCTGGGACCGTTTGGCCCGACGCCATGGACTGGCGTCCTTGGCGCGAGGAATGATCGGCTCCCACATCAAGTGAAGCAACGTTCATGCCAAGTCCATTGAGCACATCGCGCAGACGTTGCATGCTTTCGCCCAACATCTCTCGAGTAGCACTTTGGTTCGCGATAAATGCACCATCCAGTCCGCCAGCATGCATGCGCAGGTTGACTTGAATCTCGCCCAGATTCTTGGGGTTGATCACAAACTTGAATTGCCATTCGCCTTGTGCAAGTTTGTTCATCACCCGTTGCGCAATCTGCTCACCCATGCGCTGCGCCAGCTGCTCACCCAGTTGTCGGCTGATGGCCACGTCACCCGTCTCCACGACATTGGCCAGCTTCAGCGGCTGTGTTGATGCGGTTTGATGAGCAGCACTCCAGCCACCGCCAGTGTTTCCTGCCCCACCCGAGTTCGGGGCTTGGTCAGCAGCCGCACTGTCCATGTGTGCAACCGCATCCTCAAACGCGGCAGCAGACAAAGATGCCAGATCAGCCGCCTTCAGCGATTCGCCTTGCAAGGCCTTGGACACAGCCGCCACTGAAGCGGCTGGACCTGGATTGGCGGCAGCGATAGAACTGATTTCGTCCCATGTCCCTAATGGCGCATTGAGCCCCCCCTTTGCGCCCGCAACTGCGGACGGCACAAGCTGCGCGCTTGCGGACGGCTGCGGGGTATCGACAGGTGCCTCTGGCAGCGTCAGCTCCAGAGGAATGATTTCCACCTCTGCGCCCACATCTGGCGCCACGGTCGTCATTGCCGTCATGTCCACGGTTTGGGCACTTGCAGGCTGTAATAGCCGTTGTATCCCAATGGACAACACATTGCCAGCTGGCACCAAGCTTGCATCGGGCTCGGCTGTCTGGGCGCGCGCCATCCATGCCGAATCGCCTTCAGGCACCAATCCAGTCCAAAGCGGCGCTGCAAAAATGACTGCCGCAGGGTCAAGCAAGGTACTGCCAGACGTTTCATCCCCCTTGGCGGCTGTGTTTGCCACGCCAGGATCGGCAACGGCAGCTTCCTGTCCAAACAGCTGGGCGATAGCGTTTTCATCCAGGCCTTGCATCCTCGCAAAGGCATGCAGGCTGGTGGCATCTGGGGCAGGTGCAGCAGGCATGATCAAGCGCATGGAGGGGCTGATTTCTACACGTCTCAACGACACCAAGGACTCCAGCCCACCGCCATCTCCGACGCCCTGCTTGGCACTGGGTGCATGAGCAGTCTGCACACCCATACCCGCAAAGACTTCCGCAAAGCCTTCTTTGCCAACGGGTTCCTGAGCTTTGCCTACAGGCGAAGATGCCATCGTCTCTGTCTCAAGCGTCAGCGGTGTCGGTGTGAAATCGATTCTGGTCATGGCGAACGTGATCCGGGTTGAAAGCGAAGTGCCTGCGGATGCAAGCCCAGAACACACTACAAGATTCGTGCCAGACAAAACTTGCCGCTTTTGGGGGTGACGGCCTACCGACACCGAAGCTGGCACAAGCATTGCTTATACGGTGGCGAAACCAATTTTGAGGCCATGCCCACCGGGAAATCATGATATCCGCGTCGACCGCCACCGTGAACCAATTGCGGCAAAACTTTGCCCATTACGACCTGCGCAGTCTGGGTATACCGGTGCTCGTCTTGTTGATCATGGCCATGCTGGTGCTGCCGCTACCAGCCTTATTGCTGGATTTCCTGTTCACTTTCAATATCGTGACCGGTCTGGTCGTGATCATGGTCGCCATCCATACCCGCCGACCACTGGAGTTTTCCTCCTTTCCGTCCATCTTGCTGTTTGCCACCATGCTGCGCCTGGCCCTGAACGTGGCATCCACCCGCGTGATCCTGGTCAATGGTCATGAGGGGGAAGAGGCTGCCGGCCAAGTGATTGCGGCTTTTGGTGAATTTGTGATCGGCGGCAACTATGTGGTCGGCTTCATCATTTTCGTGATCCTGATGATCATCAACTTCATTGTGGTGACAAAAGGTGCAGGACGGGTTTCGGAAGTTAATGCCCGCTTCACACTGGATGCCATGCCTGGCAAACAGATGGCCATTGATGCGGACCTGAACGCCGGCGTGATTGACCAGGACACGGCAAAACGTCGCCGCGAAGAGCTCAGCCAGGAGTCCGACTTTTTCGGCTCCATGGACGGTGCCTCCAAATTCGTCAGTGGCGACGCCATTGCCGGTCTGCTGATTTTGTTGATCAACATCGTCGGCGGCTTGACGGTCGGCATCTTCCAGCACGACATGCCGATGGCAGAAGTTGGCCGCATCTACAGCTTGCTGACCATTGGTGATGGCCTGGTCGCCCAGATTCCATCGCTCTTCCTGTCCCTGGCCACAGCCATCATCGTGACCCGCGTGACCACAGCCGAGTCCATGACCGAGCAGGCCAGCGCCCAGCTGGCCAACCCCTCTGCCCTGTTCATCGCCAGCGGCATCATGGCCGTGATGGGTCTGGTGCCCGGCATGCCCCACTTCATTTTCCTGACGCTGGCCGCACTGATTGCCGGCGTTGGCGTCATGATTGTTCAGCGAGAAGGCACCCCGGCCCAAACGCAAGCCACCGAGAAAGCAGCAACAGGTGACGCGCCCAAGGAACTCGATTGGGACGATGTGGAGCAAGTCGATCCGATTGGCCTGGAAATTGGCTATGGCCTGATCCCGCTGGTCAACCCTGAAACAGGCGGTCAATTGATGGCACGCGTCAAAGGGGTTCGCAAAAAACTGACGGCTGAACTGGGCTTTCTCGTCCAGCCTGTGCGAATCCGCGATGCGCTGAACATCGACCCCGACACCTATCACATCGTTTTGCACGGCGTCATTCGTGGACGCGGGGAAGTCAAGGTCGGTCGTGAGCTGGCCATCAACCCCGGCAAGGTTTATGGCTCCCTCGAAGGCATTGCCACGCGAGAGCCGGCTTTTGGCCTGGAAGCCGTCTGGATTGACCCGGCTCAACGTGACTATGCACGCACCTTGGGCTACACCGTCGTCGACCCCAGCACTGCCATCGCTACGCACTTGAACAAAGTGCTGCGCGACAGTGGTTCTGAACTGCTCAGTCACGACGAAACCCAAAAGCTGCTGGACAAACTGGCTGCGCGCTCGCCCAAACTGGTCGAGGAACTGGTCCCGGGCAAGTTGTCCCTGGGGGTCGTGACCAAGACGCTGCAAAACCTGCTGACCGAAGGTGTTCCGATTCGTGACATGCGCACCATTGCCGAGTCCCTCATGGAGGCCAGTGCGCGTACACAAGACCCCGAAATTCTGACGGGCCTGGTCCGCCCCAAACTGGGACGCATGATTGTTCAGTCCCTCCTGGAAAACCGGACTTCACTGCCTGTCATGACGTTGGACCCCAGCCTGGAGCAATTGCTCCACAACCTGCTCCAGCAAAACCCCAACAGCGCCAATGTCGTTCTCGAGCCCAGCCTGGCCGAGAGCCTGTTTGCAGCCCTTCGCGAAAGCGTGCGTACCGTGGAAGAACAGGGCTACCCGGCCGTATTGGTCGTCTCCCCGCAGATTCGTCTGTGGCTGGCCCGCGCCGTGCGCCACCGCGCCAATGATTTGACCGTGCTTTCGTACAGCGAAATTCCGGATGAGCAAGAAGTCAAGGTGATTCAAACCATTCAGGTTGAAACCCGCAATAAAAAATGACCCGCTTGCCAACACACAGCATTTGAATGGAGCCATACCCCATGGAACTGAAAAGAATCCTCGCTAAAGACGCCCGCAGCGCCAACGAAAAAGCTGTTGCCCTGTATGGCCCGGAAGTCATGGTGATCTCCTGCAACAAGGTCGATCACCAGATGGAGTTGATCGTGGCGATTGATCGCAACAGCGATGAAACCGCCCCGATGCTGACCCAGCAGGCCACAGCCCTGGCATCTCAGCCCCCCGTAGCCGCGGCCTTGACACCGTTTGAAGACTTTTTGGTACAAGCACGCCAAACAGCAGCTCAACAAACACAAATAGCTCAGCCCGCCATCGAGACAAGCTTGCCCACTGTTTCAGTCAAAGAGCAGGCGCCTACGGTCACTTTTGCCAACGAAGAAGCGGGACGTGTACGTGGACAGGAACTTGTTTCTCTGGTTCGCGACGAAATCGCCTCGCTGCGCAGGGAGTTCCAACTGACGCGACTTCACCAGGACGTGGCTGGCGCATCTGCCTTGCCCAACACCTTGCGACCGCTGCTGGACGCCTTGATTGATTGCCATGTGCCTTCTGCCCTGCGTGCATGGTTGCTGGAAGAAACACAGGAAGGCGACGATCATCAGCTGGCGTTGCACGGCATGCGTACGCGCTTGAACAAATCGCTCACCATCAAGCGCCCCAAGTCCTTGATGGGCGGTGTGCACGCCCTGGTGGGCACAAACGGTGTTGGCAAGACCATGATGATGCAACGTATTGTCATGGCGGCCAGCCGCGAGCACGCCACGGAAGACATTGCGTTGATCAGCTTCAACGACAACAAACCCGGTGCATGGGGTCAGATCCAGATTCTTGCGGCACAAACAGGCGTGAACGCCTACCGCGCCAAGGACTTGTCCGCCCTCGGGGTGCTGATCGAAGAGCTCGGCGATCGCAAGCTGATCCTGATCGACACGCCCGGATCAGACCATTTGCGGCATGCCGAAGAACTCGCAAAACTGGACAAGCACATCGCGTTACACGCTGTGATGGCCGCCAACGCATCAACCGATCAATTCCGCAAACTTCTGTCCAGCCCTGTCGCCTGGCAAAGTCTGATGATCAGCAAGTGGGACGACACCCCCAACCCTTGGCCCCTGATCGAGTTTTTACGAACCCAACCGATGCCCATTTCCGCGCTCTCGGACAGCGACCGTTTCAGCGATGGATTGCCCCAGCTGGACACAACCAAACTGGTAGAATTGGCCATCTTCAAGCTGGAGGAAAAACTGGGTCACAACCTGGATCTGTCTTTGACGTCCAGCATGAAGACAGCACCTGCCAAAACCAGCACGCGCGTGACCAAGCCGCGTGCAAGCAGGGCCGTCAAACCTGCAGCGAAAACCGTGAAGCCAGCTTCCAAAATTACGTGCCTGCAATGATGAACACACCCCGCCCCCAAGTCATAGGCATTGCCAGCGGCAAGGGCGGCGTTGGCAAGACCACCGTCACCATCAACCTGGCCTGCGCGCTGCTGGCCGAGGGCAAAAAAGTCATGGTGCTGGATGCTGACCTCGGGCTGGCCAATGCCCAGATCGCTCTGGGCTGCCAAACACCCTACAACCTGGGGCACTTGCTGCGCGGCGAACGCAGCCTCGAAGAAATCGTGACCACCACGCCTCAAGGCATCCGTCTGGTGCCCGGCGCCTCTGGCGTGCGCGAGCTGGCCGCGCTGGACAATGCGCAGGTGGCAGCCATCATCCATGCATTCTCCGACCTGACCGAACCCGTCGACTACCTGCTGGTCGATGTCGCAGCCGGACTGTCCCCCAGTGTCGTCGCGTTCCTGGCTGCGTGCCAGCGTCGCTTTGTGGTGGTTTGCGACCAACCTGCCTCCATCGCTGATGCCTATGGTCTGATCAAAGTCATGGCCAAGGACGAAAGCCTGGACGAGATTTACCTGATCCCCAATATGGTTCCCGATCAAGTGGCAGCCACCCAGCTGTACAGACGCATCAGCCAGGTCAGTGACCGTTTCTTGAACCATCCCGTTCACCCACTGCCTGGCATCACGGCAGATGAACTGGTGCTGGAGTCTCAACGGCGCTACAAATCCGTGCTTGACTACGCCCCGGGCAGCGCGGCTGCCCGCGACTTCAGACACCTGGCACAGGCACTATCAGCCTTGCCACCTATCCACCACGCCTCTGGACGCATTCAGTTCTTCATGGAACGAATGTTGGCCTCGGCTTGACTGCTTCGGTGTCATGAGTCCATCCAGCCTCGATCTCTACACGCAACACGAACAGTCGCAGGAAGCGCTGATTGTCGGACACATGGCGATGGTCAAGCGTGTAGCTTCGCACCTGAAAGCACGAATTCCCCCTTATATGGAACTCGACGAGCTGGTCCAGGTCGGCATGATCGGCTTGATCGAGGCAGCCCGCGCTTTTGACACCGCCAAGGGCGTTGGATTTGAGAACTTTGCATTAAGCCGCATCCGCGGCGCCATGCTCGACGAGGTCCGGCGACTGTCTTCACTGCCGCGATCAGCAGTTGCCTTCAAGCGCTCGGAAAACGATGCCACGCAAACCTTGGCAGCGGAGTTGGGACGCAAACCCAACACCGCTGAGCTGGCGGATTTCATGGGCAAATCCCTTGACACGTATCACAAGGAAAAGGACTCTGCCCACCGTTTTGAGACCTATTCGATGGAGGACATTGGCGAAGAAGTCCTCAATATCCGCGGTGACCGCGAGCAGCAACCCGAGGTTTACGTCGAACAGGCCCAGCTCATGGCAGCTCTGACTGATGCGATTGACGGCCTGAGCGAGCGCCCCAAACTGGTCATGTCCTTGTATTACGTTGAAGAACTCAATCTCAAGGAAATTGGTGAAGTCCTGGGCGTTAGCGAATCTCGTGTATCGCAAATTCTGTCAGAAACCGTAAAGAAGTTACGGAATCAACTGCAGCTGGATTAATCACGAGTTCGTCCATTTAGAATCATTACAAAGTTTTTAGTACTCAGGGATCCATGTTCTCAAAGCTATTTCAGGACGACAGCGAAGCCGCTCAGAAAGAGCGTGCCAAACTTGCGTTTGAAAAAATTTCTTCGCTCAAAAAAGAGGCCGGGCGTGACGCGCGCAGCGCTCGCATTCGCATGGTTTTGCTGTGCCGTGCACACCTGGACAAATCCTTCGTCGAAGGTGCAGAAAAAACCGCTGCGCATGAAGAACTGGTCATGCAAGCCATTGTAGGAGGCTATGAAAAGCCGCCGGCCCCCCAAGCTGCCGAGTACCAACAGGTCTCTTCCGTTTCGGGTGAGAAGGTGTGGGTATACCTGCCGATGGAATACGCTGAAATTGCCTTCGCCCTGGGGGGGAGCTACCAGCGCACGGATTTGACCGCTGAACAAGCCATCGATGCCATGCAGGGCCTGGCCAATCAGATTTTCAGCCTGGAATTGGGCATTGATGACCCCTTCCTGGTTTTGCAATTCCTGCGCGACGAGATCGGCGCTCCACCCACGGCCGATGCAGCGGGCACGGATGCTCCCAATGTTTAATCTCCTTGGCCCCAAGCGATGGACATCTACGTACTCGGCATGATTGCCATCGCCCTGCTGGTGATCATTTTGTTGATCATCTATCTGGCTGCTCGCGTCAACGACCTGGAAAAAGAGACTCAATCTGTTGCCAGCAGACTGCAGGAAAATACCCATCAATCTTCAACCATGCAAGGGCCTTTTGGAGGTCTGAGTGGCCAGGAATTGTGGGATGCCATGTGCGGCACGCCCCCTCCCAACATGGATATGGCACGCCTCGAAGAAATTCGTCAGCGCTATGAGGCTGTCTTGTCAAAACATATTGAGTCTTTGTTTGAAGAGGGACGAATAGACGCCCAAATGGGAGCGAATGCTCCCCCAAAGAACAAACGCAAGATCAATGTACTCAGGGGCTCGGTGGACTCTTGGTTGCCGGCAGATGTTTGCAATGCTCTGTACCAATGTGGCGCGGATTCAGTCAATAAAACCGAAACAGAAATGGATGTTGTCCGCATCACGCTGGACGATCTGTGTGCAGGCCTTTACGCCAAAGCCGGGCTGGAGCTTCGTCAGCAACCTTCACAGTTCTTGCTGCCTGCCACGCCTGAAGATCAGGTAGCCTGATCGGTCACACCCGGATATGACTTGTCCCCTGCTTTAGCGGGGGCCCCCACGTTTTTCATCCCCAGGGCGCATCCCCTTGAACCAGTAAGCCCACGAGAGAATCACGGCCACAGCCGTGTACAAATGCGGCGGGATTTCTTCGCCCAGCTCCAGCTTGGAGAGCAGCGCAAGAAGCTGGGGATCTTCAGCCACGTGTACGCCATGGCGCCTGGCCTCATCAATGATGTCCTGTGCGAGTTCCGAATCGCCCTTGGCGGTCACAATGGGGGTCGGGTTTTGCCCATACTCCAGGGCCACGGCCATCTTTCTCGTCATGGCTCAAGCCTCGCAATCAATGAGGGAGCCTGACTTGGGCGCAGATGGCGTGTCCACCCTGTCCGGACGCGCGCCATGGATCACCTGAAAATCAATCAAGTTAAGTTGTGCCTGCCTCAAGGCATCTCGAAGCAAGGGGCCACGCTGGCTGGCGAGGGCACACACCTCTTCACGCTCCATCCACATGGTCAAACCTACCCGGTCGATTCCGAGGATACGCGTTCGAAGCCACACGCCCCCCAACTCGTCGCTTTGCATATACAGATCAACATCCCAGACTGAATCTTGAGCATCCTGGCCTGCACGTTCGCGGTGAATGCTGACCTCCACAGGCGGCGCATCCCGAAACGACAGGACTACATGCAATGGAACGGCTCGCCCACTGTCCACCTGGAGCGTTTGCACTTGAAACGCTTCCATGTCATCGAGAAGTTCATCCAGTTTTGAAGCTGAGGCCTCATGCCCAGGCCCCAGCTTCTCGATCAGCTGCCGCAGAAGAAATTTAAGGTCTGTGGGATCCACCTGTTTTTGCGCCAGCAACACTTCGCCCAGGAATCCACTGTTCAAAATAGCTCTTTTGAGTGCAGCCCCATCGAGCGTCTGCATGGAGGGTCGCGTACGCTGAACAAGTTCCAGCGCCTGCGACACCTGCGGTAAAGCTGCTGCTGCGGGGGCAAGCATTTGCAAGAGTGATGCTGGTCGCAAGGCCTGCAACAGGGCATTCAGGCTGTTAGGCATCAGCAACAGCCGATCTATTCTGGCGGGTGAAACGGTTGCAGCAGCCTGCACGGCAGCCTCTAGCGGCTTGAGTATGGCGCCGCCGTTGGCCAGCATCTGCACACGCAACGTCAGCGTGCTGCCCTCTTTCAAGGGTATGTTTGGCGGCGCATCAAACGTCATGCCCAACAAATGAAGCTTGAGCGCTTCATTCTGGACAGTCACCAAGGGTCGAACGATCTGATCATCGCGCAATCCCAGGGTGACTGCATCATGCGCAGAAATGACGGGCAGTTTGCCTTCGAACAAGGTAGGCAGCGGGCGCCCCACCAGAAGTGTCGTTTCACTGCCCGTGATCATGTTGCTCGCCTGACACTTTGCCTGCGGTCAAGGGTAGCGAACCCAATTCTTTTGTGTCGCCTGCCATGCCGCTGGAGTGGTGGACGAGGAAGACCCTTCAGCCTCCTGAGGCTGCGAAGTGCGACTCAACGGCATACTGACTGCGCCCGGAGCCTTCTTTGCAAGCAGTCCCACCAATGTTTGCTCGCTGGGCAAGAGCAAGGTGCTGCCAGACTCCAGTCGATGAATATTGCCCTGAGGAAAGGCAGCCGGATTCAAACGAATGACCGCCTGACGTAAAAACTTCTGGCTGAATGCAGATTCACCCAGATGTCTGCGCAAAAGACCATCCACCGTGTCGCCCGGTTTGACCACCACCCGCATCGGGGACATCAGTTTTTCTTCAGACATGACCGTCTCATGTCCTGCTTGCACCCGGGGCGCAACCGGGCGGACCAGGCCAGGATTTGCATCGCCGAACAACGTGTTCAACGCAGCATCGAACGCGGGTAACTCTTCGGTGGCAGATGCATGGACTTCTTTGGCGCCAAGCGGCGTTGACACCAGCAGGCCGCAGAGGCACAAGAAAAAAAGACCATGCAGGACGGGCTTATGGCTGAACAGTGTTGTAGGCATCTTCGTCTTCCTTTCGAGCTTATAAGGGCATGGCTACCCAGTCGCCCTGAGGTGGCAGGGGTGGCCCGGCCAGCTGGCGCAGCTGCGTACGTTTGCCTTCGATATGCACCACCTCGGCCAGACCCACACGATCGAGCGCGCCCGGCTCCAGCATTCGAGACGGAATGCTCTGTCGATCGAGTACAAGCAACCGATCACCTGGTTTCAACCGCGATCTTTCGCCCACAGCCAAAATCAAATCACGCCCTGCACCAGAGGCATGAGGTGCTTTGATCGTGAATTTGACAGGTGTGCACTCGGTCTTCTGGTCGAGATCATGCACAGCCTGTCTGAATTTCTCGTGCAACGACTTCGACATACCTGCTGCGGCATGGGAAGAATCTGTGGGAACGTTTTCCAGCATGGATGTCCAATGCCACACGGGCTCGTGGCCCGACTGCGACAGGCTCAAATGCATTTGCCAGATTTCCGCACTGGATTGCCCGATCCAGGATCGCAGAAATTCAGGCGTCTTGGAGTGCGAGCCCGAATGGCCGGAATCCGAATCATCCATCCGATGGAGTTGAACTTTCATGGTCCACTCGCTTGATTCCCATGTGCTCCCGAGAAGGGATGTCCAATAGTCACTTTGGCCCTGTTGCTGCGCGGTCATCCGTTGAGCAGGCGTTGCATACCACCGTGACGATTGCGCCGTCAGATCGGACATGAACTGCTTTGTTTCCTTGTCCAGCCAGGCACCAACAGCCGCATCCAGCTCACCCGAGCCTGGTTGAACGGTGGTTTCCATACCTACGGGCATGCGATAAGTCCATCGGTTCGTCGTGCACCCTTTGTCCTGACCGGTTTTCTTGAGGTAGTGCGGCAATGCCACATCGACGGCAAGACGTGCAGCCTGCTGCTCAGAGGTTTCGCGACCTTCATTGAGATAGCCAAGAACCCTGACACCCTTGACTTTTGCATCGGTGTTGTAGAGCGTTGTTTCATGCAGGGCGCCCTTTGCATCGACCCACGCGGTCGATAGCACACGCGTCTGCGCCCCGCCCATGGCTCCCAAAATCGCTTGCCGGATCGCTTGCAGCTGCAGCTCAGGATCTTGCGTGGTGCCAGCTGGCTGCTGTGTCTGCGCCAGAACACTGCCGGACACAAACAATGCCGTCAGCAGCACCCGCATTTTTAAACCCACTGCCCTGCTCATGACTTAGCAACGTTGCCACTCAGTGACTACGTTTGCCCCCCAATTGACTGAGGTACAACACCCTCAAATCATTGACGATGTTTTTATCAAGCGACAAGGTCGTTTCATACGTATCCTCGCCTACCGGGGTAATGCTCACAAGCACTGCACCGTAAATCACACCCTCAACCTTGGCCCGAAAGTTGTCACTCAGTACGGTCATGTCCGCGACCGTGGTGCTCGCATCCAGGTACTGCCCATACACCTGTTCAGCCAGAGATCGGTAGGCATCCAGTTTGGATGCACGAATCGCCAAGAGACGCTGCTGCGCGGGAAGCTTGTGATTCTGAATCGGTATCACTGCATAGCCAGTGGCAATGAGAGTTTCACGCTTTTCGACCATGGGGGCCAGCATGGAAGGAGAAGTATCAGCAGTCGCTGGCGGTTTGACTGTCATCGCACTTTCTGCTTTTGGCAATGCTTGACAACCCGCCATGACGAAGCTGATCACCACCAGGACTGAAGAAAGTTTAAACGGCTTCATGCTGTTGACTCCAAAACATTAGATTCAGCAGTGGCATCAGGCCTGGGTGCCCACAGTCCACAACTGTCTCTACTGGAGTCGGCACCAAATGAAGACTCTTTAGGGGGGCAGCACTTGTCGTATGCGTAATCAGCCCTGGGAAAAGAAGAAATGATTACTAATGAGTCAGTTATCTTTCACCGACGAGTGCAGCGTCAGCGTCGGCCAGCAATCAAGGAGATCAGTAACAATAACAACGCAACCGCCGCCACGGCAAAGGGCGCCTTTGGCGAACGCAAGGCGGTCAGCATCTGTGCCATGCGCGAATGCTGAGGTGACTCTGGATGAGATTCGTTCACAACGGCGGGAGCTTGAACCGGGTGGATCGGTTCAGGTGCAGTCTCCTGTGCCTCGGAGATACGCCATTGGGCGTAAAAACGGCCCAGCGGACTCTCAAGGAAAGCATCTGCCACTTTGGGTGTGGAAAGCAGCAAAAGGCTCAAATTTGCGGCAGGGAAATCACGTATCAGGCGTGTGAGCATTTGCACTTGACTCAGCTGGGCTTGAGCCTGAACCTGCAAGACCCACACTTGCGGAGGTTGCTCAACGCCATCCGCCGATCTGGCCTGATCCACCGACAGTGTAGCCAGACGCTGATTGACACGTTCGAGCAGTTTTTCGTCTGTCACGTCAAACAGCACAAGCACCTCAAGGTTGACTTCCTGGCGAAGCACCTGGACCAGCCGGCGACCCAATTCATCCACGAAGTTGGCATCACGTCCAATCAGGACGACGCTTGCACGGTCGATGTAGATGCGTTCAACGAACGACTTCATCTGCGCCCGTTCGTCTTCTTGTGACCAAGCCTCAAGCATGTGCATTGATTCCTAACAAAAACGCCCCGATGGGTCGGGGCGATGCAAGTGGTGCCGGATGTCGGACTCGAACTGACGACCTACCGCTTACAAGGCGGGTGCTCTACCAACTGAGCTAATCCGGCACGGCTTTGATTTTAAACGCGTTCAGCCGCTGTCTTTGAAACTGCGGGTCAAATTTCTTATTTAATTCTGCGCAGTCCTGGGCGCTGTGGAGCTGTGGGTGGTGGCTCAGTGTCGCCTCCCGATGACTCAACATCCGCAGTTTTCTTTTCTTCGGGAACGGCTTCGCTGATCGGGAACGACATGCCCTGTCCATTCTCGCGCGCGTAAATAGCCATGATGCGTTCGATCGGCACAATGATTTCACGCGGCTGACCGCCAAAGCGCGCCTTGAACGAGATGTAATCGTTGTCCATCTGCAAAGCGCTGGTAGCGTCCATGCTGACGTTGAGAACAATTTCACCGTCCTTGACGAACTCCATGGGCACGCGCACCGACGCATCCACCTTGACAGCCACATAGGGTGTCAGGCCGTTATCGCTGCACCATTCGTAAATGGCCCGCAGCAGGTACGGCTTGGTGGATGGCAAGTCGGAGGGTTGCATCATGACGCGCCACGCTTATTTGCGCATCACCTTTTCGGACGGTGTCAGCGCTTCAATGTAGGCTGGACGCGAGAAGATGCGCTCGGCATATTTCAGCAGCGGAGCCGCATTCTTGGACAGCTCGATGCCGTAGTAATCCAGACGCCACAGCAGCGGCGCAATGGCCACGTCCAGCATGGAGAAGTTGTCCCCCAGCATGTACTTGTTTTTCAGGAACACGGGGGCCAATTGCGTGAGGCGGTCGCGAATGTGCGAACGGGCTTTTTCCAGGGCCTTGTCGTTACCCTTGAGGGCGCGGTTCTCGAGCGTGGACACATGGGTGAACAACTCTTTTTCGAAGTTCAGCAAGAACAGGCGAACACGGGCACGATCCACAGGGTCACCAGGCATGAGTTGCGGGTGCGGGAAGCGTTCGTCGATGTACTCGTTGATGATGTTGGATTCGTACAGGATCAGGTCACGCTCAACCAGAATTGGTACTTGCCCGTAGGGGTTCATCACATTGATGTCTTCGGGCTTGTTGTACAGGTCCACATCACGGATTTCGAAGTCCATGCCTTTTTCGAACAGGACGAAGCGGCAACGGTGGGAAAACGGGCAGGTGGTTCCGGAATAAAGCACCATCATGTCGGAAGACTCCTCTAAAAATCAAAAAGAGTGGGGCAGCCATTTTGGCTGACCCACTCTGCTCAGACCATCTTGCGATGGCCGTGAAGGGCGTTATTTAACGTCTTTCCAGTAGGCGGCATTCAGGCGCCAGGCAATCAGCGTAAAGACCGACAAGAAGAGCAGAACCCACACACCAATGCGCACACGGGTGTTTTGCGCCGGTTCGGCCATCCATTGCATGTAGCTTACCAGATCGGCCACAGCATCGTCATACTGGGCAGGCGTCATCAAACCGGGTTTGACTTGTTCCCAGCCCTTGAACACGTGCACTTTGTGACCATGCTCTTCGATCTCTTCAAAGATCGGCTTGCGCTCGCCTTGCAGTTCCCACAGGGCGTGCGGCATGCCCACATTGGGGAAGGCCAGGTTGTTCCAGCCCGTGGGACGCGTGTCATCACGGTAGTACGTACGCAGGTAGGTGTACAGGTAATCCGGTCCCGTGCCACCGTGGCCTGCTTTGGCGCGGGCGATCACGGTCAGGTCGGGCGGGTTGGCACCGAACCATTCTTTGGCCTGCTTCGGATCAATAGCTGCCCTCATGGTGTCGCCGATTTTCTCGGACGTGAACATGAGGTTGTCCTTGATCTGTTGCTCAGTCAGGCCAATGTCCGTGAGGCGGTTGATACGCATGTACGCCGCAGAGTGACAGTTCAGGCAGTAGTTGGCAAACAGCTTGGCACCATGCTGCAAGGCACCGAGGTCATTGGTGCGATTGGGCGCTTTGTCCCAGGCGATACCACCACCCGCAGCCTGCACTCCTGCCGTCATACCCAGGGCCATGAGCAAGCCCAGTGCGAATTTTTTGAAATTGTTCATGATCATCACACTCCGCTAACTCAGTGAGGCTTGAAGGTCACGCGATCGGGGACCTGCTTGGGTGTGCCCAGCTTGCTCCACCAGGGCATCAACAGGAAGAAGCCGAAGTAAAACAGGGAGCCCACTTGGGACACACGCTCGCCAATGGGAGACGGCGGCTGCACACCCAGGTAACCGAGGATCAGGAAGTTGATCACGAACACGGCATACAGGTATTTGTGCCAGTCAGGACGGTAGCGGATCGACTTGACAGGGCTGTTGTCCAGCCAAGGCAGGAAGAACAGGATGACCACAGCGCCACCCATCACCACCACACCCCAGAACTTGGCGTCGATCGACAGCATCATGCCGGAAATCACCACTGCTGCGCCAATCACGGCAGCCTTGAGGACCTGGGGCAGTTTGCCTTTGATGACTGCAAGGACAGCACCCACGACCACACAGGCAATCAGGGCATACATCATCTCGCTGGTGATGGCACGCAGCATGGAATAGAAAGGCGTGAAATACCAGACCGGTGCGATATGCAAAGGCGTGGTCAGCGGGTCAGCGGGGATGAAGTTGTTGTACTCGAGGAAGTAACCACCAAACTCGGGCGCGAAGAAGATGATGGCGGAAAAAGCCATCAGGAACACGCTCACGCCCAAGATGTCATGGACCGAGTAGTAGGGGTGGAAAGGCACGCCGTCCAGAGGATGGCCATTGGCGTCCTTGGGGGCGTTGGGGCCTTTGATTTCCACACCGTCGGGGTTGTTGGAG
>JBEEOS010000003.1:0-47504 GCA_041191485.1 Pseudomonadota bacterium
ACCGAAGAGCGCCAACTCCGGTTGGTGGACGAAGGCAACGAAAGTCCAGTGGACATGCCCATGGACGTGCTGCTGGGCAAGCCGCCCAAGATGCACCGCGACGTCAAAACTGTGGCCCGCCAGACGAAGCCCATCGACCTGACCGGCGTGAGCCTGCAGGACGCCGTCATTGGCGTGCTGAGCCACCCGACCGTGGCGTCCAAGCGCTTCCTCGTCACCATTGGCGACCGCGCCGTGGGCGGCCTGACGCACCGCGACCAGATGGTCGGCCCCTGGCAGGTGCCGGTGGCCGATGTGGCCGTGACCCTGGCCGACTATGCCGGTTTTGCCGGTGAAGCCATGGCCATGGGCGAGCGCACCCCGTTGGCTTCACTCGACGCCCCGGCTTCGGGCCGCATGGCGGTGGCCGAAGCCATCACCAACCTGTTGGCCGCGCCAATCGAGCTGCCTCGCGTCAAGCTCTCGGCCAACTGGATGGCCGCCTGCGGCGAGCCTGGTGAAGACGCTGCCCTGTATGAAACCGTCAAGGCCGTGGGCATGGAACTGTGCCCGGCGCTGGACATTTCCATTCCGGTGGGCAAGGACAGCCTGTCCATGCGCACGCAATGGCGTGATGATTCGCAGGCAGACGGCGCCACGTGCAAGGTCACCTCTCCTGTCAGTCTGATCATCACCGCCTTTGCCAGCCTGCCGGATGTGCGTGGCACGCTCACGCCCCAGCTTGATGCGCAAGAGGCCGACACCAGCCTGCTGCTGATCGACCTGGGTAAGGGCGCCAAGCGCATGGGCGGCTCGATTCTGGAGCAGGTGCTGGGCGATGCCGGGCGCCCCAGCTTTGATGTGGTGCCCGACCTGCACGACGCCAAGGACCTGCAGGCCCTGGTGGGCGCGGTGAACGCCTTGCGCGCCAAGGGCCTGATCCTGGCCTACCACGACCGCAGCGACGGTGGTCTGCTGGCCGCTGCTGCCGAAATGGCCTTTGCCGGTCATGTGGGGGTGGCGCTGAACGTGGACATGCTCATCACCGAGGGTGACGGCATCAGCGACAGCCGCGCCGACTTTGGTGATGCCAAGAACTGGGCGCAGCAGGTCAGCGCCCGCCGCGAAGAACTCACCCTCAAGGCCCTGTTCAACGAAGAACTGGGCGTGGTGCTGCAAATTCGCACGGCTGAGCGCGACGCCGTCATGGCCGTGCTGCGCGAGCATGGCCTGTACAAGCACAGCCACATCGTGGGCAAGACCCGCCCGACCACGTCCAGCCTGACCAAAGGACAGGGCGAGTTGAGCGTCTGGCGCGACACCAAGGAAGTTTTCAGCGCCAAGCTGGCCGACCTGCACCAGGTCTGGGACAGCGTGAGCTGGAAGATCTGCCAGCAGCGCGACAACCCGGCCTGCGCCGACGCCGAGCACGCCGCAGCCGGTCAGGTGCAAGACCCAGGCATGCACGTGGCCTTGAGCTTTGACCCGGCCCAGGATGTGGCCGCACCGTTCCTCAATTTGTCGCGCCCCAAGGTCGCCATCCTGCGCGAGCAGGGGGTGAACTCGCATGTGGAAATGGCCTATGCCTTCACCGCCGCCGGTTTCGAGGCGCACGATGTGCACATGACCGACCTGCAAAGCGGCCGAGCCAGGCTGCAAGACTTCAAGGGCGTGGTGGCGTGTGGCGGCTTCAGCTATGGCGACACGCTGGGTGCGGGCATCGGCTGGGCGCGTTCGATCACCTTCAACCCGGTGCTGGTCGAACAGTTCAAGGGCTTTTTTGGCCGCGCCGATACCTTTGGTCTGGGCGTGTGCAACGGCTGCCAGATGTTTGCCGAGCTGGCCGACATCATTCCCGGCGCCGAAGCCTGGCCGCGCTTCACCACCAACCAGAGCGAGCGCTTTGAGGCCCGCCTGTCTATGGTCGAAGTGCTGGATTCGCCCAGCCTGTTCCTGCAGGGTATGGCCGGCAGCCGCCTGCCGATCGCGGTGGCCCACGGCGAGGGCTTTGCCAACTTCAAGTACCGTGGCAGCGCCGCACAGGCGATTGCCGCCATGCGCTACGTGGACAACACGGGGGCGGCCACCGAGCAGTACCCGTTCAACCCCAACGGCAGCCCCGGCGGCCTGACGGCGGTGACCACAGCAGACGGCCGATTCACGGCCATGATGCCGCACCCTGAGCGCGTCTTCCGCAACATCCAGATGAGCTGGACCGATCTGACGGCCTCTGGCGGGCAGGACGCATTCAGCCCCTGGATGCGGATCTGGCGCAACGCCCGCAAGTGGGTGGGTTGAGCGCGGTCGGGGGCTTGGCAAGGGCAGGTCGGCAGTGGTAATATGAATCGTATTACCGGGAGCCGCCATGACCACCACTGTCAAACTGCCAGAGCATCTTGAGAAGTCGCTTCGCCAGCGCTGCGCGCAAGAAGGGCGCAGCATCAGCGAAGTCATGCGCGATGCCCTGACGGCGTATCTGGCTCAGGCACCCGTCACGGCATCGGCCTGGGCTTTGGGTGAGGGCATCTTTGGACGCCATGCGGGGCCACAGGACCTGGCAGAAAACCGCAAATCCGAATTGGTCGATGCCTTGGGCGCCAAAGCAGCGCGACGCGCGTGAGTGCTTCAGCTGCAACACCCACAGTGCAGGAACCCAGCGCCCGCTGGCTGCAGAGTCAGCCAGCGCTGGACGCACTGATCGACAGTGGTCCCTTGCTGGCCTTGTTCAACCGCAACGACAAATGGCATGCTCCCTGCGTGGCCTGGCTGCAAGCTCACCCTGAGGTGCATTTGCACAGCACCTGGCCAGTGCTGACCGAGGTTTGTGCCTTGCTGGCGCGGCGCATTCACAACGAAGCCGCGCTGGATTTTCTGAAGTGGGTGCAGCGGGGAGCGGTGTCCGTGGATGCACCCGCCGACTGGAGCCTGACCAGTGTGGTGGCCATTTGCGAGCGTTTTGCCAGCCTGCCGCTGGACCTGGCCGATGCGTCGATTGCTGAAGCCGCGCAGCGACTGAAGATTCGGCACATCATTTCCATTGACAAGGACTTTGACGTTTACCGTGACGCCAAAGGGCAGGCACTGCGCAACCTGCTGCGCTGAGGCCTGTGGCCAAGCCCGTACAGGGTGTTTAGTTCCAGCCAATCACATCCAGCCCGCGCTCGCTCAGGCAACGCTGTACAAACTGGCGATAGGTGGCATTGGGCTGTTGGTTGATGGCTCCTTGTGTACCACCTGCGGCCGCACCCACCACAGCCGATTGGGCGGCACTTTTGGCGACCCCTTCGAGGCTGTTGCGCCCGAAAACAAGCCCGCCCACGGCGCCAGTCACGCCTGCGATCGTGGCGCCATTGAGGGCGCCAGAGGCCGCACTGTTGCGATAGGGTTGCAAACCACTGCCTTCGGCCATGCCCACACACTGCTCGACCATGCGCAGCGCAGCGGCCTGGCCCATGTTTTTGTAGGCCGTGTTGGGGTAGAGCACAGGCATGCCTGCATTGGGGCCGGAGCTGGCACAGCCTGCCAGCAAAGACGCAGCAAAAGTCAAGCCCAGCAAGGGCAGGGCGGGTGTGGTTTTCATGTGTGTTCTCCCTTTCAAACTGTATGGGCGCGATCGTAAACCTGTCCGGCTAAACTGCAGGGCAATCTATACAGTATTTGTAAAAAAATGGCTTCAAGTTTGTTTGTATTGCTCGACGACATCGCCACGCTGCTCGACGATGTGGCCGCCATGACCAAAGTTGCGGCCAAAAAGACAGCCGGTGTGCTGGGCGACGATTTGGCACTCAATGCGCAGCAGGTCACCGGCGTGAATGCCGACCGCGAGTTGCCCGTGGTCTGGGCCGTGGCCAAAGGCTCCTTGCTCAACAAAGCCATCCTGGTGCCAGCGGCCTTGCTCATCAGCGCATTCGTGCCCTGGCTCATCACGCCGCTGCTGATGGCCGGGGGCTTGTTCTTGTGCTTCGAAGGTGCCGAAAAACTGCTTCACGCCTGGCTGCACAGCCGCGCCGAGGACGATGCCCACCACAACGAACTGGTGCAGGCCGTCAGCAACGAACAGGTGGACTTGCTGGCTTTTGAGAAAGACAAAATCAAGGGCGCCATCCGTACCGACTTCATCCTCTCGGCCGAAATCATCGTCATCACGCTGGGCACCGTGGCCCAGGCAGACTTCAGCCAGCGCTTGACCGTGCTGGCTTTGGTGGCTGTGATCATGACCGTAGGCGTCTACGGCCTGGTGGCCGGGATCGTCAAGCTCGACGACGCAGGCCTGTGGCTGCTGCGCCAGCCGGGCGCCGCCAGCCAAACCCTGGGCCGCTTGTTGCTGGCCCTGGCCCCTCGCCTGATGAAAACCCTCTCTGTGCTGGGCACCGCAGCCATGTTCCTGGTGGGCGGCGGCATTTTGCTGCATGGCATCCCGGCGCTAGGTCATGCGCTGGAAGACTGGGCCCACAGTCTGGGCAACTGGGGCCTGCTGGTCAGCAACCTGGGTGCAGGTTTAGCGGGTGTGCTGGCGGGGGCCGTGGTGGTTGGGGTGTTCAGCCTCGCGCAAAAGTTGCGCGCAACACAAGCGCACTAACCCCTCAATGCACGCCCTGCGCCGGGCGTGTCTTGTAGAACTGGATGGTGGCCTCGGGCGCGGCGTTGAGCACCGATTTTTTGATCTTGCCGACCACGTGCATTTCGCAGGGTTTGCAGTCAAAGCGCAGGGTGAGTTTTTCCTTGCCGTTGATCAGCTGCAGGGGTTCGGCGCGGATGGTGCCTTGCACGCCGGTTACGCCTTTGGCCTGTTTGGGGCATAGGCTCAAGGAATAACGTACGCAGTGCTTGGTGATCATGAGGCTGACTTCGCCGTGTTCTTCCTGCGCTTCGTAGGCCGCGGCAATCACCTGCACACCGTGTTTGGCATAGAACTGGCGCGCCTTGTCATTGAAGACGTTGGCCAGGTAGGTGAGGGTGTCTTCGGGGTAGGGCGCGGGTGGCTCAACCGGGGTGGCGCGGGGCAGACGTTCCAGGCCTGTTGCTCGGGCGGCTTCGAGGGCGGCAACAGCATCGCGGCGCAGTGCGTTCAGTTGCGAGGGGGGCACAAACCAGGGGCGGGATAAATCCAGCTGCACTTGCAGGGGCTCGAAGATCGTCTCGCCCAGCTTGGCCAGCTGCTGCTCCAGCTTGGTGGCAGCGGTCTCGGCGTCCTTTGGGGCTTGCCAGGCCATGGGCAGCTGGGTCTGGCCGGTGTATCCGGCTTCATCGGTCAGGGTCAGCAGCAAGCCATCGGGCGTTTCAGCCAGCTTCATCCACACGCCAATGCGGCGCTCGGCCGACTTTTTGTCCAGCGTGCGCACCCAGCTCATGTCGCGGTTGCGGTTGACCTGCGCGCCCTTGCGCAGGTCCTTGAAGCCATCCATCGGGTCCTTGGGCCAGAGCTTCCAGTGGCCTTTTTGTCCAGCGGGTTCTGCCCGGTTGATCTGCAGGCCCACCAGTTCCTTTTGCAGGTCGTAGTAGCACAGGCCATCGCCGTTGTGCAGCACGGCGGCCAGGTCGTCGGTACTGATTTCCAAATGGTCGGTGGCCACACGGGTGACCCAGCCAATCGGCTGGCCCGGGTTCTTGGGTGTGTCGAAGGCGCCAATGTCTTCCTGACGGCCCTGCACAAAGTAATCGGTGAACTCGCGGTTGAAGTTCTGGTTCGGGTCGGGCGTGAAGCTGAAGCTGGCCTTGCCGTGCGAGGCAGGGGCAAGCTCGGGGCGCTCGTTCAGGATCTCGTCGAACAGGCGGCGGTAGTGCGCCGTGATGTTCTTGACGTAGGCCATGTCCTTGTAACGGCCTTCGATCTTGAAGCTGCGGCAGCCGGCGTCGATGAGTTGGCGCAGGTTCTCGGACTGGTTGTTGTCCTTCATGCTCAGCACATGCTTGTCGTGCGCGACGATGCGGCCCTGGCTGTCCTTGACCTCATAGGGCAGGCGGCAGGCCTGCGAGCAGTCGCCCCGGTTGGCGCTGCGCCCGGTGTGGGCATGGCTGATGTAGCACTGGCCGCTGTAGGCCACGCACAGGGCGCCGTGCACAAAAAACTCGATGATGGTCTTGTCGGTATCCACCGCATCGCGGATGGCGGCGATCTGCGGCAGTGTCAGCTCCCGCGCCAGCACGATCTGGCTCAAACCCGCGTCCTGCAGGAATTTCGCCTTTTCAGGGGTGCGTATGTCAGTCTGGGTGCTGGCGTGCAGCTGGATGGGCGGCAGGTCAATCTCCAGCAGGCCCATGTCCTGGATGATCAGCGCATCCACCCCGGCGTCATACAGCTGCCAGGCTAATTGACGAGCGGGTTCCAGCTCGTCGTCGCGCAAGATGGTGTTGAGCGTGACGAAGATGCGGCTGTGAAAGCGGTGCGCATGCTGCACCAGCCGGGCAATATCGGCCACGCTGTTGTCGGCCGTGGAGCGGGCGCCAAACGAGGGGCCGCCAATGTAGACGGCGTCTGCGCCATGGTGGATGGCTTCGATGCCAATGTCCAGATTGCGGGCCGGGGCGAGGAGTTCGAGCTGGTGGGGGAGCATGGGGCAGGATTATCCCAAGAATGACCCCAAAGCGTGGAGCCCAAAGAAAACGCGGCCGAAGCCGCGTTGGTGCCGGAGCGAAGAAACTTATTGAATCTTGGCCTTGGCGCGCAGGTCTTCCTGGAACTTGGCCAGTTTTTGCTGCTGCAGCTGTTGGGTGATTTGGGCTTTCACGTCCTCAAGCTTAGGCAGCTGCGCGTCGCGCACATCGTCCACGCGGATGATGTGCCAGCCGAATTGGCTCTTGACCGGGGCTTCAGTCATCTGGCCTTTGGCCAGCTGGGTCATGGCGGCGCTGAATTCGGGCACAAAACCAGCCGGGTTGGCCCAATCCAGATCGCCGCCATTGGCGCCGGAGCCGGTGTCTTTGGAGTTTTTCTTGGCCAGGTCTTCAAACTTGGCGCCTTTGCTGATCTGGGCGATCAGGTCTTTGGCCTGGGCTTCCGTTTCCACCAGGATGTGGCGGGCACGATATTCCTTGCCAGCGTTTTCCTTGACGAATTTGTCGTATTCGGCCTTGACCTCGGCGTCGGTGACGGCGCTTTTCTTTTGCACATCGGCCAACAGGGTTCGGATCAAGATGCTTTGACGGGCCAGCTCCAGCTGGGCCTTGTACTCGTCAGTCGCGTCCAGTCCACGCTTTTTGGCTTCCTGCATGAAGATTTCGCGGGCGATCAATTCTTCCTTGATCTGGCCCATGACTTCGGGCGTCACGGGGCGACCGGAGGCTTCAAGCTGCTTTTTCAGCGCATCGGCACGCGAGGTGGGGATGGCTTTGCCGTTGACGATGGCAATGTTTTGCGCCAGAACGGGCAGGGCCAGAGCAGAGGCCAGGGCAGCCCCGATGATGTGCTTTTTCATGAAGTCCTCGGTAAGAGTCGGTAGGGTTTAAAGCAGTTCGATGGCCAGCGCATGCAGCCCGGCATCGATGAAATCTTGCAGCGCATCATACACAAGCCGATGGCGCTGAACGCGGCCTAAAGGTGTAAACAAAGGTGAAGCAATGCGCACGCGGATGTGACTGCCTTCGGCCAGCGCGCCAGCGTGCCCCGCGTGGGCTGCACTCTCGTCAAGCACCTGCAGCGCCGTGGGCTGCAGCCGCTCACGCAGTCGCTGTTCGATGGCTTGTGCAACCTGGCTCATGACTTGTCCTTGGGCAGATGGCGCGCAATGTAGAGGCCCTGACCGAGCAAGAAGACAAGCGGAAAGGCGTAACCCCAGAGTTTGAAGTCCACCCAGGCGTCCGTGCTGAAATACGCTGCCACATAGGCATTGGTGGCCGCCATGAACAGGGCGTACAGCATCCAGGACACGTTCAGTCGGTTCCAGACGCCAGTGCTCAGCGGCAATTGCTGGCCCAGCATGGCTTGCAGGAAGTTCTTGCGCAGGCCCCACTGCCCAATGGCCAGCGCAGCCGCCATGCCGGTGTAGAGCAGGGTGGGTTTCCACTTGATGAAGCGCTCATCGTGCAGGCCCAGCGTCAGCGCGCCAAACACCAGCACCAGCACCAGGGTGACTTTGTGCATGGTTTGCAGGCGACCATCCATTTTGTAGACCACGGCCATTTGCACCACGGTGGCTGCCATGAGCACGGCGGTGCCGATGTAGATGTCACCCAGTTTGTAGGCCCCGAAAAACAGGATCAGGGGGAGAAAGTCAAGCAGTTGCTTCATGCGCGGTCCGGTGTGGGCAAAGGCTCGAAGTCTAACGAAGCCGAATTCATGCAGTAGCGCAGCCCGGTGGGGGCAGGGCCATCTTCAAAGACATGGCCCAGGTGGGCGTCGCATTGGGCGCACAGGGTTTCAACGCGCACCATGCCGTGGCTCAGGTCGCGCCGCTCTTTGATGGCTTGCGGGTTGGCGGCCTGGAAAAAACTGGGCCAGCCGCAACCCGCATCGAACTTGGTGTCCGAGTGGAACAACACGGCTCCACAACAAATGCAGCGGTAGGTGCCGGCGGCCCAATGGTCTTCGTAGCGACCGGTAAAGGGGCGCTCGGTGGCGGCCTGGCGGGTCACGGCAAAGGCTGCAGGCTCGGCGTTTTTGCGCCCCAGCAAGGCTTGCCACTCGGCGTCTGTGTGTTGGATGCTTGTCATGCCGTGATTGTCTCAGGAGGAGCAGCTCAGCTGCAGATGGGCCGCCCAATCCGGGGGTAATTGGGCGCGGTGCTCATGCCCCGGGTGTTCGTCGTAGGGGGAATGCAGCAAATGCAGCAAGGTGTCCACCTCGGAAAAGTCACCTTGCTCGGCTTGTGCGATGGCCACCTGGGCCAGGTGATTGCGCAAGACATATTTGGGGTTGCTGCGCAGCATGGTCTGGCCGACAGCGGCTGGCAAGGTGCCGCCCAGCCGCTGCCGGTACCGCTGTAGCCATTGTTCAAAAGGCTGCGCTTGCAGCCATAGGTCTGTCACCTCTTGCCAATGGCGCTTGCGAAGATCCCATTGGCCATCTTCGTGTGCCACGGCCTGGCTCAAGCGGCGCCAGAAAAGCGGGTAATCCACCCGTTCCCTGGCCAGGCATTGCAACAAGTCCTGCACCAGCAGCCAGTCTGCCTCGCGCTGGTCGTCAGTGGCCAGCGGGCCGGTGAGTCCCAGCTTGGCGCGCATGGCGTTGCCCATGTCGCGGACAAAGTGGGCTTCATAGGTCTTGATGACGGCTCGGATCAGATCCACATCTTCGATCAAGGGGTGCAGCGCCTGGCCCAGCGCAAGCAGGTTCCAGTAGGCCACATCGGGTTGCTGGTCCCAGGCGTAGCGGCCATGCGTGTCGCTGTGGTTGCAGATGTGCCCAGGGTCAAACCCGTCCATGAACTGAAAAGGGCCGTAGTCCAGCGTCAGCCCCAGCACACTCATGTTGTCCGTGTTCATGACGCCATGGCAAAAGCCCACGGCCTGCCACTGTGCGATCAAGCGGGCCGTTCGCTGGACCACTTCATCCAGCAGGCCTGCATAGCTGTTGCCGTTCCAGCTCGGGGCGCGTTCCAGAGCCTGCGGCAGGTGCTGGGCAATGGCATGGTCGGCCAGTTGTTGAAGCAGGTCCTGGCGGTTTTTGGCGGCAAAGTGTTCGAAGTGGCCGAAGCGCAAAAAGCTGGGTGCGACCCGTGTGACCACAGCGGCGGTTTCAGCCCGCTCCCGGTACACCGGCATGGGTGAGGCCACCAAAGCCAGGGCGCGCGTGGTGGGAATGCCCAAGCCGTGCATGGCCTCGCTGCACAGGTACTCCCGAATGGAAGAGCGCAACACCGCACGCCCATCGCCCATGCGCGAGTAGGGGGTGCGCCCCGCGCCTTTGAGCTGGATTTCCTGCGTGCCCGCTTGCGATTGAGCCTCGCCCAACAGCAAGGCCCGGCCATCGCCAAGCTGCCCCGCCCAGACACCGAACTGATGACCGCTGTAGACCGTGGCGATCGGATCGCAGCCGGGCAGAAGTGTGTTTCCCGCCCAAGCGGGCAAGCACTCGTCGCTCAGCACCTGCGCGCTCCAGCCCAGCTCCTTGAGCAAAGATAGGTTACGGCTGCCCCATGAGGGCGTGGGGATGCCTTGGGGATTCAGGCGTGTGTAGAACTCATCACCCAGCGCATGCAGGCGGTGTGTCCACTCAAATACTGGGGAGCTTGGCTGGGGCATGGCGCCATTGTCTTCGGCAAAGGATGCCCCGCGCCGATGTGCGGAATTGTCTTTGCAGAGACAGTAATCAGGGATTTGCCGACTTGTGCCCCCTGTGCAAGGCCCTCAAGATGCATGAGTTATTGACTGGAGGTCTACAGATGTTTGGTTTGATGCAGCAGCAGTCCTTGCTGATTTCTTCCCTGATCGATTTTGCTGAAAAGCACCATGGCGACGGAGAGATCATTTCGCGCCGCGTGGAGGGCGATATTCATCGCTCCAGCTGGGCCACAGTGGCCCAGCGTTCTCGCCAGGTGGCCAACGCGCTCGATGGCATGGGCCTGGCCCTGAGCGACCGGGTGGGGACCCTGGCCTGGAACGGCTACCGGCACCTGGAGCTGTACTTTGGTGTCAGCGGCTCTGGCCGGGTTTTGCACACCATCAACCCGCGTTTGCACCCCGAGCAGATTGCCTGGATCGTCAACCACGCTGAAGACCAGGTCTTGTGTTTCGATCTGACCTTTTTGCCACTGATTCAAGCTGTGCATGCCAAGTGCCCCACTGTGCGGCAGTGGGTCGCGCTGTGCGATGCAGACAAGCTGCCTGCCGACACAGGCGTGAACGGGCTGATCAGCTACGAAGACTGGATCGGCAAGCAATCGACGGCCTATACCTGGCCGCAGATGGACGAAAACACGGCGTCGAGCCTTTGCTACACCAGCGGCACCACGGGCAACCCCAAGGGCGCTCTCTACAGCCACCGCTCCACCATCCTTCATGCCTACGCCTCGGCCTTGCCCGATGTGATGGGCGTGTCTGCGCGCGACGCCATCTTGCCGGTCGTACCCATGTTCCACGTCAACGCCTGGGGCATTCCGTACAACGCGGCCATGACCGGCGCCAAGCTGGTGTTCCCGGGGCCGGCGCTGGACGGCAAGTCGGTGTACGAACTGATCGAGGCCGAAGGCGTGACCTTTGCCGCTGGCGTGCCCACGGTCTGGCAAATGTTGCTCGGCCACATGAAGCCTGCGGGCCTGAAGTTCAGCACCCTCAAGCGCACCGTTATTGGTGGCTCGGCTTGCCCGCCCGCCATGATCGACGCTTTCCGCGAAGACTACGGCGTGGACGTGCTGCACGCCTGGGGCATGACTGAGCTGAGCCCCTTGGGCACCCTGTGCACCCTCAAGAACAAACACCTCAAGCTCTCCGCAGACGAGCAAATGAAGCTGCGCCTCAAGCAGGGCCGGTGCATCTTCGGCATCGACATGAAGATCGTCGATGGCAACGGGCAGGCCTTGCCCCATGACGGCAAGAGCGCTGGCGATTTGCTGGTCAAAGGCCCTTGGGTGATGGCAGGCTACTTCAAGCAAGAGGGCGGCGATCCGCTGGTGGACGGCTGGTTCCCCACGGGCGATGTGGCCACGATCGATGCCGATGGTTTCATGCAAATCACCGACCGCAGCAAGGATGTGGTCAAGTCCGGCGGCGAGTGGATCAGCTCCATCGATGTGGAAAACATCGCCATGGCCCACCCGGCCGTGGCCATGGCAGCTTGCGTGGGCGTCAAACATCCCAAGTGGGATGAACGTCCGATTGTGTGCGTGGTCAAAAAGCCGGGCGCCGAGGTCACGCGCGAAGAGCTGTTGGCTTTCTACGAAGGCCGCACGGCCAAGTGGCAGATCCCGGACGATGTCGTGTTCATGGACGCCATCCCGCTGGGCGCCACCGGCAAGATGCTCAAAACCCGCTTGCGCGAGCAGCTTGTGGACTACAAGTTGCCCGACCAGCGCTAAAGGACGCCAGGGGCTTTTGCAGGACAATCCGTTTTTTGACTCTGGTCGCCCAAACAGGGCGACAGAAAGACGGTTTTGGAGTTTTTCTTCGTCAGTGTGCTCAACGGCCTGAGCTACGGCTTGCTGCTGTTTTTGCTCAGCGCCGGGCTGACCCTGATCCTGGGCATCATGGGGGTGCTCAATTTTGCCCATGCCAGCTTCTACATGCTGGGGGCCTATCTGGGCTATGCCCTGGCGCAAGTCTGGGGCTATGGCGCTGCACTGGTGCTGGCGCCAGTCTTAGTGGGCCTGCTGGGCGCAGGCTTTGAACATCTGGTGCTGCGGCGCCTGCACAGCCAGGGCCATGTGGCAGAGCTGTTGGTGACCTTTGGCCTGGGTTACGTGGTACTGGAGCTGGTCCAGCTGCTGTGGGGCCGCGCACCCCTGAGTTTTGCCTTGCCGCTGGCACTGCAGGGCGCCAGCATGTGGCTGCTGGACTTGCCCCTTTCGCGTGTCTTCATCATGGGCATTTCGCTAACTGTGCTGGGCGGCTTGTGGTGGCTGCTGCACCGCACCCGAACGGGCCTGGTCGTGCAGGCGGCCATCACCCACCCGGACATGGTGCAGGCGCTGGGCCACAACGTGAGCGCAGTTCGCATGCTGGTCTTTGGCGTGGGCAGTGCGCTGGCGGGCCTAGCAGGCGTGATGGGCGGCAGCACCTTTGTGACCGAACCGGCCATGGCAGGCGCCATGGGTGCGGTGGTGTTTGTGGTGGTGGTGGTCGGCGGCATGGGTTCGCTTTGGGGAGCTTTCCTGGCCTCCTTGCTCATTGGCCTTTTGCAAACCCTCGCGCTGAGCTGGGACATACCACTTGGCGGCATCTCAAGCGCCCGTTTGGCACCGGCCTTGCCTTTTGCCTTGATGGTGCTCATGCTGATCTGGCGTCCGCAAGGCTTGCTGGGCAAACAAGGAGGCTGACGCATGCGCCGGGTGTTTGTTCTGTTCCTGTTGCTGAGTCTGCTGCCCCTGTGGACAGGCCAGGGACATGGCTTGTCCCTGCTCACGCAGATGGGGGTGGCCGCCATCGCCTGTCTGTCTTACCAATGGCTTTGGGGACAGGGCGGCATGCTCAGTTTCGGGCAAGCGATCTACACCGGGGCGGGAGCCTATCTGGCCGTGCATCTGATGCGCCTGGCTGGCCAGGGCTGGCCTGTGCCTATGGTGCTGGTGCCTTTGCTGGCGGGCGTTGGCAGCGCCTTGCTGGCCTGGGCGCTGGGGGCCATCAGCACGCGCCGTCCGGGTGCCGCCCTGGCCATGATCACCTTGGGTTTGGGTGAGCTGGTCTGGGCGCTGGTTGCGGTGTTCCCCTCGGTTTTCGGGGGGGAGGGCGGTTTGTCTGCGGACCGAACGGCGGGCCTGTCCCTGGGGTTCTGGCAGGGCGGGAACCCCGTGCACATGTACATGCTGGTTGTCGTCTATCTGCTGCTGGCGCTATGGGGCATGCGGCAGCTTGAGCGATCGCCTTTGGGCTTGTATGTGCGCGCCGCACGTGAGCAACCCGGGCGGCTGGCGCATGTCGGGCCTGATCCGCAGCGGGTCCGGTGGATAGCCTTTGTGCTGGCTGGCGCAGTGGCGGGTGTGGCAGGCGGTCTGTCGGCCATGGTGTTTGAAATCGTCACGCCCGAAGCCTTCAACCCCATACGTTCGGGCGAATTGCTGTTGTTCACGGTGCTGGCCGGCAGCCGCCACTGGCTGGGCGCCTTGATGGGCGGCGCCTTGATGGTGCTGGCGCACAGCACCTTGCCGCAACTCACGCCCGCCAGTGGCTTGTACCTTGGCCTCATGTTCATGGTGCTGGTGGTGCGTGCGCCGCAAGGTTTGACGGGACTGGTCGCGCACTGGCTGCGCAACAGGCAAAGCCAGACCTGGGCCCTGCCAACGCCCGCGGCGTGGATGCACGGGCTTGGCCTGCTCGGGGCACTTGGCTTTGCCGGGGGGCTGGTGGAGATGGCCTACCAGGTCCAGCAGTTGTCCACGGCTGGGCCTGTGGTGCATTGGCTGGGCTTGACACTGAACATTGAGCAGCGCCAGGACTGGGTCTTGATGACCTTGCTTGCGCTGGCTTGCACATGGCTGTGGGCACGGACCCGCAAGTTGTCGAAGGAGGCCCAGGCATGAGTTCATTCGCATTGGAGTTGCTGGGCATCCATCACCGCTTTGGCTCGACGACAGTGCTGGCCGGCGTGGACTTGCAGGTCCGCGCTGGCGAGCGCCTGGCGCTCATTGGCCCTAACGGGGCTGGCAAATCAACCCTGTTCAACCTGATCAGTGGGGAAATGCAAGCTTCGCAAGGGCAGATCTTGCTGTTCGGTCAACGTGTGGCGGGCTGGACGACCGCGCAAATCCACCGCGCCGGGCTGGCGCGCAGTTTTCAGATCCAGCGCCTGTTTGGCGGCTTGACGGTGAGCGAGAACCTGGCCTCGGGGCTACAGTGGCAAGCCCAGCCTGCCTACCGCTGTTGTGGGCGCCAAGAGCAACAGGCCCAGGTACGAGCGCAAGTGGCGCACTGGCTTGAACAACTGGACCTGAAGGCCCAGGCCCGTCTTTGCGCAGACCAGCTCAATTACGCCCAGCAGCGGCGCCTGGAGTTGGGGCTGGCCTTGTCATCGGCGCAACGCGTGGTGCTGCTCGATGAGCCTACGGCAGGCATGAGCCGTGCCGAGGCCCAGCTTGCCGTGGCTTTGATACGCGATTGCACGCAAGACAAAACACTGCTGATGGTTGAGCACGACATGGATGTGGTGTTTGAGCTGGCTGACCGTGTGGCTGTGCTGGAGCAAGGGCGCATTCTGGCGTGCGACACACCTGTTGTGGTGCGCGCCAACCCGCAGGTGCAACAGGCCTATCTGGGTGCCTTGTTTTCAAACGCCTCAGCCGGAGGCGCGCATGCTTGAAGTGCGCGATCTGAAGGTGCTGCGCGGCGGTCAGCCTGTTTTGAATGGCCTCACCTTTGCTGTGCGCCCGGGTGAAATCGTCGCTCTGCTCGGGCGCAATGGCGCGGGCCGAAGCACCACCGCGATGGCTTTGATGGGTTTGCTGCCCAGGCAAGGCAGCATCCGCTGGCACGGGCAAGCCCTTGAGCACTTGCCGGCTCACAGGGTCGCGCGTTGCGGATTGGGGTATGTGCCTGAGTCGCGCGATGTGTTTCCGGGCCTGAGCGTGGCGCAAAACCTGTTGCTGGGCGAGCCGGCGGTGCGCTCGTATTCACCCCTTGTATGGTCGCGCGATGAGCTGCTCGACTTGTTTCCTTCCCTGGCAGAGCGTGTCCACACACCGGCTGACAGGCTCTCGGGCGGCGAGCAGCAAATGTTGTCCTTGTGCCGTGCCTTGATGGGACAACCCCGGCTTTTGATTGTGGACGAACCTGCGGAAGGTCTTGCGCCCCAGGTGGTGGCGCAACTGGGGCATGTGCTTGGCCTGGCCCGCCAGCGGGGCCTGGCAGTCTTGCTCATTGAACAACGACTGCAGCTGACCTTGGCGCTGGCCGACCGCGTGCTGGTCATGGGCGGAGGGCGGATCGTGGCCGACCTTGCCCCCGATGAAATACTGAGCTCCGAGGTCTGCAATCAGTGGTTGATGGTCTGACGGTCTAGGGTTTTCCATGCCGCCCGTAGGGCCTGATGTTGTGGTAAAAACGAACGATCGTTCTTTTTTGATTCCGCAAAGGCAGACATGACAGCGCACTACAAAGTCGACGGTGATGTGGCAGTGATCACCATGGACAACCCGCCGGTCAACGGTTTGGGTTTGGCAACACGCTTGGGCATCACCTCCGGGCTGGAACAGGCCAACAACGATCCTGCCGTCAAGGCCATTGTCCTGACAGGTGCTGGCAAGGCCTTCTCTGGCGGCGCCGATATCAAGGAGTTGGGCTCCCCCAAGGCCTTGCAGGAGCCCAACTTGCTGTCGGTCATTCGCGCTTGCGAAAACTCGCGCAAACCCATTGTGGCAGCGGTACACACCGTGGCCATGGGCGGTGGACTTGAACTGGCACTGGGCTGCCACTACCGCATTGCGGCGCAAGGCACCACGATTGCCATGCCCGAGGTCAAGCTGGGGCTGATTCCGGGTGCGGGCGGCACGCAACGCCTGCCGCGTGCGATTGGTGTGGAAGCGGCGCTGAACCTGATTGTGAGCGGCGAATCGGTCAAAAGCGAGATGCTGGCGATGCTGCCCGGCCAGAAACTGTGGGACGCGCTGGCCAGTGCCCCTGAAAAGCTGATGGAGGAGGCCCTGATGCTGGCGCGAAAAGTCGCCAAGGTGCACGCGCCCGACGCGCCTTTGCCCACACCGCTGCCGCTTGTGCGGAACCTGCCTTGTAAACACCCGCAGGGCGACGCTTACTTCCAGTTTGCCCGCAACATGGTCAAAGCCACGGCCAAGAATTTGCCTGCACCCCTCAAGTGTGTGGATGCGGTGGAAGCAGCCACCACCAAGAAGTTTGAAGAAGGCATGACCTTCGAGCGCACCCACTTCATCAACCTGATGTGGACGCCCGAGAGCCGTGCCTTGCGTCATCTGTTCATGGCCGATCGCGCAGCCTCCAAGATTCCCGATGTCGCAGACGACACCCCCAAACGCGAGATCCAGTCCGTGGCCATCATCGGTGCAGGCACCATGGGGGGTGGCATTGCCATGAACTTCCTGAACGCGGGTATTCCGGTCAAGATGCTGGAGATGAAGCAGGAGGCCCTGGACCGCGGCCTGGCCACCATGCGCAAGAATTACGAGGCGCAAATCAAAAAAGGCAAGCTCAAGCAAGACAAATACGAGCAGCGAATGGCCCTGCTCAGCACCACCCTGAGCTACGACGACATCGCCCAGGCCGACCTGGTGATCGAGGCCGTCTTTGAAGACATGGGTGTCAAACAAGCCGTGTTCCAGCAGCTGGACAAGACCATGAAGGCCGGCGCCATTCTGGCGTCCAACACCTCGACGCTGGACTTGAACAAAATCGCCTCGTTTACCCAACGCCCGCAAGACGTGGTGGGCTTGCACTTCTTCAGCCCCGCCAACGTGATGAAGCTGCTGGAAGTGGTGCGTGGCGAGAAAACAGGCAAGGACGTTCTGGCCACGGTCATGGCTTTGGGCAAGAAGATCAAGAAAACAGCGGTGGTCTCGGGCGTGTGCGATGGCTTTATTGGCAACCGCATGATCGAGCAATACGGTCGTCAGGCTGGGTTTCTGCTGGACGAAGGCTGCACGCCGGAGCAGGTGGACAAAGCCATCGAGAAATTCGGCTTTGCCATGGGCCCCTTCCGCATGAGCGATCTGGCAGGTAACGACATTGGCTGGGCGATTCGCAAGCGCCGCTACGTGGAACAGCCCCACATGAAGTACAGCAAAACGGCGGACTTGCTGTGCGAGATGGGCCGCTTTGGCCAAAAAACCGGTGCAGGCTGGTACGACTACCAGGCAGGCAAGCGCGATCCCATTGCCAATCCGCAAGTGCTGGAGATGATCGAGGCGCACCGCAAGAGCCTGGGCATCACGCCGCGCAGGATTTCCAGCGAGGAAATTGTGCAGCGTCTGGTGTTTTCGCTGATCAACGAGGCGTGCCACATTCTGGAAGAAGGCATTGCCAACAAGGCCAGCGACATCGACATGGTCTACATCATGGGTTATGGCTTCCCGTTCTGGCGCGGCGGCCCGATGAATTACGCCAACGAGTTGGGGCTGTTCAACGTGGCCGAGGCCATGAAGCGCTTTGCCCTCAACCCCCATGACGATGCCGCGTTCTGGCAACCCGCGCCGCTGCTGCAGCGCCTGGTGGTCGAAGGCAAAACATTCCAATAAAGGTTTTTCATCATGACGAATGCTGTCATCGTTTCTACCGCACGTACCCCCTTGGCCAAAAGCTGGAAGGGTGCTTTCAACATGACCCATGGCGCCACGCTGGGCGGGCATGCCGTGCAACACGCTGTGGCCCGGGCGGGCATTGATGCCGCCGAGGTCGAAGACGTCATCATGGGTTGCGCCAACCCCGAGGGCGCCACCGGCTTGAACATTGCACGCCAGATTGCCTTGAAGGCGGGGCTGCCGATCTCCGTCTCCGGCCTGACCGTGAACCGGTTTTGCTCGTCTGGCCTGCAAACCATCGCGCTGGCCGCGCAGCGCATCATCTCGGGTGAAGGGCAGGTGTATGTGGCCGGTGGCGTGGAAAGCATTTCCTGCGTGCAGCAGGAAATGAACCAGCACATGCTGATGGACCCCGCGCTCAACAAGCAAAAGCCCGAGATTTACTGGAACATGCTCCAGACGGCTGAACAAGTCGCCAAGCGTTACGGCATTGGCCGCGAGGCCATGGACGAGTACGGCGCCGCCAGCCAGCAAAAAGCCTGTGCCGCTGCTGCTGCCGGTTTGTTCGATGCGGAAATTGCCCCCATCACGGTGGTGTCTGGCGTGTACGACAAGGTGCAGGGCCTGATCACCAAGCAAGTGACCGTCAGCCGCGACGAAGGCCTGCGCGAGGGCACCACGGTGGAAGGCATAGCCGGTTTGCGCTCGGCCATGCCCGGCGGTCTCGTTACCGCTGGTAACGCCAGCCAGTTTTCGGACGGGGCAGGGGCCTGCGTGGTCATGGACGAAGCGCTGGCCGAAAAGCGCGGGCTCAAGCCCTTGGGCCGCTTTCTCGGCTTTGCCGTGGCCGGTTGCGAGCCCGACGAGATGGGCATTGGCCCGGTGTACGCCGTCCCCAAGGCGCTCTCTCGCCTGGGTCTGAAGGTTAGCGACATTGACCTGTGGGAGCTCAACGAGGCGTTTGCGGTCCAAGTGATTTACTGCCGCGACAAACTGGGCATCCCGGCCGATCGCCTGAACGTCAACGGCGGTGCGATTGCGGTCGGCCACCCTTACGGCGTCAGTGGCCAGCGCTTGACGGGGCATGCCCTGATCGAAGGCAAGCGCCGTGGCGCCAAACGCGTGGCGGTGACCATGTGCATTGGCGGCGGGATGGGTGCCTGCGGTATCTTCGAAGTTTTGTGATCGGGAGAGGGCAGGTGCTCAGACACATCGTGATGTGGTCGTTTCATGACCAGGCCGAAGGCGCAGACAAGGCCACCAACGTCGAAAAAGCGCGGCAGGCGCTGCTGTCCTTCAAGACCTTGGTGCCTGGCATCCACGGTTTTGAAGTGGGCACCGCCCAGCCGGGGCTGGACTGCACGGCCGACCTGGTTTTGAACATGTTGCTGCAAGACGCGCAGACCCTGAGCGCCTACCAGCAGCACCCTGACCATGCGGCCATCAAGCCGTTCATGAAAGCAGTGGTTTCAAAGCGGCAATGCATGGATTTTGAAGTCTGAGCCTGTGGCAAACTCTGACGTTTTGTCAGAGAGAAGTTCCACAAAAATGCAAAAAATCCTGGCCCAGCTGGCCGTAGAAATTCAGATTCGCCCTGACCAGGTCAAGGCCGCCGTTGAACTGCTGGACGGGGGCGCGACGGTGCCCTTCATTGCCCGTTACCGCAAGGAAGTGACCGGCGGGCTGGACGACATCCAGCTGCGTGAACTGGAATACCGCTTGGGCTACTTGCGCGAGCTCGAAGACCGCCGCGAAGCCGTCATCAAGAGCATTCAGGAGCAGGGCAAGCTCACGCCCGAGCTGCTGGCTGCCCTGCAGGCCGCACCCACCAAGCAGGAGCTTGAAGACCTGTATTTGCCCTACAAGCCCAAACGCCGCACCAAGGGCATGATCGCGCGCGAAGCCGGGCTGGAGCCGCTGGCCGACAAACTGTTTGCCGACCCATCGCTCAACCCAGCCGTCGAGGCCGAGGCGTTTTTGGTGCCTGCCGGCAAGATCGAGGGCGCCGACTTTTCCACCGTGCCCGCCGTGCTCGATGGCGTGCGCGATCTGCTTTCCGAGCGCTGGGCCGAAGATGCGGGCCTGGTGCAGGCGCTGCGCGAATGGCTCTGGAGCGAAGGCCTGCTGCGCTCGAAGCTGGCTGATGGCAAGGACGAGAACAATCCGGATGTGGCCAAGTTCCGCGACTACTTTGACTACGACGAGCCCATTGGCCGCGTGCCCAGCCACCGCGCGCTGGCGGTCTTCCGGGGCAGGGCGCTGGAGATTCTGGATGCCAAGCTGGTGTTGCCTGTCGAACCGGAGCCCGGCAAGCCCAGCGTGGCTGAAGGCCGCATCGCGCTGCACCTGGGCTGGAGCCACAGCGCCCGCCCAGGCGACGACCTGATCCGCAAATGCGTGGCCTGGACCTGGCGCGTGAAACTGAGCCTGTCCACCGAGCGCGACCTGTTCGCCCGTCTGCGTGAAGAAGCCGAAAAAGTCGCCATCAAGGTGTTTGGCGACAACCTGCGCGACCTGCTGCTGGCCGCGCCCGCCGGTCCCAAGGCCGTCATGGGCCTGGACCCGGGCATCCGCACCGGCGTGAAAGTGGCCGTGGTGGACAACACTGGCAAGCTGGTCGACACCGCCACCGTGTACCCGCACGAGCCGCGCCGCGACTGGGACGGGTCGCTTTTTACCCTGGCCAAGCTCTGCGAAAAGCACGGCGTTGACCTGATCGCGATTGGCAACGGCACCGCCAGCCGCGAGACCGACAAGCTGGCGGGCGAACTCATCAAGCAGCTGGCCAAGCTGCACCCCGAGCACAGCATCACCAAGGTGGTGGTGAGCGAGGCGGGCGCTTCGGTGTATTCCGCCAGCGAATTTGCCAGCCAGGAAATGCCCGATGTGGACGTGAGCCTGCGCGGCGCCGCCTCCATTGCCCGCCGCCTGCAGGACCCGCTGGCCGAGCTGGTCAAGATCGACCCCAAATCCATTGGCGTGGGCCAGTACCAGCACGACGTGAACCAGAGCGAACTGGCCCGCCAGCTTGACGCCGTGGTCGAGGACTGCGTGAACTCGGTCGGCGTGGACCTGAACACCGCCAGCGTGCCGCTGCTCTCGCGCGTGTCGGGCCTGTCCGGCTCGGTGGCCAAGGCCGTGGTGCGCTGGCGTGAAGCCAATGGCGCCTTCAGAAGCCGCCAGGACCTGCTCAAGGTCACCGGCCTGGGCGCCAAGACCTTCGAGCAGAGCGCGGGCTTCCTGCGCATCCGAGGTGGCGACAACCCGCTGGACATGACCGGCGTGCACCCCGAAACCTATCCCGTGGTCGAACAGATCCTGGTCAAGACCGGCAAGCCGATCCAGGAGGTCATGGGCCGCAGCGAAGTGCTCAAGACCCTCAAGCCCGAACAGTTTGCCAACGCGCAGTTCGGCGCCATCACCATCAAGGACATCCTGGGCGAACTCGAAAAACCCGGCCGCGACCCGCGCCCGGACTTCCAGGTCGCCCGCTTCAACGAAGGCGTCGAAGACATCACCGACCTCAAGGAGGGCATGGTGCTCGAAGGCACGGTGTCCAACGTGGCCCAGTTCGGCGCCTTTGTGGACCTGGGCGTGCACCAGGACGGCCTGGTGCATGTGAGCCAGCTGGCCAACAAGTTCGTCAACGACGCCCGCGAAGTGGTCAAGACCGGCGACATCGTCAAGGTCAAGGTGCTCGAAGTGGACGTGGCCCGCAAGCGCATCAGCCTGAGCATGCGCACCGATGCAGCGCCTGCCAGACGCGATGGCCCGCGCGACAACAAGTTTGAAGGGGCAGGGCGCGACCAGCGCCAGCGTGGCGGTGGCGGCTACAACTCGGCGCCCGCCGCAGCGGGCTCGGCCATGGCCAGCGCGTTTGCCAAGCTGCAAGGGCTCAAGAAGTAAGTGCCATGCAGGCCCTGAACATCCACGCCGGCCCCAAGGCTCTGGCCCATATCCGCGAGCACGGCTTGCGCCCCGAGCATGTAGGCGTCATGCCGGGCGCAGCGGGCGGGCCCAAGGGCCTGATCCTCGGGCCGCTGGATCGTTTCATTTTTGGCGAGTGGTTGCCGCAGTCCAGCCAGCCCGTGCATCTGGTGGGCGCCTCCATCGGTGCCTGGCGCATGGCCACGGCTTGCCTGAATGACCCGGTCGCAGCCTTTGAACGGCTGGAGCACGACTACATCCACCAGCATTACGAGCTACCTCCCGGCCAAAAGCGGGTGAGCGCCGAGCAGGTCAGCCGCGAGTTTGGCAAGAGCTTGCAGGCGTTTTATGGCGGGCGTGTGGATGAATTGCTCTCGCACCCTCGCTACAAACTGCATCTGGTCACCTCACGAGGCCGCCACGTTTTAAAGCGCGAACACGCCTTGCTCACCCCACTGGGCTATGCCGGCGCATGGCTGTCCAACCTGCTGGCGCGTCCTGCCATGGGCGCCTGGCTGGAGCGGGTGGTGTTTTCGGGCATGCAGGGCGATTTGCCCTTTGACGCCAGCGACTACGACACGGTGCAAGCGCCCTTGAATGCGGACAACTTCATGCCAGCCCTGCAGGCCAGCTGTTCCATTCCCTTCGTTCTGCAAGCGGTGCACAACGTACCAGGCGGGCCCAAGGGTTCCTACTGGGACGGCGGCATCACCGACTACCACTTGCACCTGAACTACCAGCCGCCCGCGTCCAGCCCCATCGTGCTGTACCCGCATTTCCAGCAAGCGGTGGTCCCCGGCTGGCTGGACAAGGCCCTCAAGTGGCGCCACCACGCCACGTCTGCGCTGGATTCTGTGGTGCTCTTGGCGCCTAACCCCGACTGGGTCCAAACCTTGCCCAATGGCAAGCTGCCCGACCGCCAGGACTTCATGACCTATGGCCAGGATCTGCAGGCCCGAGTCAAGGTCTGGAACACAGCCGCCAGCGCGGCACAGCAATTGGCCGATGAGTTTGCGCAGTGGCTGGAGCGCCCGGATGCGGCTCGGGTGAGCGCGCTATAAAACCACAGGTTCAACGACACACACAGGCCATTGGCTGGTCCGAGTGCGCGAGTTGGGCCCCAACCCAGGGAGAGAAAAAAGAAATGAACACCCGCTTGATCACAACGATATTGGCAGCATGCGCCCTTAGCGCCTGTTCGCCCGCTGCGGAGAACCATACCCCAGCCCCGATCAAGACACATGTGACTGGAGCTGAGCGCGATGCACACGGCTGCATCGCCTCGGCAGGCTACACCTGGTCGCAAGTGCGTCATGCTTGCATCCGCATTTTTGAGGAGGGCCTCGCCTTCCAACCCGATCCAGCTCAAGCGCGAGACGAGGGCGGCGCTGTGCTGCAAGCTTTTGTGGTGCTGGCCCCGCAAGCAGGCGACACCGTCACGGCCGCCGAGGCCTTTGTGCCTGGCCAGGCGTCCCCCATTGCCCTGACGGTGGTGCATACGCCCGAAGGCGATATTCGCCCCACTGTATTGGTCAACAAAGCCGAAGGGGTCGAGGTGCTTCGCTACAAGGACGTGTTTGTGCTGGACATCAAAGGCCAGCGCTTTCGCCGCCAAAGCGCGCCGGATGACCGGTTGTTCCTGATCCGCTGACGGGCCGCAGCCTCAGAGGCTGAGGGCAAGCATCTCTCGATATTCCTCGGCACTGGCGATGCGCGGGTTGGTCTTGTGGCAGTGGTCGGCCAGGGCGCCGGTGATGACCTGATCGAACAAATCCGCTGTCACGCCCATGGCCCCCAAACCCGTGGGCAAGCCTAGGCGGGCGTTCATGTCCTGGATGGCCTCGGGAATGTCGCTGCCGTTTTGCAGTCCCATGGCCTGGGCCATGCGGTTGAGGCGGTTGTCCTTTTGCACCGATTCAGCCGCCGCATTGAAGCGGACCACCGCGGGCAGGAACATGGCGTTCAGGGTACCGTGGTGCAGGCGCGGGTTCACACCGCCCAGACTGTGGCTCAGGCTGTGCACGCAGCCCAGGCCTTTTTGGAAGGCCATGGCGCCCTGCATGCTGGCGCTCATCATGTTCAGGCGGGCTTCGCGGTCCTGACCGTTTTTCGTCGCGCGCTCGATGTTGGCCCAGCCCCGCGCCAGACCGTCGAGCGCAATGCCGTCGGCAGGCGGATTAAACGGCGCGGCCATGAAGGTTTCCATGCAGTGCGCAATCGCGTCCATGCCGGTGGCGGCTGTGAGCACGGGCGGCAGGCCCAGCGTGAGTTCGGGGTCGCAGATGGCGGCCTTGGGCACGATGGACCAGCTGTGAAAACCCAGCTTGCGGCCGTCGTCCACGATGAGGATGGCGCCACGCGCGACTTCGGAGCCAGTGCCCGCCGTGGTCGGCACAGCGATCAGGGGCGCCACGCGGTCGGTGATTTTGGGTGAGCCGCCTTCGATGGTGGCGTAGGTCTTGAGCGGGCCTTCGTGGGTGGCGGCAATGGCCACGCCTTTGGCGCAGTCGATCGAGCTGCCGCCGCCCAGCGCAATCAGGCCGTCGCAGCCGTTTTGCTTGTAAATGGCGGCGGCTGCGCGCACGGCGGCTTCGGTCGGGTTGGAGGGGGTCTGGTCAAACACACTGACTGTCAAGCCGGGCAGGGCGGCAAGGGCTTTGTCCAGAATGCCTACGGCTTTGACGCCTGCGTCGGTCACGATCAAGGGGCGGCTGATGCCCACGCGCTCGCATTCGCTCTTCAGCAAGGCCAAGGCGCCAAAGTCGATCTGGATCTGGGTGATGTAGTTGATGAAGGACATGTTTTGTCTCCTGCACGTTGTACGATGCCAAGCATTGTGAACCGCTTGGCAAGCGCTGTGATGCGGCTGCGGTCACTTTGGCGATAAGGCATGAGTTCTCACCACATCAACCCCCATTCCTTGCTGGCCCCGGCTGCGCGGCTGCTGATTGAGCGCATCCACCGTGCTGGCCGCCCCCCCATGGAGGCCCTGAGCCCCCAGCAGGCGCGTGAGTTCTACAACGTGGGCGGCCCCATTCTGGACCTGCAGCCGGCCCCCAAGGTGGGCAGGGTGGAGGATCTTCAGTTACCCATGCGCGACGGCCATGCATGCCCGGCGCGCCTGTACGCGCCGCACAGCGACACGCCGCTACCCGTGCTGCTGTACCTGCACGGCGGGGGCTTTACCGTGGGCAGCCTGACCACGCACGATGTCCTGTGCCGCCAGCTCAGTCGCCACGGCCACTGCGCTGTGGTTTCGCTGGACTACCGGCTGGCGCCTGAACACCGCTTCCCGACCGCCTTGCACGATGCCTGGGATGCGTTGAACTGGCTCAAAGGGCAGGGCAGTGCCCTGGGCCTGGACACGGCCCGCCTGGCCATTGGCGGCGACAGCGCGGGTGGCACACTTGCTGCGGTTTGCGCCCTCATGGCGCGAGACACTGCAATGCCGCTGGCGCTGCAGCTGCTGTTTTACCCCGGCTGCACCGGCCGCAACGACCTGCCTTCGCACCACGCTTACGGCAAGGGCTTTTTGCTGGACGTGGCCACCATCGACTGGTTCTTCAACCATTACATCGACGAGGCTGAGCGCGACGACTGGCGCTTTGCCCCTTTAAATGCGCCTGATCACAGCGGCGTGGCCCCGGCCTGGATGGGGCTTGCCGAATGCGACCCGCTGGTTGATGGAGGGTTGGCCTATGCCGATGCGCTGCGCATGGCGGGCGTGCCGGTCGATCTGGAAATTTACCGTGGCATGGTGCATGGTTTTGCCACCATGGGCCGCGCCTTGCCCGATGCGCTGACGGCCCACGCCGACGCAGGCCGGGCCCTGAAACACGCTTTTGAAAGTTGAACACCATGAAAAGACAGGACTTCCGTTTTTCTCACCGCCTGCGCGTGCGCTGGGTCGAGGTGGACATGCAGCAGATCGTCTTTAACGGCCACTACCTTATATACTTTGACACGGCGGTGACCGATTACTGGCGCGCTCTGGCCATGCCTTACGCCGAGACCATGCATGCGCTGGGTGGGGACTTGTACGTCAAGAAAGCCAGCGTCGAGTACCACGCCAGCGCCGAGATGGATGATTTTCTGGATGTCTGTCTGCGTTGCGACCGCATTGGCAACTCGTCCATGACTTTTGCCGGGGCGATTTTCCGGGGCGACGAGCTGTTGATCACCAGCGAGCTGGTCTATGTCTATGCCAATCCGGCGGCCAAAAAATCGCAACCCATCGCCCCAGCCTTGCGCGACATGCTCGAAGCCTATGAACGCGGCGAAAACATGATGGAGCTGCATGTGGGCGCCTGGCATGACCTGCAAAAGCTGGCCAGCCCCTTGCGCCAGCAGGTCTTTGTGCAGGAGCAAAAAGTGCCAGCGGACATGGAGTGGGATGAGGCCGATGCCACCGCGATTCATGCCGTGGCCGTCAACCGCATGGGCAAGGCGCTGGCCACGGGGCGCTTGCTGCAACATGCTCCAGGGGTGGGGCGCATCGGTCGCATGGCAGTGCAAAAGCAAATGCGCGGCACGCAGCTGGGACGGCAAGTGCTCGATGCCCTGATGGACGCTGCGCGTGAACGCGGTGACCGGGAGGTCATCCTGCACGCCCAGTGCAGTGCCGAGGGCTTTTACCGCCGCGCGGGCTACAGCGTGCAGGGCGAAGTGTACGAAGAAGCGGGCATTGCACACATCAACATGGTGCGTGCGCTTTAAGGCTCAGATGTCCTCAAGCAGTGCGTAGGGCAGGGGTAGCAGCTTGAGCGCTGGGCCGGTGCAGTCGCCGACGTGCCAACCTGTGGACATGCTCTCGAGTGTGCCGCTGACCAGCGCATCAAAGCCATCCCCGTCCGGGCGCGCGGCGCACAACACCACGCTGGCGCAAGGCTGCTCGGGATCTGTGGGCGTAAAAACCGCTTGTCCGGCGTCCAGGGCCACGGGGCTGTGTACCCGCGCCATGCGGCGCTTGAGCGTGCCACGAAACTGGCTGCGCGCCACCACCTCCTGACCGGGGTAGCAGCCCTTCTTGAAGTTCACGCCCCCCACGCTCTCGTAGTTGAGCATTTGGGGAACAAAGGCCTCGAACAGGGGGGCGGTCAGCAAAGGCACCGCACTGAGCACTTCGCACCATGCCCAGCTCTCGGCAGGGGCTTGCTGGCCAGCGGGTGCAGCTTGGCTGATTGGCGTCAGCTGCAGCGCACGAGCGACGCGAATTTGTCCCAGCACCGCAGGGTACAGCTCGATGCCGAAGGCGCCTTGCGCCAGCGACCACGCCTGCCAAGGCTGGCCGGGCTCCAGCCCTGGCGGTTGAGCGGCCTGTCCCAGCAGGCCGTGCAATTGCCACTGGGCGCTGGCATCGGCAAGTTTGACTTTGGAGCGCATGACAAACATGGACAAGCGCTTGAGGCTCTGCGCCAGCAAGTCTTTGGACAGGACAAGCACCACAGATTCTGCAGAGGTCTTGAGCACCAGCATGCTCGCCTGCATGCGCCCCTTGGCATTGCACCACGAAGCCAGGCGGGCTTGCCCCACCGGCAGCAACAGCACATCGTTGCTGAGCTGGTTGTGCAAAAAAGCAGCAGCATCGGCGCCAGTGGCTTCAATCACCCCCCAGTGGGGCAGAGGACAGACACCTTCAGGCAAACTCAGGGGCATATCGGAGATGTGGGTCATGGTGTAAGGGCCAAGCATGTAGTGCAATGCCTGAATTATGATCCTCCCGGCAAGGCCTGACCGTTGGTTAGGCCATCACAAAACAGATAAGAAGAGGTACAGGTGAGGGCATTGTTCAAGCGTGTGATGTGGACGGCGGTCGTGTTCGGCTCGATCCTGGCCGCCAGCATCCTGTGGTGGGCCAACAGCCCCTTGCGTTTGCCGCCTGGCAGCAACAGTCTGGACCTGAGCATTGAACCGGGCACGCGGCCTGCAGCCATTGCCCAGGCGGTGGCCGATGCCGGTGTGCAGGTGCAGCCGCAGTTGCTACGGTGGTGGTTTCGCCTGTCCGGGCAGGCCCGCAATCTGCGGGCAGGCGGCTACGAAATCCAGGCCGGGGCCACACCCGTGAGTTTGACGCGCATGCTGGCCAGGGGCGAAGAGAGTCTGCGCACCCTCAGTCTGATCGAGGGCTGGAACTGGCAGCAGGTGCGTCGAGCCCTGGCCCAGGCCAGCGACCTCAAGCACGATGCCCAATCGATGAGCGACCAGGAACTGATGCAGGCCCTTGGGCGCCCGGGCCTCCACCCGGAGGGGCAGTTCTACCCGGACACCTACAGCTATGCCAAAGGCAGCAGCGAGCTGGCTTTGCTGCGCCGTGCCTTGCACGCCATGGACAAACACCTGGCCGACGCTTGGGCGCAGCGCAGTGCGCAAGTGGCGGTCCAGACCCCCTCTCAGGCGCTGGTCCTGGCCAGCATCATCGAAAAGGAAACAGGACGCCCGCAAGACCGCGCCATGATTTCCAGCGTGTTCAACAACCGCCTGCGCATAGGCATGCGGCTGCAAACGGACCCGACCGTGATTTACGGTCTGGGCACCACATTCGACGGCAATTTGCGCAAGGCCGACTTGCTGGCGGACACGCCCTACAACACCTACACCCGCGCTGGGCTGCCTCCCACCCCGATCGCCATGCCCGGCAAGGCGGCGCTGTGGGCCGCAGTGCAGCCTGCAGCGTCCAAGGCCTTGTATTTTGTGGCGCGAGGAGACGGCAGCAGCGCCTTCAGCGCCACGCTGGAGGAACACAACCGAGCGGTTGTGCAATACCAATTGCGCGCTCAGCCCGCCTCAAAGTGATGGGACAATGTGCACTTGACGGAAAGCAGCCAATGCACAAGCCATTTTTCATCAGTTTTGAAGGCATCGACGGGGCAGGAAAGTCCACCCATATCGATGCCATTGCCCAGTGGTGGCGCGCCCAATCGCGCGAGGTCGTGCTCACGCGTGAGCCTGGCGGCACGCCCCTGTCCGAGCAGCTGCGTGAGCGCCTGCTGCACGATGCCATGGACCCACTGACCGAAGCCCTGTTGATTTTTGCTGCGCGGCGCGAGCACCTGGTGCAAGTCATTGAGCCTGCGCTGGCACGCCAGGCCGTGGTGCTGTGTGATCGTTTTACCGATGCCACCTTTGCCTACCAGGGCGGGGGCAGGGGGTTTGACTGGGCGACGCTCGAGCAACTTGAAACCATGGTGCAACGCCAGGCTGACGGCGCCATCCGTCAACCCGATTTGACGGTGTGGTTTGACCTGGACCCGGCCATTGCTGCCCAGCGCCTGGCCACCGCCCGCGTGCCAGACAAGTTCGAGGCTCAGCCGCAATCGTTTTTTGAAGCTGTGCGCGCAGGGTATGCCCGCCGCATGCAGGCCCAGCCTGCACGCTTTCTGAAAATCAACGCCGATCAGCCCGTGGAGGCTGTTCGCCAGCAGGTGCTTTCAGGTTTGCAGCAGTGGTGGCAAGGGCGGGGGGAGTGTGCATGACGCAGGCCCTCAACGCCCCGTGGATTGAGCGACAAGTTGCGCAATTGCTGCAGCAGCGCGGGCACGCCTGGCTCCTGCAGGGGCCTTCAGGGCTGGGCCACTACGCCCTGGCGCTGGCTCTGGCAAGGGCCTGGCTGTGCGAGCAGGCCAGCCCATCTGGGGCTTGCGGACAATGCGCCAGTTGCCATGCCATTGACGTGCACACCCATGCCGATTTGCTCATGCTCATGCCCGAGACCACCATGATGGAACTGAGCTGGCCGCTGTCATCGCAAGCGCAGGACAAGATCGACAAGAAAGAGCGCAAACCCAGCAAGGAAATCCGGGTAGATGCGCTTCGTGACGCGGTGGAATTCAGCCAGCGAACCGATGCCCGTGGTCGCGGCAAAGTGGTGCTGGTGTATCCCGCTGAACGCATGAACGCGATCGCCGCCAACACCTTGCTCAAGACGCTGGAAGAGCCCCCGGGCAATGTGCGCTTCGTCCTCGCTTGCGAAAACGCCCAACTCTTGTTGCCCACCATTCGCAGCCGCTGCCAGTCTTTCACCTTGCAGTGGCCGCAGGCCGACGAATCCCTGCAATGGCTACAAGCCCAAGGGGTGTCACCACAGGAAGCTCCGCGTCTGCTGGCCCTGATGGGGCATCGTCCCGATGACGCCCTGGCAGAATCGCAGCAAGGGCGCGCCAGCAGCTGGTGGAGCGCGCTGCCCAAAGCTGTGGCGCAAGGGCAGGTACAGCACCTTGCCGATTTGAGCCCCAGCCAGCAAATTCAGGCCCTGATGAAAGTGGCGCACGACGCGGTCCTGGTCGCCTCAGGCGCGCAGCCCCGTTATTTCAGTACCAGCGAATTACCAGCAACCCCAGCGAGCTTGCGCAGCCTGAGCGATTGGTACAAGCGACTTCAGTCGAGCCTGCGCACGGCCGAACACCCTTTCAATGCCGGTTTGATGCTGGAGGCGCTGCTCAGCGACGCGCAGCAAACCCTCCAGTCCGCCTCCTGAGTGTCTTGCATGTTTACCGATTCCCACTGCCACCTGAATTTCCCCGAACTGCAGGAGCGTTTGCCGCAAATCCTTCAGGACATGAAGGATGCGCAAGTTACCCGCGCTTTGTGCATCAGCACCACGCTCGAAGACTTTCCCGAGGTGCATCAACTGGCGCTCGATCATCAGCACCTGTGGGCCACCGTGGGGGTCCATCCGGACAACGAGGGCGTGCAGGAGCCCACTTTTGACGATCTGGTCAGCCGCAGCCGACTGCCACGCGTGGTGGGCATTGGCGAAACGGGGCTGGATTACTACCAGATGGACGAGCGCAAGGGCGGGCGTACCATTGCCGATATGGAGTGGCAGCGGGAGCGTTTTCGTGTGCACATTCGTGCAGCGCGGCAGGAAAAGCTGCCTTTGATCATCCACACCCGGCAAGCCTCCAGTGACACTTTGGGCATTTTGCGGGAAGAGGGGGAGTGCGGCGATCCTGACAGCGCTGGTGGCGTGTTTCACTGCTTTACCGAAACCCGCGAGGTGGCGCGTGCCGCTTTGGACCTGGGTTACTACATTTCGCTTTCCGGCATCGTGACATTCAAAAGTGCGGTCGAACTCAAGGAAGTGGCTCAATTTGTCCCTGCAGACCGTTTGCTCATTGAGACGGACAGCCCCTATCTGGCCCCCGTTCCTTACCGCGGCAAAACCAACACCCCAGCCTTGGTGCCTTATGTCGCCACCATGATCGCCCAATTGCGTGGGTGTTCAAGCGCGGATATCGGCGAGCAGACCACAGCGAATTTCCTGACGCTCTTCAAACGCGTTAACTCAGATACCTAAAGCAATGTCTTACTTTAATAAATTAAAAAAGTGCATTGTTTTTATTGGATTTATTTCCATCTTTCAAGCTTCTCACGCCGGTTCGTACGTGGACTTTTTCCGTGCCATTTTGCGGGATGATGCCTATAGCACCAGCCGCTTACTGGCCGAGGGATTTGACCCCAATACGGCCTCCGAGACCGCCCAGCCCGCCTTGCTCTACGCCTTGCGCCAGGAATCGTACAAGGCCGCCAAGGTATTGATCGCCGATCTGCGCACGCGGCTCGATCAGACGAATCCCCAAGGCGAAAGCCCTTTGATGATGGCCGCACTCAAAGGCCAGATTGACTTGGTTGAGCAGCTGATTAGCCAGGGCGCCGCCATCAACAAGCCGGGCTGGACACCGTTGCATTACGCCGCTACAGCTTCTGATGCACAGATGACCGCTGTTTTGATCCGCCACCGCGCGGATCTGAATGCGGCTTCACCGAACGGCACCACGCCTTTGATGATGGCTGCACGTTATGGCAGCCCTGAATCCGTCCAGATGCTGCTCAAGGCGGGTGCAGACGTCAATGCGACCAACCAGATGGGCCTGTCAGCACTGGACTTTGCCAAACAAGGCGTCAGGCCTGATGCGGTCAAACTCATCGAGCAGGCGCTGGACCAGCCTCAATGGCCAAGCTCCCCGGAATCTCCAACGCAATAATGACTTTATACGATGCATATTATGTTAAGTCATCAACAGGGTTGATCAGATGAGTGCTGATTCATCCCTGACAAAACTGAGCCTGACCGCCCTGACCCTGCCGGTCGCCATGGGCTATATCCCACTTGGCGCTGTGTTTGGTTTTCTGTTTGTTCAGGCGGGCGCCAGCACCTGGCTGGCGGTCCTGTCGAGCGTCATCATTTACGCTGGCGCGGCGCAGTACATGATGATTCCCATGCTGGTGGCGGGCGCATCTTTTCCAAGCATTGCCCTGGCGACCCTGGTCATCAATCTCCGGCACGTGTTTTACGGGCTGTCCTTGCTGCAGCGATTTCCACCACGCGGGCTGATGCGCCTGTACATGGTTTTCGGTCTGACCGACGAAACGTATTCGGTGTTGACGACCTTGCCTGCACAAACTCCGCACAAGACGCTGTTTTTGCTGACGGCACTCAACCAGCTGTGGTGGGTACTGGGGACGCTGATCGGGGCCGTTGTGGGTGCCCAGGCCCAGTTGAGCCTCAAAGGGCTGGATTTTGTGCTGGCCTGCCTGTTCGCCGTTCTGGCCACCGAACAGTGGCGTCACCGCAGCTCTGTCTGGCCGGTTGTGGTGGCCTTGCCCGCGTATGCGCTGGCTTTGATGATCAGCCAGGCCCATGCCTTGTCGCTGGCCATTGGCTTGTGCGTACTGGCGGCCGTTTTCATTCAAACACCCAGGAAGGCTCAAGCATGAACCAGAGCCACGCCTTGTGGGCCTTGCTGATCATGGGGGCCATCACTTTTGCCTTGCGCGGTCTGCCTTTTGTGGCCGCGCGTTGGCTGCAATCGCATCCACTCATCGAGCGGATGGGCCGATTCTTGCCTCTGGCCATCATGGCCCTCTTGTTGGCGCACGCCATTCGCGGGGCCAGCCAATCGCACAGTGGCGCACCTTGGCCCGAGCTGGCAGCGGTGGTGCTGACCATCGCGTTGCAATGGCGACTCAAGCACCCTTTGCTCAGTTTGCTGGCCGGCACCGCGCTCTACGTCTGGCTGCTCAACAGCTGAATCAGAGGTGGCCCCAGACGATCAGCGCGTCCCGCCCTTCCGTGACGAGATCAACTTTGGCACCTACCGGTAACAATACTTTGGTGGGCACATGGCCAAAGGGCAAACCTGTGAGCACAGGCGTTTTGAGCTGACTGCGCAGCCAGTCCACGACGGACTGCAGCTTGAAGCCTTTGTCGTGGCCGGGTACGAGTTTGTAGTTCGTGAATTGACCCAATACCACCGCCTTTTGCCGGGCCAGTACACCGGCATGCAGCAGCTGCGTGAGCATGCGTTCAACCCGGTAGGGGTGTTCTCCAATGTCTTCCAGGAAGAGCACCCCTTTGTCGATGGCCGGGAAATAAGGCGTGCCCAACAAGCTGGTGAGTACCGTCAGGTTGCCGCCCCACAGCACGGCGTCGCTCGCCTTGGCCTGCACAGTGGCGTCAGATGTGGGGCGCTGCCAGCCTGCGCCCTCCCCCTGGTCTTGCAACAAGTCGTCCAAACAGGCCAGCATGATGTCATCGGGTTCTTCTGCAGTTCCCAAGTCTTCGCCCAGGGCTGGCCCTTGCCAGCTGATGCGCCCGGTCTTGGCCAGCACACCGAGGTTGAATGCCGTGAAGTCGCTCAGGCCCACAAACTGGGTGCCCTTGTCGATGGCTTTGGCAATGGCTTTGTAGGGCAAGCCCGGCAGGATGCGTGTGAGGCCATAGCCGCCACGGGAAATCAGGGCCACATCCGCACCACTGGCCGCTGCACGAGCGATGGCCGCAATGCGCGTGGCGTCGTCACCAGCAAAACGGGTGTGGCTGGCCAGCGCGGCCTCGTCCACTTCCACCGCATGACCCATGGCCTGCAGGCGCTTGATACCACGACGGAAAGCGGCCTTGTCGCGCACAGCGCTGGAGGGGGAAAAAATGTAAATATGGGCCATGCAAATTCCTTCAGGACGGCAAGTGTCTCATGCCTTCGCCGCTGCCCAGGCGCTCAAGGCACGGGGGCCCGCCAGAAAACCTTTGTCCGGGTACGGCAGGCGGGGATGCGCCCTGCTCTGCCAGCTTTGAGTCTGCGTCGGGGCCGGGTGATAACGGCTGGGGTTCAGCTGCTGTAACGCTGACAGCAAGGGCTGCATGGATGTGGGGGCGACCAGGTGGACCGTGCTCAACGTCAGATGCTCGCACAGCGCATCCAGGATGCGGGCATGCACTTGAACCGTATGGAAGCGCTCCTTTTTGGGCTTGTCGCTCAGACCAAAACCCACCAAATCAGGCACCACATGACGGTGGTTGCTGTGACAGGTCTGGGACTGGCTCACAGCATCCTGCCAACCCAGGGACCAGCCGTCTGGCCCATGCAGCCAGAGGGTGGCCTCAACAGCTTGTGCTGGCCCGGTGTCCAGGTAGGCCAGCCGCAAGCCCTGAAGATCTTCGCCTTCGCTCAGGTATTGAACGGGCATTGGCCAAGGGGGCAAGCCCTCAAAAGCGGACTCGGGCGTGCGCAAGGCGTCTTCACGCAGCGGGTTGGCGTTGATGCGCCGGGGTTGAAAAAAGTCCTTGAGCACTTGGGCGCAATCGTCGGCGAGCACACCGCCGTGCACCTGGGTCTGATGGTTGAGTTGCGCCTGGGCAAACAAATTAAGCACAGAGCCCGCAGCGCCGGTGCGCGGGTCGGTCGCACCAAACACCACGCGGTCCAGCCGCGCGTGGAGCATGGCACCGCTGCACATGGCGCAAGGCTCCAGGGTCACGTAAAGCGTGCACCCGTCCAACCGGTAGTTACCGAGTACGCGAGCGGCTTCGCGCAGGGCCACCACCTCGGCATGGGCGGTAGGGTCGTGACCGGCAATCGGGGCGTTGCGACCCTTGGCGATCAGCTGCCCATTCTTGACCACGACAGCGCCCACCGGCACTTCGCCCGCAGCGGCCGCTTCGCGCGCCTGCGCCAGAGCCAGGGCCATCCAGTGTTCGTCACTGGGCATCTGCGCCTGGCTCACACCAGCCCCAGTTTCTTCATCCAGGCTGCCAGCGCCTGTTCCTGGGCCGTGCCAGCGCTGTAGGCCGCATGCATGGCGGTGTGGGCCTCGGGCCGGTGCTGGTTGAGCTTGACGGCACACTGCAGGTCCACAATGCGCAGCTCGAACGCAACGATCGCGTTCAGCATCTTGCCTGTGTAGTCCTCGGGCAGAGCGCGCCATTGCGCCGCATAAGCCGGTTCATGGTCGGCAATGAGTTGCTTGAGCAAGGCGGAAACTGGCCAGGGCCAGCGGTCGCTGCTGCAGGTAGCCCCACAGCGGATTGCCTCGGGCGCAATGCCCCAGCAGCAAACCATGCTGCCCGCCCTCCTCCACCAGCTTGAGCGGCAGGTGAGTCATGAAAGGAAAGCCCGTGTCGTCCGTCGTCACCAGACTGGCAAACGGATACTCGCGCATCAACGTGGCAGCGTATTGCGGTTGGTTGAACTGTTTGGGCAGGTACATGGTCTCAAATGTACGAAAAAGGCACCCGAGGGTGCCTTTGTTTTATTCCCACTCGATGGTGGCTGGCGGTTTCGAGCTCACATCATAGGTGACGCGGTTGATGCCGCGCACCTCGTTGATGATGCGGCCCGACACCTTCTTGAGCAGCGCATAGGGCAGCTCGGCCCAGTCGGCGGTCATGAAGTCGCTGGTCTGCACCGCGCGCAGGGCCACCACATAGTCGTAGGTGCGGCCATCGCCCATTACACCCACGCTTTTCACCGGCAGGAACACGGTGAAGGCCTGGCTGGTCAGGTCGTACCAGCTCTTGCCGCTGTGGCTGTCGATGGTGTTGCGCAGTTCTTCGATGAAGATGGCGTCGGCACGGCGCAGCAGGTCGGCGTAGTCCTTTTTCACTTCGCCCAGGATGCGCACGCCCAGTCCCGGCCCCGGGAAGGGGTGGCGGTAGACCATGTCGCGCGGCAGGCCCAGGGCCACGCCGAGTTCGCGCACCTCGTCCTTGAACAGGTCGCGTAGCGGCTCCAGCAGCTTCAGGCCCAGCTGCTCGGGCAGTCCGCCCACGTTGTGGTGGCTCTTGATGGTCACGGCCTTCTTGCTCTTGGCACCGCCGGACTCGATCACGTCGGGATAAATCGTGCCTTGGGCGAGGAAGGTCGCGCCCTTCGTCCCATTGCCTGCAGCTTTGAGTTTGGCGGCTTCGGCCTTGAACACATCGACGAACAGGCCGCCAATGATCTTGCGCTTTTGCTCGGGCTCACTCACGCCGGCCAGCTTGCCCAGGAACAGGTCGCTGGCGTCCACGCGCACGACCTTGGCGTGCAGACGACCTTCGAACATCTCCATGACCATGTCGCCCTCGTTCAGGCGCAGCAGGCCGTGGTCCACGAACACGCAGGTCAGTTGGTCGCCAATGGCGCGGTGGATCAGCGCAGCGGCCACGGACGAATCCACACCGCCGGACAGGCCGAGGATGACCTCTTCATCGCCCACCTGCTCGCGGATCTTGGCCACGGCTTCTTCGATGTAGTTGCCCATGATCCAGTCGGGCTTGGCGCCGCAAATGCCCAGTACAAAGCGCTCCAGAATGGCTTTGCCCTGCACCGTGTGGGTGACTTCGGGGTGGAACTGCACAGCGTAAAAGCGACGTGCCTCGTCGGCCATGCCTGCAATCGCGCAGCTGGGCGTGCTGGCCATGACCTTGAAGCCTTCGGGCAGCTGGGTGACCTTGTCGCCGTGGCTCATCCAGACCTTGAGCATGCCGTGGCCTTCGGTGGTGGAAAAGTCCTCGATGCCCTTGAACAGTTCGGTGTGACCGTGGGCGCGGACTTCGGCGTAGCCGAATTCGCGGGTGTTTGAGCCTTCGACCTTGCCGCCCAGCTGGTTGGCCATGGTCTGCATGCCATAGCAAATGCCCAGCACCGGCACGCCCAGCTCGAACACGGCGTCGGGTGCCTTGTCGTCCACCTCATACACGCTGGCGTGCGAGCCCGACAGGATGATGCCCTTGAGGTTGCCGTCGGCGGCGTATTCGCGCACCCACTCGCTGCTCACGTCGCAAGGGTGGACCTCGCAGAACACATGGGCTTCTCGCACACGGCGTGCGATGAGCTGGGTGACTTGCGAGCCGAAGTCGAGGATGAGGATCTTGGAATGCTGCATGGGGGCAATGGTCTTTCTTAATCAGCCCGGTAATTGGGCGCTTCCTTGGTGATCTGCACGTCGTGCACATGGCTTTCGCGGATGCCGGCAGCGGTGATCTCCACAAACTCGGCCTTGTCGTGCATCTCGGCGATGCTGCCACAGCCACAGTAACCCATGCTGGCACGCAGACCACCGGCCATCTGGTAGATGATGGACACAACCGAACCTTTGTAAGGCACACGGCCTTCAATGCCTTCGGGGACCAGCTTGTCAGCATTGGCGTTACCGGTGCTGGACTCCTGGAAGTAGCGGTCGGCACTGCCCTGCTGCATCGCACCGATCGAGCCCATGCCGCGGTAGCTCTTGTAGCTGCGGCCCTGGAACAGCACGATTTCGCCCGGCGCTTCTTCGGTACCAGCGAACATGCCACCCATCATCACAGTGCCCGCGCCAGCGGCAATCGCCTTGGCGATGTCGCCGCTGTAACGGATACCACCATCAGCAATCAGCGGCACGCCAGTGCCCTTGAGTGCCGAGGCCACGCTGTCCACCGCCATGATCTGGGGCACACCCACGCCGGCCACGATGCGGGTGGTGCAAATCGAGCCCGGGCCAATACCGACCTTGACCGCATCGGCACCGGCTTCGACCAGGGCCAGCGCCGCCGCGCCGGTAGCGATGTTGCCGCCAATGACTTCGATGTGGGGATAGTTTTGCTTGACCCAGCGCACGCGGTCGATCACGCCCTTGCTGTGTCCGTGGGCGGTGTCCACCACGATGGCGTCCACGCCCGCTTTGGACAGGGCTTCGACACGCTCTTCGGTGCCCTCGCCCACGCCAACGGCGGCGCCCACGCGCAGGCGCCCCTTGTCGTCACGGGCGGCATTGGGAAAGTTCAGCTGCTTGGTGATGTCCTTGACGGTGATCAGGCCCTTGAGTTCAAAGGCCTCGCTCACCACCAGCAGTCGCTCGAGCTTGTGCTTGTTGAGCAAGGCTTTGGCCTGTTCGGGCGTGGTGCCATCAGGCACGGTGACCAGGCGCTCGCGCGGCGTCATGATGGCGCTCACGGGCTGGTCCAGACGGGTTTCGAAGCGCAGGTCGCGGCCGGTCACAATGCCGACCACTTTGCCGCCGTCCACCACCGGGAAACCGGATACGCCCAGCTCGTCGCTCAAGGCCATGACCTGGCGCACCGTGGTGGTTGGGGTAATGACCACCGGGTCACGCAGAACACCGGATTCGTAACGCTTGACCTTGGCCACCTGGGCGGCCTGCTCTTGCGCAGTGAGGTTCTTGTGAACAATGCCGATGCCCCCCTCTTGCGCGATGGCAATGGCCAGGCGCGCTTCGGTCACGGTGTCCATGGCGGCGGACACCAGGGGCAGGTTCAGGCGGATGTTACGGGTGAATTGCGTCGCAAGCGACGTGTCCTTGGGCAGGACTTGGGAGTAAGCGGGGACGAGGAGAACGTCGTCAAAAGTAAGGGCTTTACCAAGTAGGCGCATAAGCTAAGGCTCCAAAAAACGGATTGTACCTGCGCCGGGCCGGGTTTTCCCTTGCTAGGGGCGCTCGAAAAGCAGGACTTTGAGGGATCGCTCGGGGTCCACATCGGCAAAGACCGGCGGGTTGTCCAGGCGCTTCACAAAACGCAGCTCGGGGGCCTCAGACGTCACCACATCCAGCAGGAACTGGCTGCTCAACTCTGGCGCATTCAGGCACAGCAAGGCTTTTCCGCCTGGCGCCAGCAATTGCGGCAAACGGCGGACCACGCGCGCATAGTCCTTGTCCGCCACAAAACTGCCCTTCTGGTAGCTAGGTGGGTCGGCCACAACAATGTCGTAAGGCCCCATGCGCTGAATCTTGCCCCAGGACTTGAAGAGGTCATGCGCCAGAAAACGCGCGCCATTCAGGCCATTGAGCTGATGGTTTTGCTGGCCAATGGCCAGCGCGCCCGCAGCCATGTCCACATTGACCACTTCACTGGCCCCCCCCTGCAGGGCCGCCACTGAAAACGCGCAGGTGTAGGCAAACAGGTTGAGGACTTTTAGGCCACCGGCCTGCTCTCGCAGCCATTGGCGGCCCGCAGCCATGTCCAGGAACAGTCCGTGGTTTTGGCCGCGCAGCACATGCACACGGTAGCGTGCTGAGCCTTCGCAAACCGTGTGTTCGACAGGCACCTCGCCCGCCATCAAGCGGGTCTCGAGGCGCGCTGGCCCACGCTCTTGATAGACCCAGTTGAGCGCGTAGGGCTGTGCCAGTGACTGTTGCAACTGCGCGTGGCGCGCGGTCAAGGCTTGTGCAAACAGCGTAAGCGCTGCCGCCTCCAGTGGCTTGAAACTGGTCAACACCCATACAGGGGCATACCAGTCCAGGCTCAGGTGTTCACAGCCGGGATAGCGCCCTCCCCGGCCATGAAAGATGCGCAGTGCCTGACCCTGTGGAGCCTGCGCGTCGGCCAGCGCTTCAAGCAAGGCTTGCATGCATCAGTACCCCGCCGCGGCACCCGGGCGGCGCTTGGCAAACAGTCCTGCCCGCTTTTTGCCTTGGCTGGAAAAGCGCTCGCGTCGGGCCACCTTGGGGTCCACGCGCAAAGGACGATAAAGCTCCAGGCGATCGCCCTCGCGCACGGCCTGCTCCCAGCCGCATTTGTGGTTCCACAGCCCCGGCGTCCAGACGGACCAGACGGGCTGGTTCAGGTCCTGCGGCCACTGCGGCATTTGTGCAGCCAGTGCAAAAGCCTGCTCAACCGTGGTCCCTACAGGTACCTGCAGGGGCCACTCCAGCACGGTGCGCGGGGCGGGACTCAGGCAAACGGTCACATTCAACAAGGCACTCATGCAGGCACTCATGGGGCGTACACCTGCTCGGCCCGCTGGATGAACGCATCGACCAGGCTGGAGGCAATTTTGTCGAACACGGGGCCCACCACGGCTGAAAGCGCCGCGCTGGAAAAACCGTAATGCAGCTTCAGCTCCACTTTGCAGGCACGCTGGCTGCCATCGCCAACGGGGCTGAAGGTCCAGCCCCCGCTGAGGTTGGAAAAGGGACCATCGACCAGTGTCATCTGCACCTCGCGCCCAGGCACATGGGTGTTGCGGGTGGTGAACGATTGCTTGATGCCGGCCATCTTGATGCCGACCTCCGCCGTCATGCCCTGCTCCGTGGTTTCGATGACGCGCGCATGGTCGCACCATGGCAAAAACTGCGGATAGGCAGAGACATCCGTCACCAGGCGGAACATTTCTTCGGGGCTGAACCAGATCAGAACGGACTTGTGGATATTCTTCATACAATCGCAACTCAGGCTGAGATTGTAAATTTGACGGCCACCCTCATATTGCTCGCATGGCCACCAAAAAAACCTCTACTGCCAAGTCCCCCATCATCGCCGAAAACAAAAAGGCGGCGTTCAACTACTTCTTCGAGGAACGCCACGAGGCGGGCATGGTGCTGGAAGGCTGGGAAGTCAAAGCCATCCGCGATGGCAAAGTGCAGCTGACCGATGGCTACGTGGTCATCAAGAACGGCGAGATGTACATCATCGGGCTGCTGATCAACCCGCTCAAAACCGCCTCTACCCACGTCAACCCCGAATCCGCCCGCATCCGCAAACTGCTGCTGCACAAGGACGAAATCCGTCGCCTGACCGGCAAGGTCGAGCAAAAGGGCTACACCCTTGTGCCGATCAACCTGCACTGGAAAAATGGCCGCGTGAAGTGCGAAGTCGCTTTGGCCAAGGGCAAGGCCGAACACGACAAGCGCGACACCATCAAGGACCGCGAAGGCAAACGCGAGGTCGAACGCGCGATGAAGTCGCGCAACCGCTGATCCGGCCCTTCAGGCCAGGTGGCGCAGCGGGTGGTGGTCCGACGGCCAGGGGCTGACAAAAAACCGCGCCACTTCTGAAGCGTCCACGTCTTCAACGCGAGCAGGCTTCCAGTTGGGCTTGTGGTCCTTGTCCACCGCCAGGGCTCGAATGCCTTCCACGGTATCGCTGTCGTGAACAGAGCGCAGGTGAAAGCAGTGGTGCACCATGTCGCGCTCCATGCGCAGGTCCTCGGCCAGACCCATGCCGCGGGCGCGGCGGATCTGCTCGAGCACCACGTTCAGCATCAAGGGCGAGCGCGCACGCAAGGTCTGTGCGGTTTTCTGGCTCCACTCGTCGTTGGCGGCTTCGAGCATGTCGATCATGGCCTGCACGGAGGGCAAGCCAAATACGGTGTCGATCTGGGGCTGAGGCTGGAGCTTTTCGGGCGCCATGCTGCCGGGCTGGGCCAGCACCCACCGCTCAACCGCTTCGCTGTTTTCAAACGGCGTGCTGCCCAGTTTGGCCCAGATGGGTTCGAGCATGGACGATGGCAAGGCGATGTCGGCCAGCTTGGCAGCCACGGCCTGCACACCACTGAGCATGAGGCCGGTCAGGCCCAGGTACTCACCCAGCTTGCCCGGGCAACGGCTGAGAAAAAAGCCTCCACCCACATCGGGGAACAGGCCGATATTTGTTTCGGGCATGGCCATCTTGGTGCGCTCGGTCACCACACGCACGCTGGCGCCCTGGCTGATGCCCATGCCGCCGCCCATGACGATGCCGTCCATGAAGGCAATGTAGGGTTTGGCGTAGGTGTGAATCAGGTGGTTGAGTGCATATTCTTCGGTAAAGAAGTCCCCCAATGCCGTGTCGCCTGCATGTGCCGCCTGATGGAAAAATCGAATGTCGCCGCCAGCACAAAAGGCACCAAACGGCCCTTCCTTGCCGGTGCCACGCACAGCCACAGCCAGCACCTGCGGATCGTTCTGCCAGCGCAGCAAGGTGTCCGTGAGGTCACGGATCATGGGCAAGGACAGTGCATTGAGCGCCTTGGGGCGGTTGAGCGTAATGCAGCCCACGCGGCCGCGAATTTCTGCGATGACTTCAGACACGTCTTTGCCTCCAACCCAACCATTCATTGATCAACAGCGCCCCGATCACCAGTGTGCCGCCTTGCAGCACGCTGGCCTTGGGCACTTCGCCCGCACCCAGCCAGGCCAGCAGGATGCCAAAAATCACTTCGAGCAAGCCCAGCAAAGCCATCTCCGGGGCTTTGAGGGCGCGTGCGCAAATAACAGCCAATACGCAAGGGACAGCCAGCTGGAACAAGCCCAGGCTGGCCAGCCAGAGCAAATCCTGTCCCGTCGCCTGCATGGGCTGGGCAGGCCAGAAGGTGTAGAGCGACGAGAGCACCGCGCCCAGCAAGACGGAGGGCACCAGGTCAATGTCAATGCCTTTGGCATGGGCTTTTTGCATTGCTGTCCACTGCACGGCAGCGGCGACAGGAACGCACAAGGCCACCAGCATGCCGGCAATGTACTCGCCCTCGGCAGCCATCATTTCCCGACCGTACATCCAGACAATGCCCATGCCGGCTGCGCCAATGGCGGTCCAGGTCCGTGCAGGCAAACGGTGGCCAAGGTAGATGCGACTGAGCAGCGCCGTCAGCAAGGGCCCCAGCGACATGGTGATCAGCACATTGGCCACGCCGGTCAGGGTCATGCCGAGCATGAAGGCCGTGAACATGACACTCCAGCACAGGCCAGAGAGCCAGAAATACACGTTGCGCCATGGCAAACGCTGCCAGACGCCCCTGCCCTGCCAGACGGGCAAAATGACCACCAGCGACAGCACGGTAAAGAAGCTGCGCCAGAAGGTCACTTCAAAGCTTTGTGCTTGCTGCAGCTGGCGAGAGACCACGCCAGCGATGGACCACAAGGCGGTGGTCAACACCATCAGCAAGACCGCTTGACCATGTCGGAGTGTCATGGCCAAGTCGTCGCTCAGGCGTTTTCGCGCGAAGCGCGCTTGCGATCGTGTTCCTTGAGGAAACGCTTGCGCAGGCGCACGCTCTTGGGCGTGATTTCGACCAGTTCGTCGTCCTCGATGAATTCCACGCCGTATTCCAGCGTGAGGTCGATCGGGGGCGTGATCTTGATCGCATCTTCCTTGCCGGACACGCGGAAGTTGGTCAGCTGCTTGGTGCGGGTGGCATTGACCACCAGGTCGTTGTCGCGGCTGTGGATGCCGACGATCATGCCTTCGTACACCGGATCGTTGGGCTTGACGAACATGCGACCACGGTCGTCGAGCTTGCCCAGGGCGTAGGTGAAGATTTCACCATCGTCCATGGAGATCAGCACGCCATTCTTGCGGCCACCGATCTCGCCCTTGTGCGGCTCGTAGCTGTCGAAGATGTTGGAGATCAGGCCCGAGCCGCGGGTGAGGTTCAGGAATTCGTTGGAGAACCCGATCAGGCCACGGGCGGGAATGCGGTATTCCAGACGCACACGACCACGACCGTCCGGCTCCATGTTCACGAGTTCGCCCTTGCGCTCACCCAAGGCCTGCATCACGCCACCCTGGTGGCCTTCTTCGATGTCGGCAGTCACCAGTTCGATTGGCTCGTGTTTGACGCCGTCAATGTCGCGGAACAGCACACGCGGCTTGGACACAGCCAGTTCGTAGCCTTCGCGGCGCATGTTTTCCAGCAGGATGGTCAGGTGCAGTTCACCGCGACCGGAGACTTCAAAGATACCGTCCTCGGAGGTTTCCTTCACGCGCAGAGCCACGTTGTGCTGCAGTTCCTTTTGCAGGCGGTCCCAGATCTGGCGACTGGTCACGTACTTGCCTTCGCGACCTGCCAGGGGCGAGGTGTTGACGCAGAAGTTCATGGTCAGCGTGGGCTCGTCCACCTTGAGCATGGGCAGCGGTGCGGGGTTGGCCGGGTCGGTGACCGTGACGCCAATGCCGATGTCCTCAATGCCGTTGATCAGCACGATGTCGCCAGGGCCCGCTTCGGGGGTTTGCATCCGGTCCAGACCCTGGAAGGTCAGCACCTGGTTGATGCGGCCCTTGGTGCTCTTGCCATCAGGCCCCTCCATCACCAGCACATCCATGCCGGGCTTGATCTTGCCCTGGCTGATGCGGCCGACGCCGATGCGGCCCACAAAAGTGGAGAAATCCAGCGCGGAAATCTGCAGTTGCAAAGGGGCGTCAGGGTTGCCGCTGTTGGGCGGCACATGCTTGAGCACGGTGTTGAACAGGGCCGACATGTCGGGACCCCACTGCTCGCCAGGTGCGCCCTCTTCCAGCGAAGTCCAGCCATTGATGCCGGAGGCGTACACCACCGGGAAGTCCAGCTGCTCGTCGGTCGCGCCGAGCTTGTCGAACAGATCGAAAGCGGCATTCACGACCTTGTCGCAGTTGGCGCCGGGCTTGTCGACCTTGTTGACGACCACGATGGGCTTGAGACCCAGGGCCAGGGCTTTCTTGGTCACGAAGCGGGTCTGGGGCATCGGGCCTTCCTGGGCGTCGATCAGCAGCACCACGCCGTCGACCATGGACAGGGCGCGCTCGACCTCACCACCGAAGTCCGCGTGGCCGGGGGTGTCGACGATGTTGATGTGTGTGCCTTCCCAGGACACGGCGCAGTTCTTGGCCAGGATGGTGATGCCGCGCTCGCGTTCGATGGCGTTGTTGTCCATCACGGTGTCCACGACTTTTTCGTGGTCGGCAAAGGTGCCCGACTGGCGCAGCAGCTGGTCCACCATGGTGGTTTTACCGTGGTCAACGTGGGCGATGATGGCAATGTTGCGAATTTGCTTGCTCATGGTTTTTTCCAATATCAGGCCAGCTCAAGTGCTGGCGAACTTTCAAGAATCTGTTGAATTTCGATCGGGCTGAGCAATCGCGTCGGGATCAACTCACCCGCTAGCGTGTGCCCTGTACCCAAAAGGGCGTGAGGTTGCTGGCCATAGACCCGCACCTGCGGCATATCCGGCCATTGGCCACGACGACGCAGACCCGACAGGAATCGCCCTGCATTGTCCGGGTCGAGTGTGACGGTTTCATGCTCGGGCAGCAGCACATCGATGGGGTGCAGCTGCTGCAAGCGCTCGGTCTCTGGCATCGCTTGAAGCTGTTCGATCGTGATGCACTCGTTGGCGGTAAAAGGGCCCGTTTGCACACGACGCAAGGCGGTCAGATGGCCGCCACAACCCAGGGCGTCCCCAATGTCTTCACCCAGGGTGCGAATGTAGGTGCCTTTGCTGCAGGCCACGCGTAAACGTAGATGGGGCTCATCACCCTGCAGCTGCATGTCCAGCAGTTCCAGGTCGTGGATCACCACATCGCGGGCTTCGCGCTCCACCGTTTCACCCTCTCGGGCATATTCGTAGAGGGCCTTGCCATCCTTTTTAAGGGCGCTGTGCATCGGCGGCACTTGGCGTATGGGCCCCATGAAGCGGTCCAGAACTTCAACCACCTTCCCCACTGAACACGTCACCGGGCGCTCTTCGATCACCTCGCCTTCGGCGTCTGCAGTGCTGGTCTTGCGGCCAAGACGCACCGTGGTCTCATAGACCTTGTCGGCATCCAGGTGCTGCTGGCTGAATTTGGTGGCCGCGCCAAAACACAGCGGCAAAACGCCTGTGGCCAGGGGATCGAGGGTGCCGGTGTGGCCCGCCTTTTCGGCGCGCAGCAACCACTTGACCTTTTGCAAGGCCTGGTTGCTTGATAGACCGAGTGGCTTGTCCAGCAGGATCACCCCATGCACAGGGCGCCGCTGCACCCGTGCACGAGGAGCAGCTGTCATCTCAGTCGGTGTCCTTGCTTCGGGAAGCCACGGCCTTGGCAATCAGGGCATTCATGTCCGATGCACGTTCGGTGGTGCGGTCAAACACAAAATGCAGCGTCGGCACAGTGTGGATGTGCAGTCGCTTGAACAGGCCGTTGCGCAGAAAACCTGCGGCCGCATTCAACCCTTGCGTGGCTTCTTCCGGATTGCCCGTGAGCACACTGAAGAACACCTTGGCGTGGGCATAGTCCGGCGTCACCTCGACGGCGTTGATCGTGACCATGCCCACCCGCGGGTCCTTGAGCTCGCGCGCGATCAGCTCCGACACATCGCGCTGGATCTGGTCGGCGACGCGGAAGCCGCGGTTGGGGACGGATGAGGCCTTGCGTGGCATTACAGCGTTCTCGCGATTTCCTTGATCTCAAAGAATTCGAGCTGGTCGCTTTCCTTGATGTCGTTGTAGTTCTTGAGTTTGATACCGCACTCAAAACCTTCCTTGACTTCGCGCACATCGTCCTTGAAGCGCTTGAGCGCTTCGATCTCGCCGGTGTAGATGACCACGTTGTCGCGCAGCAGGCGGAAACGCGAGTTGCGCGTGACCATGCCGTTGGTGACCATACAGCCCGCCACGGTACCGATCTTGGAGGCCACGAACACGGTGCGAATTTCGGCATTGCCGATGATTTCTTCCTTCTGCTCGGGGGCCAGCATGCCGGACATGGCAGCCTTCAACTCATCCACAGCGTCGTAAATGATGTTGTAGTACTTGATGTCAACTTCGTTGCCTTCGGCCAGCTTGCGCGCACCTGCATCCGCACGTACATTGAAGCCGATCACGATGGCTTTGGAAGCGATCGCCAGGTTGATGTCGGACTCGCTGATGCCGCCCACACCGGTGTAGACCATCTGCACACGCACTTCGTCGGTCGAGAGCTTGAGCAAGGAGGCGGCCAGCGCTTCCTGCGAACCTTGCACATCGGCCTTGAGCACGATGGGCAGCGTCTTGACTTCGCCAGCCTGCATGTCGGAGAACATGTTCTCCAGCTTGGCGGCTTGTTGCTTGGCCAGCTTGGTGCTGCGGTACTTGCCGGCGCGGTAAGTGGCGATTTCGCGGGCGCGGCGTTCGTCAGACAGCACCATGAAGTCGTCACCAGCTGCGGGCACATCGGACAGACCCTGAATCTCAACCGGAATGGACGGGCCGGCTTCCTTGCTGGGCTTGCCGTTCTCGTCGAGCATGGCACGCACGCGGCCAGAGGTCTGGCCAGCCAGCACCACATCGCCCACCTTGAGCGTGCCCGATTGGACCAGCACGGTGGCCACAGGGCCGCGACCCTTGTCAAGACGCGCTTCAATGACCAGACCCTTGGCTGCGGCGTCTACCGGCGCCTTGAGTTCCAGCACTTCTGCCTGCAGCAGGACCTGTTCGAGCAGATCGTCCACGCCCATGCCGGTCTTGGAGGACACGGCTACAAAGGGCGAGTCGCCACCGAATTCTTCGGGAACGACTTCTTCGGCAATCAGTTCGGCCTTTACTCTTTCAATATTGGCATCGGGCTTGTCAGCCTTGGTCATGGCGACCACGATCGGCACACCGGCAGCCTTGGCGTGTTTGACAGCTTCCTTGGTCTGGGGCATGACGCCATCGTCGGCAGCGCACACCAGGATGACAATGTCGGTGGCCTGAGCACCACGGGCGCGCATGGCCGTGAAGGCCTCGTGACCGGGGGTGTCGAGGAACGACACCATGCCGCGAGGCGTTTCCACATGGTAGGCGCCAATGTGCTGGGTAATGCCACCGGCTTCACCAGCGGCCACTTTGGCGCGGCGGATGTAGTCCAGCAGCGATGTCTTGCCGTGGTCGACGTGACCCATCACGGTCACCACTGGCGCACGCGGCAGTGCTTGCGCTTCGGTGGCACCGGCTTCTTCTTCAGTGAAGGCTTCCGGATCGTCCAGCGCCGCAATCACGGCTTTGTGGCCCAGCTCTTCCACCACAATCATGGCCGTGTCCTGGTCCAGCGACTGGTTGATGGTCACCATCTGGCCCAGTTGCATGAGCTTTTTGACCACTTCG
>JBEEOS010000004.1:0-34869 GCA_041191485.1 Pseudomonadota bacterium
GTAGCTCACCGGGCCCTGCACGCGGCTGACCGGGGCTGGGGTTTGTTCAGGCGCATCGCCAAACAGGTCGCCCATCACGGCGGCGGCGCGCGGTGCGGGAGGGACCGATCCCCCAGCCTTGGCGGCCAGTGAACGGAAACCGTAGGTCTCATAGAAGCTGCGCAGTTTGTCCTCATCGGGCGCATGCAGCTTCAGGGCATCAAGTTGAGGCAACTGAGGCACCCAGGCGCTCAGGTCGCAGTCGGTTTTCATGGTCACCAGTGCTCGCCCCTTGGGCAACCAGTCCAGCGCGTTGCGCAGGTTTTCGCCTGCCGCACCTTTGACCTCATCCGCACGCGCCACCAAAGCATCGAGCGAGCCGTATTCGAGCAACCATTTGGCAGCCGTCTTGGGACCGACCTTGTGCACACCGGGCACGTTGTCCACCGGGTCCCCGACCAGGGTCTGGTAATCGATCATGAGCGAGGGCGGCACCCCGAACTCTGCGGTCACGCCCGCCACATCCCGCACTTTGCCGTTCATGGTGTCGACAATCGTCACATGCTCGTTGACCAGCTGGCTCAGGTCCTTATCCCCACTGGACACCACAACATCAATGCCCTGTCCACTGGCGGTATGGGCCAGCGTGGCAATCACGTCGTCGGCTTCGACGCCAGGAACGTCGAGCACCGTCCAGCCCATCAGGCGCACCAGTTCGTGAATCGGCTCGATCTGCGAGCGCAGGTCATCGGGCATGGGGCTGCGGTGGGCCTTGTACTCGGGGTACATCTCATCGCGGAAGGTCGGGCCCTTGGCGTCAAACACGCAAGCGGCCAGGGACGCCGGAAAGTCCTTGCGCAAGCGCTCCATCATGTTGATCATGCCGCGAATCGCGCCGGTGGCCGGGCTGCCGGGGTCACCGGGCACGGCCCGCAGGTCGGGCATGGCATGAAAGGCGCGGTACAGGTAGCTGGAGCCGTCGACCAGCAGCAGCTTGGGTTTGTCTTGGGAGGAATCGCTCATGACCGCATTTTCCACTGCCCGGGCCTTCTACAATCGGCAACTGACATAAATCCACTTGTTTCAGTCGGGCCCTGCAGCCCGCTCATGATTGTTGCCATGGCGGTTTTCACCGAAGTTTCCGAAGCCCAGGCGGGCGAATTGATGCACCTTCTCAAGCTGGGGCAGCTGACTGCGCTGCGCGGCATTCAGGGTGGCATCGAAAACACCAATTACTTTGTCAGCACCGACCAGGGCGAGTATGTGCTCACGCTGTTCGAGCGCCTGACCTACGACCAGCTGCCCTTTTACCTGTACCTGATGAAGCATCTGGCAGGCAAAGGCATTCCCGTGCCCGACCCCGCAGCCAACCCGGATGGCGACGTTCTGCACACGGTGTGTGGCAAACCTGCTGCCGTGGTCAACAAACTCGAAGGCAAAAGTCAGCTGGCCCCCCAGGCCGTGCATTGCGCGGCCGTGGGCGACATGCTGGCACGCATGCATCTGGCCGGGGAGGATTACAGCCGCCATCAACCCAATTTGCGCGCACTGCCCTGGTGGAACGAAACCGTGCCGGTGGTGCTGCCTTACCTGGACACAGATCAGGCCGCCTTGCTCAGCAGCGAGCTGGCTTATCAGAACCATGTGGCGCAAAACCCGGCCTATGCTGCCCTGCCCCGCGGCCCGGTACACGCCGATCTGTTTCGCGACAACGTCATGTTCGAAGGCGAGCGCCTGACGGGCTTTTTCGACTTTTACTTTGCTGGGGTGGATACCTGGCTGTTTGACCTGGCTGTTTGCCTGAACGACTGGTGCATCGACCTGGCCACCGGCGCTTTTGACGCCCACCGCCTGCAGGCCATGCTGCAGGCCTACCAGGCCGTGCGCCCATTGAACGCTGCAGAGCGCAGCCTGTTCAATGCCCAGCTGCGTGCGGGTGCTCTGCGTTTCTGGATCTCTCGCCTGTGGGACTACCACCTGCCACGCGAAGCTTCCATGCTGGTGCCCCATGACCCCACACATTTCGAGCGTGTGCTGCGCCAGCGCATCGCCTGTCCGGTCAGCCTGTAAAGTCGAGCCATGAAACTCAATATCGTTCCCGCTCGCGCCGGTTGGCAATGGGCCCTGCTTGGGGTCAAGACCTTCTGGCGTCAACCCTTGGCCATGGGTGGCCTCTTCTTCATGCTCATGGCCGCCATTTCAATGGTCTCCATGGTGCCCGTGATCGGCGGAGCGCTGGCCCTGGTGCTGTTGCCCACGCTGACCTTGGGCATGATGGTCGCTGCCGACACGGCCGACCAAGGCAAGTTTCCCCTGCCACCCACCTTGTTTGTCGGCCTGCGTGATGCCAAAGCCCGCATGCCCTTGCTGCAACTGGGCGGCTGGTATGCGGTGAGCTTTTTCCTGGTGCTGGCATTGTCCATGGCCGTGGATGGCGGCAACTTTGCCAAGGTGTACCTGGGTCAGGCCGAGATGACGCCGGAAATCATCACCGGCCAGGGGTTCCAGACCGCCATGTGGGTCTCCACACTGCTCTACATCCCTCTGGCCATGATGTTCTGGCACGCACCGGCCCTGGTGTACTGGCATGGCGTCTCGCCCATCAAAAGTCTGTTCTTCAGCTTGGTGGCCTGCTGGAAAAACCTCAAGGCCTTTGGCGTGTATGTGCTGGCCTGGTCGGTGATCTTTCTGGGCACCGGCCTGCTGGCCCTGTCCATCTCCAGCCTGCTGGGCAACCCCGGGTTAATGGGTGCCACACTGCTGCCCCTGATGCTGGTGGCTGCGGCCATGTTCTTCACCTCCATGACCTTCACGGTGCGTGACTGCCTGCAGGCCTGAGCAGCGGCCTACCCTTGCGACTTAGACCACGGTCAATTTAGCCACTGAGAGGGCCAGCCACTTGATGCCGTGGCGCGGGAAATTGACCTGCGCACGCGCATCGGCTCCGTTGCCTTCCACCGACATGACCTTGCCCTCGCCGAACTTGGCATGAAACACCTGCAGTCCGGCACGGATGCCGTGCGCGGGCTCTGCCTTTTGCACCGGCACCGGCGGCGAAGCATACGTCTGCGCACTCACGCCCAAGCCGCTGTTGCCCCAGGCAGGGCGCACACTGGCCGGGGTCGAGGCCCAGCCCCCCAATCCCGAGGCAAAACCACCCGTCTTGGGGGTGATCCACTTGAGGCAGTTTTCAGGCAACTCGTCCAGAAAGCGGCTGCGCACGTTATAGCGCGTTTGCCCATGCAACATGCGCGTTTGTGAATGGCTCAGGTACAGGCGCTTGCGCGCACGGGTGATGGCCACATACATCAGACGGCGCTCTTCTTCGAGCCCGTCATAGTCGTTCATGGCGTTTTCGTGCGGAAACAGGCCCTCTTCAAGCCCGGTGATGAACACGACATCGAACTCCAGCCCCTTGCTGGCGTGCACGGTCATGAGCTGGATCGCGTCATCGCCCGCTTGCGCCTGGTTGTCGCCTGCCTCCAGTGAGGCGTGCGTCAGGAATGCGGCCAGCGGACTCATGGTCACGCCGTCTTCGAACTCATCCAGCGTCTGCCCTGCTTCGCTCGTCCTGACATCGAGGCCCTGGCTGGCCGGGCTTTGCGTCAACTCGGGCAGGGCCACCGCCCTGCGGCCAAACCCTTCTTGCGTGACAAAACTCTCGGCAGCGTTGACCAGTTCTTCCAGGTTTTCCACCCGGTCGGCCCCTTCTTTTTCGCTGCGGTAGTGCTGCACCAGCCCGGTCTTGTCGAGCACCAGCTCGATGATCTCCTTGAGTGTCATGCCTTGTGACTGCTCGCGCAGCACATCGATCATGGCCACAAACGCCGTCAGGTTCGCGCCCGCCTTGCCAGGCACGGCACTGACCCCATCGTGCAAGGAACAGCCCACAGCCCGAGCAGCATCCTGCAACTGTTCGATGCTGCGCGCTCCAATGCCGCGTGCCGGGAAATTGACCACCCGCAAAAAGCTGGTGTCGTCGTGCGGGTTCTCCATCAGACGCAAATACGCCAGCGCGTTCTTGATTTCGGCGCGTTCAAAAAACCGCAGCCCCCCGTACACACGGTATGGGAAACCTGCATTGAACAGCGCAGTCTCGAGCACCCGGCTTTGCGCGTTGCTGCGGTAGAGCAAGGCAATTTCCTTGCGCGCAAAGCCATCGGCTTTGACCAGGTTTCTCAACTCATCCACCAGCCACTGTGCCTCTGCAAAATCGCTGGCCTGCTCCATCACCCGCACCGGCTCGCCTGCGCCCTGATCGGTGCGCAGGGTTTTGCCCAAGCGGCCCTTGTTGTGACTGATCAAGTGGTTGGCCGAGTCCAGAATGTTGCTGTAGCTGCGGTAGTTCTGCTCCAGCTTGATCTGGTGACGCACCTGAAACTCGCGCACAAAATCAGCCATATTGCCCACGCGGGCGCCACGGAAGGCGTAGATGCTCTGGTCATCGTCACCCACCGCCATGATGGCACCCTGGCTGCCTTCAGACGGCAGCCCCACCAACAACTTGAGCCATGCGTACTGCAGCTTGTTGGTGTCCTGGAACTCATCGACCAGCACATGCCGAAAGCGACGACGGTAATGCTCGCGCACATGGGCGTTGTCGCGCAGCAGTTCGTAGGAACGCAGCATCAGCTCGCCAAAATCCACCACGCCCTCGCGCTGGCATTGCTCTTCGTACAGCTGGTAGAGCTCGACCTTGCGGCGGGTTTCGTCGTCGCGTACCGGCACATCGCCCGGTCGCTGGCCCTCTTCCTTGCAGCCGCCAATGAACCATTGCAGCTGCTTCGGGGGAAAACGGTCTTCGTCCACATTGAACTGCTTGCACAGGCGCTTGATGGCACTGAGCTGGTCTTGCGTGTCCAGAATCTGGAAGGTCTGAGGCAATTGCGCCAGCTGGCAATGCGCCCGCAGCAACCGGTTGCACAAACCGTGAAAAGTACCAATCCACATGGCCTGCACGTTCACTGGCAGCATGGCCGAGAGACGGTGCTGCATCTCCTTGGCGGCCTTGTTGGTAAAGGTCACGGCCAGCACCCCACCCGGCGACACCTGCGAAGTCTGCAGCAACCAGGCAATGCGCGTGGTCAATACCCGCGTCTTGCCCGAGCCAGCGCCCGCCAGAATCAGCGCGTGTTCGGGCGGCAGGGTCACAGCGCGCCGCTGCTCGTCGTTGAGCTGCGCAAGCAATGGGGAATCTTGGGGTGACGGGTCATCAAAAAGCATGCACCGCATTGTAGGAAACACCGTCAGCAAAAACCGGTAGAATCAGTCACCGGGCCCAAGTTTCTTGCGCCCGGTTTTTTATTTGAAAACCGGCCAGGCCAAGCGCTCATTCGTTTGTTCAACGATCCTTTGACTGGAGCTTGGTTTTCTCATGGAAATTTTTGACTACGACAACATCCTGCTGCTGCCGCGCAAGTGCCGCGTGGAGAGCCGTTCCGAGTGCGACGCAGGCGTCGAGCTGGGCGGGCGCAAGTTCCGCCTGCCCGTCGTGCCGGCCAACATGAAGACGGTGGTGGACGAGTCGATCTGCGAGTGGATGGCCAAAAACGGCTACTTCTACGTGATGCACCGCTTTGACATCGACAACGTCAAGCTGGTGCGCGACATGCACGCCAAGGGCGTGTACGCCTCGATCTCGCTGGGTGTGAAGGGCCCGGACCGCGCCACGGTGGACCAGCTGGCCGCTGAAGGCCTGGTGCCTGAGTACATCACCATCGACATTGCCCACGGTCATGCCGACAGCGTGCGCGACATGATTGGCTACATCAAGGCCAAGCTGCCCAGCAGCTTCATCATCGCGGGCAACGTGGCCACGCCCGAAGCCGTGATCGACCTGGAAAACTGGGGCGCTGACGCGACCAAAGTGGGCGTGGGCCCGGGCAAGGTCTGCATCACCAAGCTCAAGACGGGTTTTGGCACGGGCGGCTGGCAGCTGTCTGCGCTCAAGTGGTGCGCCCGCGTGGCGACCAAGCCCATCATCGCCGACGGCGGCATCCGCAGCCACGGCGACATCGCCAAGAGCATCCGCTTTGGCGCGAGCATGGTCATGATCGGCTCACTGTTTGCCGGGCACGAAGAATCGCCGGGCAAGACCGTCGAGGTTGATGGCGAGATGTTCAAGGAGTACTACGGCTCCGCCTCCGACTTCAACAAGGGCGAGTACAAGCACGTGGAAGGCAAGCGCATTCTGGAACCCATCAAGGGCAAGCTGGCCAACACGCTCATCGAGATGGAGCAGGACGTGCAAAGCTCGATCAGCTACGCCGGTGGCAAGAAGCTGATGGACATCCGCAAGGTGAACTACGTGATCCTGGGCGGCGACAACGCCGGTGAACACCTGCTGATGTGATCTAGTCTGCAGCCAGGGCCTGCGCGTGCTGCCGTACGCGCGAGCCTGGCTCGCTGACCTGCCCCAGGATGCTGAAGTGGTTCAGGCCGGGCAGAGCTTCACACACATCCACCACACCTTCGCCCCAGGCCTGCCTGATGGCCTGCGTCTGGCGAATGAACTCAAAACTCTCGTTCCCACCCACCAGCACCTGAAAACTTCGGCCTTGGGGTGCCGCGTACAGCGCGGGACTGCAAGCTTGCACCTGCTTGGCCGTCAAACGCAAATCCGCCTGCAGGAACGGCGCATGCCGCAAGGGTGCCAACTCATACACCCCGGAAAGCGCCAACGCCCGCGTTGTCAGACGGGCTGGCAAATCCTGACCCAGCTGTTTCCAGTCACAGCACAGCAGCATGGCCGCCAGATGCCCCCCGGCCGAATGCCCCATGAGCCGGATGCGATCACGATCTCCGCCATAAGCCCCGATATGCCGCCACACCCAGGCCAGGGCCTGCGCACACTGCAGTGCGATGGAGGGCACCGTCACAGGGGCCTGCGCCGTGCCCGGACACAGCGCGTAATTGATCACCACCACGCACGCGCCTGCCTGTAGCAAAGGCTCTGCCACGAAACTGTGTTCGCTTTTGTCCAGACTGCGCCAATAGCCGCCATGAATAAACACCACCACCGGCGCATCGGGCTTGCGCGCAGGGAAAATGTCCAACGTCTCGTTCACCCCGGCCCCATAAGGCACATCCAGGATGCAGCGCATGTCTGCACGCGCGCGGGCTGAATCCTGCTGCCAGCGTGCAAAGTGATCCGCAAAGTCAGGGACAAGTGCGCGGTTGTTGTACATGCGTTCATGCCAGGCTGAATCGCGTTGCATCATGGGTCAACTCCTGTGGCTTGGAGTCGCCATGATGTCACGGCTTCAAGCGCAGTCATGCAAAACACGTGACAATTTCGACATGAACACTTCTACCCTTCCTATCCTGGCCGTTTTAGGCATTGGCCGCATGGGCCTGCCCATGGCTTCGCGTCTTTGTCAGGCAGGCTTCACGGTGCATGTCTGGAACCGGACCCCCGCCAAGGCCCAAGCCCTGGCCGCTTTGGGCGCGCACATCCACACCCAGGTACAAGACGCTGTGCGTGATGCGGACATCGTCATCAGCCTGCTGGAAAACGGCCCCGTGGTCGAAGATGTTTTGTTCCAGCAAGGCGCTGCTGCAGCCATGAAACAAGGCGCCCTGATGGTGGACATGGCGTCCATCAAACCGGCTGAAGCCCGCGACCATGCAGCCCGACTGAAAAAGCTGGGCGTGCACCATGTGGACGCGCCGGTTTCCGGCGGCACCGTCGCGGCCGAAGCGGGCACTCTGGCCATCATGGCCGGAGGTGAGCCTCAGGACCTGGAGCGCGCAGCGCCTGTGCTGCAACACCTGGGCAAAACAACGCATGTGGGACCGCACGGCGCTGGACAACTGGCCAAGCTGGCCAACCAGATGATTGTGGGCATCACCATTGGTGCTGTGGCCGAGGCCCTTTTGCTGTGTGCCAAAGGCGGCGCCGACATGGCCAAGGTGCGCGAAGCCATCGGTGGCGGCTTTGCCCAAAGCCGCATTCTGGAGCTGCATGGCCAGCGCATGATCGAGCGCGACTTTGCCCCCCGCGGCAGTATGACCGTGCAGCGCAAGGACATGCGCAATGCACTGGCCACCGCGCAGGAGCTGGGCTTTGAGGCGCCCATCACCAGCTTGTTCGAGCAACTCTATACCGAGGGCATCGAGCACGGCCTGGCCGACAAGGACCATTCGAGCCTGTTTCTGGAACTGGCCCGGCGCAACGGCATGGCCTGAGACCGGGTCAGAGCTTCATTTCCAGGCGCAGCTGCACACTGCGCCAGCTGGGAGAGGTGCTGGTCGCTGTTTCATACACGCCCGTCGTGGTGTTGCTGTAGCCACTGCTGTACACATAATCGCGCCCCAGCGCATTGGACAGCGTCAGGCGCAAACCCGTGCGCTCGTTGATGCGCCACAGGCCATACACATCGAGCACGCGCTTGGCGCCCAGCCACGCCGTCTGCTGCGCGCTGACCTGGGTGCTGTAGGCTGGGTTCAGGTTCAAGCTGCCACCCACCGTCAACGGCCAGCTGCGCATGCGGTAGTCCGCGCCTAAATTGGCGGTCATGTCCGGCTGCCGGTCCAGCCGGTTGTCAGGCCCCGGAACACCATCCACCTTCGAGTGGAAAAAACTCACATTGCTGCGAATGTCCACGGGCAGGGCCTGCGGCACCCATTGGTCGAGCCTGAATTTGGCTTCCAGCTCCACACCTTGTGTGATGGCGTTGCCTACATTGCTTGGCGAGGCCACATATCGGCCACCTTCAACGTTCACGCTGTAGCGAATCAGATCCTCAATATGGCGTCTGAACACTGTGGCGCTGAGCACGCCTCCCTGGGACAGGTAACGCTCGAACGTGAGGTCCACGCCTGTGGCCAACTCGGGGCGCAAATCCGGATTGCCCGAGCGATCCGGGTTGGTGGCGCTGTTTGCTCCCGTGCTTTGCCGGTACAGCCCGATCAGGTTGTACATGGAGGGGGTTTTGTAGCTGCGCGTCAGGCTCATGCGAACCTGGTCGCGCTTGTCCGGGTCAGGTTTGTAGACGGCGTGCAGCAAGGGCGTCCACACGCCACTTCGGTTGCGTGATGCGTTCGTGCCCTCCTGGCCCTGCGTCAGAATCGACTCGTAACGCAAACCGCCGTAAGCAGACCATTGCCGGTTGATGGGAAATTCATCCTGGCTGTACACCGCCCAGCGCTGTGTCCGTGCTGAAAGGTTTCCCCCTTCCGTCACCACCGCTGCGTCGCCATGCTCGGTGCGATGAACCTGCTCGTACTCCAGCCCGCTGACCCACACATGGCCGCTGTCCAGCGCGCGCGTCCATTTGCCGCTCAGGCTCCCGCTTTGGTCCAGAAAATCCTGCGACTGACTCAAACTGGGCAGCCAGGAAGTGCCCCCGGATTGATCCATTTGATAGCCATAACGCGACTGCCCCAGGCCAAAACGCAGATCGAGCTTGTCATCCGCCGACAGGCGTTGATTCCAGGCCCCGTTCAAACGCGCCATCGCAAAGTGGCTGCCTTGCACCTGTTGCGCCGCTTCTGTCAGGCCGGATTGCGTCACGGTGCTGTGGCCTGTGCCACTGGACTCGGAATACACCACAAAGGGCATCAAAGTGAGACTCTTGCCACCCTCGCCTTTCCATTGGAAACGTCCATTAAGGTGCAAGCCCCGGCGCTGTCCTGAAGAGACATCCTGCCGCCAGCGTTCGGTGTGCCCCCCTGACGCGTCGCTCAGGGTATGCGTGCGGGTCTCATCGGCGCGCTCGCCCGTGGAGGCCGACACCGTGATCGATCCCGGCATGGGCCCACCCGGCAACTGGTGCACCCACTGCAGCTGCTGGCTGCCCTGGCCGTGTTCCTGGGTGTGCGACAGCTTGAGCTCATCAGGGCTGTTCTTGCGACCTTCACGCAACACGATGTTGATGGTGCCTGCAATCGCCTGCGCGCCCGTCTCCGCTGTGGGTGCTCGCATGATCTCGATGCGCTGCACCTGGCTTGGGGGCAAGGACGTCACATCAAAACCTGGCGGCACACGCTCGCCATCGAGCAGGATCTGTGTATAGCCCCCACCCAACCCACGCATGCGAATCGCGCCCCCGCGCCCCGGCGCGCCCATGATGGTCACGCCCGGCTGGCGTTTGAGCACTTCGCCCACGGTGGCATCGCCCTGTTGCTCGAGCTCCTCGCGTCCAATGACGATTTTCGAGGCGGTGGACTCCTCGCGCTCGCGGCCGGCATTGTCCCGCTCGGCGCGAACCTCCACCTGCCCCAGGTCGGTGCTGGCCTGCGCCCATGCACCGGCGCACATCAAGGTCAAAGCTAGCGGTGTCAAGGGCCTGCGAACACGGACAAAAAGATCAAGGGTTTGCATGGCCGCCATTCTGGCAGGCTGGCAAAACCCTTTTGGGTCTGCAAAGTAAAAGCCCCTGCGAAGCAGGGGCCGTCAAGCTGGGCGTGCGTTTATTCGCCAGACTTGAACAAGGCGGCCACCTTGCGCTTGGGCTTGATGTTGGCCGACAGCCCCGCACGACTGGGTGTGGATGCAGGCTGCTTTTCCCAAACGGGCGCCGCGTCGGTGGCATTGGCCTCGTAGGGTTTATCGAAAAACGGATCGCGGCTGACGCTGGCGGGTCTGTAGCCGCTGCTGCGACGCTCTGCGGGCGCGTCAAGCACATCGCGCGGATCGCGCTCTTCGCGGCGGCGGTAGCCGCCCTCACGCTCACCTCGGTCACCGCGCTCGCCACGATCGCCAAAGCGGCCACGACGCTCTTCGTCCAGCGCAAAAGGCTCGACTTCGATCTTTTTCTTGGTCAGCTTCTCGATCTCGGCCACCAAACGGTTGTCCGAAGGCGCCACCAGTGTCACCGCCAGACCCGATGCCCCGGCGCGGCCTGTGCGGCCAATACGGTGCACATAGTCTTCGGCGTTGAAAGGCACGTCGAAGTTGAACACTGCAGGCACGTCCTTGATGTCCAGGCCGCGCGCAGCCACATCGGTACACACCAACAAGTGGACCTCGCCTTTCTTGAAGGCTTCCAGCGTTTTCAGGCGCTCGTCCTGGCTCTTGTCCCCGTGCAGGGCACCGGTCTTGAAGCCATCGCGCTCCAGCGAACGCGCCAGGCGGGCACAACCGAGCTTGCTGTTGCTGAAAATGAAGGCTTGCTGCAAGCCGCGATCGCTCAGCACTTTCTTGATCACGCGGCGCTTGTCGTCGTCTGCTGCCGCAAAGAAACGCTGCTCCACCGTGGAAGCGGTTTCGTTCGGACGCGCCACCTCGATGGTCACCGGGTCCTGCAAATAGCTACTGGCCAGGCGCTTGATCTCGGGCGAGAACGTAGCCGAAAACAGCAGCGTGGTCCGCGTCTTGGGCAGGTAAGACAGGATGCGCTGCAGGTCCGGCAAAAAGCCGATGTCCAGCATGCGGTCGGCCTCGTCCAGCACCACATATTCCACCTGATTGAGCACTGCAGTCTTGGCTTCGATGTGATCGAGCAGCCGCCCCGGGGTGGCCACCAGCACCTCAACGCCTTTTTTCAGCTCGGCCGTTTGCGGCTTCATGTCCATGCCGCCAAACACCACCGTGCTGCGCAACTGTGTGTATTTGGCGTACATCTTGATTTGCTGGGCCACCTGGTCTGCCAGCTCGCGCGTGGGCAACAGCACCAAAGCGCGCACAGGGTGGCGCGCTGGTGAGGTGGAAGCGTTTTCGTGCTTGAGCAGGCGCTGCAGCAGCGGCAGCGAGAAGGCGGCGGTTTTGCCAGTACCGGTTTGCGCCGCGCCCATCACGTCTTTGCCCGTGAGCACGACCGGAATGGCCTGCTCCTGGATGGGCGTCATGTTTTCGTAGCCCATTTCGGCCACGGCTTTCGCCAGGCTGGGGGCCAGAGGCAATTGAGAGTAAGGGGTAGTCATTGCCCTCTATTGTCGCATTTTGAGCAGATGGGGGCTGGGTTTGGCCCGGACGACGATTTCTGCGTACCCCGCAGCATGAGGAGTTCGGGCCAAACCCAGCCCCCTTGTGCGACCTAGAAGGCTGACTGCTTTCAGGTTTTGGGCAAGGTCACGCCCACCTGCCCCTGGTATTTGCCGCCACGGTCGCGGTAACTGGTTTCACACACCTCGTCGCTCTCGAAGAACAAGACCTGGGCGCAACCTTCGCCTGCGTAAATCTTGGCGGGCAGTGGCGTGGTGTTGCTGAATTCCAGCGTCACATAGCCTTCCCACTCGGGCTCGAAAGGCGTGACGTTGACGATGATGCCGCAGCGGGCATAGGTGCTCTTGCCCAGGCAGACGGTGAGCACATTGCGCGGAATGCGGAAATACTCGACCGTGCGGGCCAGCGCAAAGCTGTTGGGCGGGATGATGCAGACATCCGAGTTGATGTCCACAAAGCTCTTTTCGTCAAAGTTTTTCGGGTCCACCACCGTGCTGTGGATATTGGTAAAGACCTTGAACTCCGGCGCACAGCGAATGTCATAGCCGTAGCTGGAGGTGCCGTAGCTGACGATCTTCTGTCCGGCAGCGTTTTGCCTGATCTGACCGGGCTCGAACGGCTCGATCATGCCGTGTTGCTCGGCCATGCGGCGGATCCACTTGTCGCTCTTGATGCTCATGAAAATTGCTCCGGTTGGGCTCGATTGTAGGCAATCGGACAGCTGCCCGGCCGATAATCGGCTCACCCTAAACCCTTAACCCTTATCTCTATGAAAAAGATCCTGCTTCTCGGCTCTGGCGAGCTGGGCAAAGAATTCGTCATCAGCGCCAAGCGCCTGGGCTGCCATGTGGTGGCTTGCGACAGCTACGCCGGCGCCCCGGCCATGCAGGTGGCCGATGCGCACGAAGTCTTCAGCATGCTCGATGAAGCTGCCCTGCGCGCCGCGATTGCCAAACACCAGCCTGATTTGATCGTCCCCGAGATTGAAGCCATCCGCACCGAGGTGCTGCTGGACGTTGAAAAGGAAGGCTTCGAGGTCATCCCCAGCGCCCGCGCCGCCAACCTGACCATGAACCGCGATCGCATCCGCGATGTGGCCGTGGGCCTGGGTGTGCGCACCGCCCGCTTTGCCTATGCCGAATCCAGCCAGGCCCTGATGGATGAAGCCCGCGCCATTGGCTTTCCGGTGGTCATCAAGCCGGTCATGAGCTCATCGGGCAAAGGCCAGAGCGTGGCCAAAACCGAAGCCGACATCCAGGCCAGCTGGGACTACGCCTGCGCCGGCATGCGCGGCGACCGCCAGAAAGTCATCGTCGAGGAATTCATCGCCTTTGACTACGAAATCACCCTGCTCACCGTGCGCCAGCGACAGGGCGCCACGCTGTTTTGCCCGCCCATTGGCCATGTGCAGGAACGCGGCGACTACCAGTACAGCTGGCAACCCCAGCCCATGAAGCCCGAGTTTCTGAAAGCCGCGCAGGACATGGCCGACAAGGTCACCGCCGATCTGGGCGGTGCCGGTCTTTTTGGCGTGGAGTTTTTCGTCACCCAGGACGAAGTCATCTTCAGCGAACTGAGCCCGCGCCCGCACGACACCGGCATGGTCACCCTCATCAGCCAGAACCTGAGCGAGTTCGACCTGCACGCCCGCGCGGTGCTGGGCCTGCCGATTCCGGTGATCGAAGCCATGGAAGGCGCCAGCGCTGTGGTGCTGGCCGACAGCAACGGCAACAACCCGACCTTTAGCGGTGTGGAAGACGCCCTGCGCGAGCCGGGCGTCGATGTGCGCATCTTCGGCAAACCCACCACGCGCCCCTACCGCCGCATGGCCGTGGCCCTGGCCAAAGGCCCGGATGCACTGGCGCGCGCCCGTGCAGCGGCGGCCAAAATCAAGGTGCATGTCCAGCCCGCGTAAGGCCCGCCTCACCTTGCCCTGCAAACCACGGCCAGCCAGCCGTGGCCATCACATCACTTGTTGATGCGCCCCACCACCCCGGCGACGAGGTAGTTCATGTTCAGGATCTGCTCGTCGCTCAGGTGCTGGCCCTTGTCCAGCACTTCACGGCCTTCGTTGTCCACGATGGGGCCGGTGAAGGGATGCAGCTTGCCCGCGCCAATGGCTTTTTGACGGGCCAGCACTTCGTCCTGCACCTTCTTGGGCACCTTGGGGCCAAAGTCCCCGACGCGGATCATGCCTTCGCGCACACCGCCCCAAACACTGCCGCTTTTCCAGCTGCCGTCCATAACGGCCTTGACGCGGCGTGTGTAGTAGTCACCCCACTGGTGGGTGACGGCAATGATCTGCGCATCGGGCGCCACCATGCGCATGTCCGAGTGGTACGCCACGGCCATCTTGCCGCGCTCCTGCGCTGCGGCCATCACGGCGGTGGAGCCCGTGTGGAAGGCCACCACGTCAGCCTGCTGGTCAAACAGGCTCATGGCGGCCTCGCGCTCCTTGGGCGGGTCAAACCAGGCATTCAGCCACACCACCTTGACAGTGGCTTTGGGGTTGACCGAGAGCATGCCCAGCGTGAACGCATTGATGCCCTGCAGCACCTCAGGAATCGGGAAGCCCGCCACATAGCCCGCCACATTCGTCTTCGTCATGCGCCCGGCGGCAATCCCCGCCAGGTAACGGCCTTCGTAGTAGCGGGCGTTGGACGCCGCCACATTGGCCGCCGTCTTGTAGCCGGTGACCGATTCGAACTTCACGTTGGGGAAGTCCTTAGCCACCTTGAGCGTAGGCTCCATATAGCCAAAGCTGGGGGTGAAGATGATCTGGTTGCCCTGCGCCGCCAGGTCGCGGATCACGCGCTCGGCGTCGGCGCCTTCGGCCACATCGGCCACAAACGTGGTCTTGACCTTGTCGCCAAGCGCTTTGTCGACGGCCTTGCGACCCTCGTCATGCTGCTTGGTCCAGCCCGCCTCAGTGATGGGCGAGACATAGACAAACGCAGCCTTCACAGGCGCAGTCTGGGCAAAAGAAAAGGGGGAGAAAAAACAGGCGGCCGCGAACACGGCTGCGAGGTTTTTATACATGGTAGTCCTCTACATGGCCCCGGATGTTGAACAAAACAAAACCCGCCGGGGCGCGGGTTTTGAGCTATTTTAGCGGATTGCCGTTCAGTCCTGCTCGGCAAAGGACTGAAACACTTGCTTGAGCTGGTGCATCCAGCGGTGTTTGTCGGCCTCCGGCGCAAAGCTCGCTTCGATGCTGTTGGCGGCCAGGCGGTAGGCCTGGGGGGCGCCCAGGCCAAGGGCTGCAAAAGTCTGCTGGTAATTTTCCAGCAGGTAGCCGCCGAAATAAGCAGGATCGTCGGAGTTGAGGGTCACGCGCACGCCCGCATCGAGCATCTGCCCCAGGTTGTGCTCAGCCAGGCTCTTGAAGACGCACAGCTTGAGGTTTGACAGCGGGCACACCGTGAGCGGCATTTGCGTCTGGACCAGGCGTTGCATCAAAGCGGGGTCGTGGATGGATTGCACGCCGTGGTCAATGCGCTCGACCTGGAGCACATCGAGCGCGCTCCACACATAGGCAGGCGGCCCCTCCTCCCCTGCATGGGCAACCAGGTGCAGACCCAGATCGCGCGCACGTGCGAACACGCGGGCAAATTTTTCGGGTGGGTGGCCCACTTCGCTCGAATCCAGGCCTACGCCGATGAAATGCTCGCGCCAGGGCAAGGCGGCCTCCAGCGTCGCCATCGCGTCCTCTTCCGACAGGTGCCGCAAGAAGCACAGAATCAGATCCGCACTGATGCCCAGCTGCGCTTGCGCATCGCGGCAGGCCTGGCTCAAACCCTCGATCACCGCACCCATAGGTACACCGCGCGCGGTGTGGGTCTGTGGATCGAAGAACAGTTCGGCGCGCACAATGCCGTCTGCCTTGGCCTTCTGGAAATACGCCCAGGCCATGTCATGAAAGTCCTGCTGCGCCAGCAGCACACTGGCCCCGGCGTAATACAGGTCCAAAAAGCTTTGCAGGTTGGTGAAGGCATAGGCTGCGCGCAAAGCCTCCACACTGGCGTATGGCAAAGTCACGCCGTTGCGCTGCGCCAGCGCAAAAATCATTTCCGGCTCCAGCGAGCCTTCGATATGGATGTGCAGCTCGGCCTTGGGCATGGCCCGGAGCAAATCAGGCATGCGATGAGGGGCTATGGCATGGACCTTGAACATCTCGATTCCTGTAAAAGAAAGGGCTGCCGAAGCAGCCCTTGTTCAGACACTCAGCGTCGGATTACTTGCCGCTGGGGATCTTGCCTTCCACGCCTTTGACGTAGAAGTTGATGCCGCCCAGGAAGCCGTCATCTGCCACTTTGTCTTTCGCGAGGACTTCCTTGCCGTCCTGGCCGACGATCGGGCCTTTCCAGATTTCAAAGCTGCCATCTTTCAGACCGGCTTTGACTTCGTCCAGTTTTTTCTTAGCGTCTTCGGGCACGTCAGCAGCCACGGACACGAAGTCGATGGCGCCTTCTTTCACGCCCCACCAGGAAGCCTGGTTACCGGCCCACTTGCCGTCGAGCGCGTCACGCACGGCCTTGACGTAGTAAGGACCCCAGTTGATCACGGCCGAGCCCAGGTGAGCTTTGGGGCCGTAAGCGCTCATGTCGCTGTCCCAGCCAAAGGCACGCTTGCCCATTTTTTCGGCGGTTTGCAGCACGGCGCTGGAGTCGGTGTTTTGCATCAGCACGTCAGCGCCGCCGTTGATCAGCGATGTGGCTGCTTCGGTTTCCTTTGGTGGGTTGAACCAGTCGTTGACCCAAACCACTTTGGTCTTGATTTTGGGGTTGACCGACTGGGCGCCCAAGGTGAAGGAGTTGATGTTGCGGATCACCTCGGGAATTGGGATGGAAGCGACCACACCCAGGGTGTTGGTCTTGGTCATCTTGCCTGCCACCACGCCGGCCATGTAGGCGCCTTGGTAGGTGCGGCTGTCGTAGGTGTTCATGTTGGCGGCACGCTTGTAGCCGGTGGCATGCTCAAACTTGACATCGGCCACGTCGCCGGCAACCTTGAGCATGGGCTCCATGTAGCCGAAAGTGGTGCCGAAGATCAGCTTGTTGCCTTGGGCTGCCATGTCGCGGATGACGCGCTCTGCGTCGGCGCTCTCGGGCACGTTTTCCACAAAGCTGGTGACCACTTTGTCACCGAACTCTTTTTCCACGGCTTTGCGACCGTTATCGTGCGCAAAAGTCCAGCCGCCGTCGCCCACGGGGCCCACGTAGGCAAACGCCACTTTCAGCGGCTCGGCCTTGGCAGGCGCTGCAGCAGCAGGCGCTTCTTCTTTCTTGCCACAAGCCACCAGAGCTGCAGCAGTCACCGCGGTGAGGGCCACCATCTTGATGACGGAGCGCTTGGAAAAGTCAGTCATGTCAGTTCCTTCAGAACAGGGTTAATAAAAGAGGACAAACGGCTCATTATGAACCGGGATGGAACGGTTTTCCCAACGAAGCGGGCATGTTCACGCGAATCCAGGTCGGGTTGCGCGAGATCAGTGCCAACACCACGATGGTGGCCACATACGGCATGGCCGTCAATGCCTGGCTGGGGATTTGCACCCCTTGGCCCTGCAAGTGGAACTGCAGCATGGTCACGCCACCGAACAGGTAGGCTCCAAGCAAGACACGTGCCGGGCGCCAGGTGGCAAAGGTGGTCAAGGCCAGCGCAATCCAGCCCTTGCCAGCGACCATGCCCTCGACCCACAAGGGTGTGTAGATGACCGAAATGTAGGCCCCGGCCAGGCCGCAAAGCGATCCGCCAACGACGACCGCAGCCAGGCGGATGCGACGCACCGGGTAGCCCAGCGCATGGGCCGATTCTGGCGACTCACCCACCGCACGCAACACCAGGCCAGCGCGGCTTTTGTACAAAAACCAGATCAAGCCGGCGGCCAAAGCCATGGCCACATAGACCAAGGGATGCTGCCTGAACAGCGCCGGACCGAACCAGGGCAGATCGCCCAGCACGGGCCAGGCGAAGTGCGCACGGGGAGGCAGCTTTTCCTGCACGTAGGCAATGCCGGCGAAGGCTGAAAAACCCACGCCAAACAGACTCAGTGCCAAACCGGTGGCGTACTGGTTGGTGCCCAACCAGATCACCAGCCCTCCGAAGATGGCGGCCATGAGAGCTCCCGCCCCCATTCCCGCCGCAAAGCCCAGCCAGTCGTTACCGGTATGCACAACAGCCGCAAAACCCGCGACTGCTGCGCACAGCATCATGCCTTCCGCCCCAAGGTTGACGATGCCTGATTTTTCGTTGATGAGCAGCCCCAGCGCAGCCAGTGCCAGCACGGTGCCGGCGTTCAGGGTCGAGGCCAAAAGCAGTGCGTAGGTTTCCATGTCACTGACCTCCTTGCTTGTGCGTCCAGCGCAATCTGTACATCACCAAGGTGTCGCAGGCCAGCAGGCAAAACAGCAGCAAACCCTGGAACACACCGGTAATGGACTTGGGCAAGCCAATGCGCGACTGCGCCAGTTCGCCTCCAATGTAGAACATGCTCATCAACACGGCAGAAAACACCATGCCCACCGGGTGCAGGCGCCCGACAAAGGCCACGATGATGGCCGCAAATCCGTAGCCCGCCGGGACATAAGGCGTCAACTGCCCCAAGGGTCCCGCCACTTCAAGTGCCCCGGCCAGACCCGCGGCACCGCCGGAAACCAGCAAGGCTGTCCACAGCGCCTTGCGCGAGGAAAAGCCCGCATACCGCGCAGCATCAGGCGCCAGCCCGCCGACCTGTTGCGCAAAACCAGCCCGAGTGCGAAACAGGAACACCCACAACAGCCCCGCCCCAACCAGCGCCAGCAGCAAGCCGATGCTCACACGCGAACCCGTCATCAAGCGGGGCACCATGGCCACAGCCTCGAAAGTCTTGGTTTGCGGAAAGTTGTAGCCTGCCGGGTCTTTCCAGGGGCCATAGACCAGGTAGCCCAGCACCATCTGCGCCACATACACCAGCATGAGGCTGACCAGAATCTCGCTGGCGTGGAACTTGTCGCGCAGCAAAGCTGTCAGACCCGACCAGAACATGCCACCGGCAACCCCCGCAAGCAAAACGGCCAGCATGATCAGGCGGGTCGATTGCGGGTCTGCCATCAGGGCCACCCCGGAGGCAAAAATCGCCCCCATGACAAACTGCCCCTCAGCGCCAATGTTCCACACATTGGAGCGAAAGCACACCGCCAGCCCCAAGGCAATGATGAGCAGCGGCGTGGCCTTGACCATCAGCTCGCCCAAGGCATAAGCACTTTTGATGGGTTCCCAGAAGAACATCTGCAGCCCACGCAAGGGGTCTTTGCCCAACACGGCAAACAGCGCCATGCCAATCAGGACGGTCAGCGCCAGCGCCAACAAGGGCGAGGCCCAGGTCCACAGGCGCGATTTTTCGGCACGAGGTTCAAAGCGCAGCATGGCCCACCTCCCACAATCCGCTCATCCACTCTCCAATCGTTTCGGTGCTGGCCTGGCTGCGTGGCAAGCTCGGCGACAGGCGCCCCTTGGCCATCACATGCAAGCGGTCCGCAATTTCAAACAACTCATCCAACTCTTCGCTGACCACCAACACGGCGCAACCCGCATCACGCAATGCCAATATTTCCGAGCGGATTTGGGACGCCGCCCCCACATCCACCCCCCAGGTGGGCTGAGACACGATCAACAACTTGGGCTGCGCACTGATTTCGCGTCCCACAATGAACTTTTGCAGATTCCCGCCAGACAGCGAGCGCGCCGGTGCGTCCGGCCCCGAGGCCTTGACGTTGAAACGGTCGATGATGTCCTGCGCCTGCGCCTTGAGCTTGCCCCCCTGGATCCAGCCCCCGGCGCCAACCGACTCTGTGCGGGTGAGCAACAGGTTGTCGGCCAGACTCATGACCGGCACCGCGCCGCGCCCCAGACGCTCTTCAGGCACAAAGTGCAGGCCCAATTTGCGACGATGCGCGGGGCCCAGGTTCGCGACATCTTGCGCCTGCATGCGGATGCTGTTTCCGGGCGCACGGGTGTCTTCACCCGACAACGCCCACAGCAACTCGCGCTGGCCGTTGCCTGACACGCCTGCAATACCCACCACTTCGCCACTGCGCACCTGCAAATCCACGCCCTGCAAATGCACCCCAAAGGGGTCTTCGGTTTGCAGGTGAAGCGACCGCACATCCAGCACCACCTCGCCCGCCTGACGAGGCACAGGGGCAATGGCAGGCGGCTCCGCGCCAATCATCAAACGGCTGAGGCTGGCGTTGGATTCTTCGCGCGGGTCACACACGCCGGTCACCTGCCCGGCACGCATAACCGTGCAGGCACTGCACAGCGCACGGATTTCGTGCAGTTTGTGGCTGATGTAGAGCAGGCTGCATCCCTTCGCCACCAATTGGTGCAGCACGGCAAACAGTTTTTCCACCGCCTGAGGGGTGAGCACAGAGGTAGGCTCGTCCAGAATCAGGAGCTGCGGATCGGTGAGCAAGGCACGAATGATCTCCACCCGCTGCATCTCCCCCACGCTCAGGGTGTGCACCGGGCGCACCGGATCAATGTCCAGTCCGTACTCGCTGGCCTTGGCCGCAATGCGTTGCGTCACCTCGGACAAGGACATGGCCTTGTCCAGCCCCAGCCAGACGTTCTCGGCCACGGTCAAAGTGTCAAACAGGCTGAAGTGCTGGAACACCATGCTGATGCCCAGCTTGCGCGCCTGTTGCGGGTTGCGGATCTGGACCTGCTGGCCATTGAAGAACACCTGTCCCTCGTCAGGCTTGACGGAGCCGTAGATGATCTTCATCAGCGTGGACTTGCCCGCGCCGTTTTCGCCCAAAACCGCATGGGCCTGCCCCGGCTGCACGGTCAGCGAGACATCACGGTTGGCCACCACGCCAGGGTAGCGTTTGGTGATGCCCTGCAGGCTCAATCGAGGAGTGGTCATGTCAGTGAACATTGGGTTGTGATGTTGACGAAGGGTGCAAGAGCTGCACAGCACTCATTTTTATTTGGTCCCGCAACCATTTGGAGGCCTCGTGACCATGACTGCGTTCGTGCCACAACTGGTAATAGACCATCTTCGGGAAGGGGAGCGGACAGGGCAACAAGGTCAACTCATTCGACCTCTCATCACCTTCAAGAAAACGCTGGCAATAATGACGCCCCGTCGTCAACACAAGCAAGCTTGATGCCACCATCCGAGGCATCAAACCAAAATACGCGCAGCGTGCCGCTATATTGCGCGTCAGCCCCAGGCGATCAAGGTGCTCATCGATCACCCCTCGCCAGCCGGGGTAAGCCGACATGGGTGCAATGTGCTCACAAGCCAACCACTCCTCTTGCGACCATCCGCGGCGCACGGCCGGGTGCTTGTTGCTGACCAGACACATGACCTCGTCTTCGAACAAGATGGATCGGTGCAATTCCTCACTCGGTTGAGCCCAATTGCCGATGACCACATCTATCGAACCCTGTCCGAGGTCGTGCGCATATTTGGCTTGCGCAGAAAGGGCATGAACCTCCAAACGACAGCCGGGAGCCAGCGCCTTGACCCGAGCCATGACGGAAGGAAGAAACTGAGGATCGAGCGTGTCACTGGCAGCAATGCGAAAAGTTTCTGACGCAAGAGCCGGATCGAAAGAGCGGGCTGGCGAAAACAGCTGCTCTGCTGTTTGCAACAAATGATTGACCGGTTCGAGCATTTGCAGACCCACATCTGTAGGCACCATGCTGGTGCCGGAGCGAACCAATATGGGATCGCCGGTCAGTTCGCGCAAGCGCTTGAGCGCCGTAGAAACGGCTGGCTGCTGCTGGCCCAGTCGCAGGGCGGCTTTGGAAACACTGCGTTCGATCAACAAGGTATGTAGGGTCCGAATGAGTTGAAGGTCGATCTTGTCAAAAAGATGCGTCTGCTTCATATCGGTTTTCCAATAAGCGTTATGGTCATGCCCCTATACATTTCATCGGGTTTGCACCTAGGATTAACGCATCCTGAGGACGCACCGGAATGTCAAAAACGCCTGTTCCCTTTCATAAATCGACGACCAACGCTTGCTCTCCATTGCGGTTTTGGCATCGCGGAGAAATCACAGCTGTCGGCAATGTACCACCAGATCGTACCTTGCTTGACGTGCTGCGGGAAAACCTGCGCCTGACCGCTACCAAGGAAGGTTGCGCAGCAGGAGACTGCGGCGCATGCACAGTCGTGCTGGGCGAGGCCGTGCAGGGGCGCTTGCAATACCGCGCCGTGAACAGTTGCATCAAACCCGCCCATGCGATTGAGGGCCTGGCTTTGTGGACGGCTGACGATTTGGCATCACACGATGGCAGCTTGCATCCCGTTCAACAAGCCATGGTCGAACACCATGGATCGCAATGTGGTTTCTGCACGCCGGGTATTGTGATGAGCCTGTTTGGACTCTATCAGCGCACCGTGGCACAGGGTCAGCCCGTTGACAAGCACTCTGCACAAGAAGCACTGTCGGGAAATCTGTGCCGCTGTACGGGCTATCGCCCCATCATCCAGGCCGCGTGCAACCTGCCAGCGCAGGGCGCCCCATCTGTGGATGAACCCGCGATCATTGGAGCCCTGAACACATTGACAACGCCCTCCAAAGACACTGACTATCTGTTGCCTATGCGCTTGCAGGAATTGCTTGAGGCGCGGGCACAATGGCCTGCAGCGCAACTGATCGCTGGCGCAACCGATGCAGGACTGTGGATCACTCAGGGCCTGCGACGTTTTCCCAAAATCATTGACCTCTCGCGAGTAGAGGAGCTGCGGCGCATTGAACGTTATCCCCATCACGTGGCCATTGGCGCCGCAGTGAGTCTTCAGGACGCCTTTGAAGCCTTGTCCATCGAGCGTCCCCCGATTGGACCATGGAGTGAGCGTTTTGCAGGTCGACCCATACGGCAGTCGGGAACTCTGGGTGGAAATATCGCCAACGGCTCTCCCATCGGCGACAGCATGCCTTTGCTGATGGCGCTTGGAGCGCAGGTGATCTTGATGTCCTGGCGGCATGGACGCGTTGAGCATCGTCATGTCCCGCTGGAGCGGTTTTATACCGGTTACCGACAAAACCGGTTGGCTGCAGACGAGGTCCTGGCATGGACCGTCGTCCCGCGTCCACGGGCCGATGAATGGCTGGGGGTTTACAAGGTATCCAAACGGCAAGAAGATGACATCTCGGCCGTGTGCCTGGCCCTTCAACTGCACCTGCAAGACGGCTTGATTCGATCTGCGCGCATAGGTGCAGGAGGCGTTGCAGCCACCCCTGCACGCGCGTTTCAAACAGAAAAGGGCTTGCTCGGAAAACCCTGGAACCGAGACACACTTCACCATGCGCAGCAGCTCATTGAAGAGGAGTTCTCGCCCCTGAGTGATTTGCGTGCCAGCGCCAACTACCGACGCCATGTGTTGGGGCAATTGCTCCATCGTGCCTGGCTGGAAAGCACGGGCCATCACCATGTTCGGCTGGAGGAATTGTCATGACCCGCCTGCAATTCCACGAAAGTGCCCACGCCCAAGTGCAAGGGCAAGCCCAATACATTGACGATTTGCCAGAAATCGAAGGCACCTTGCACGCGGCTCCCCTGATGAGTCCAGCAGCCAACGCTCAGGTGCTCAGCACAGACTTGCGCATGACGCTCACCGCGCCTGGCGTGACCGGTGTGGTCATGGCGCAGGACATTCCAGGCGACCCGCTGCTGGCCACCTATGTTCATGACGAACCCATTTTTGCCGGCCCGCACCTGATGCATGTGGGTCAAGTCATGGGACTGGTCGTCGCCCGCAGCCACACACAAGCCCGCCAGGCCGCCCGCCTGTTACAGGTAACGACCGACAAGCAAAAACCCCTGATACATGCCCGCGAAGCTCTGCAGGCCGGCAGCTTTGTCCTGCCCAGCGTGAAAGTGCAGCGGGGTCAAGCACAACAGGCCCTGACTCAAGCACCTCACCGCTTGCAGGGCTCACTTGAGGTGGGTGGTCAGGAACACTTTTATCTGGAAGGTCAAATCGCCTATGCGATTGAACAGGAGCATGGCCACTGGTTGATTCACAGCAGCACGCAGCACCCTGGTGAGGTCCAGCACTGGGTGGCACACGCGCTGAACATTCCCTTGTCAAAAGTGCGTGTGGTCTGCCGCCGCATGGGCGGTGGTTTTGGAGGCAAGGAAACGCAAGCTGGTCATTTGGCCGTCTGGGCTGCATTGGCAGCACACAAATTCAAACGCCCCGTCAAAATGCGGCTCGACCGGGGCGACGACCTGATGATCACCGGCAAACGCCACCCCTTCAGCCACGACTGGCAGGTGGGTTTTGACGAACAAGGGCGCATCATGGGTTTTGACTCCGTGCAACTTGCGCACTGCGGACACAGTGCGGACCTGAGTGGCCCCGTGGCCGACCGCGCCATTTTCCACACCGACAACGCTTATTACCTGGGCAACGTCAGCATCACATCGCACCGCTGTCGCACGCACACCCAGAGTCACACCGCTTTTCGCGGATTTGGTGGCCCACAGGGCGTGCTGCTGATCGAGACGGTCATGGGCGACATGGCACGGCACCTGGGACTCGATGCACTCGATGTACGCCTGGCTAATCTGTATGGTGTGGCGGATGGTGAAAACAATCGCGACACGACCCCTTACGGCATGAAAGTTGAAGACAACATTCTTCTGCCCCTCATGACCCAACTGGCCGCGCAAAGCGACTACCGCGCACGCCGCAAGGGCATCAGCGAATGGAACCAGAGCCACAGCGTGCTCAAAAAAGGCCTGGCGCTCACGCCCGTCAAATTCGGCATCAGCTTCACCGCCACACAGTTCAACCAGGCCGGGGCAGTGGTTGCGGTCTACACCGATGGCAGCGTGCGTGTGAACCACGGCGGCACCGAAATGGGCCAGGGCCTGCACACCAAGGTGTGTTGCCTCGTGGCCCACGTGCTGGGCCTGCCTGCCACGCAAGTCATGGCCAGTGCCAGCGACACCGACCAGGTGGCCAACGCCAGCGCCACAGCAGCTTCAAGTGGTACCGACCTGAACGGCCGCGCTGCCGAAAACGCCGCACTGCAGGTGCGCCAGAACATCGCTGCCTGTATGGCCAAGGCCGATGCTTGCAGCGCCGAGGCCGTGCGTTTTCAAGATGGGCAGGTGATCACGCCGGTTCGCCAGCGCAGTTTCACAGAAGCCGTGCAATACGCCTACAGCCAGCGCGTGCAGTTGTGGAGCGACGGGTTTTACGCAACCCCAAAAATTCATTACGACCGCAACACCCTGACGGGGCGACCGTTTTACTATTTTGCCTATGGCGCAGCCTGCAGCGAGGTAGCCATTGACACGTTGACGGGCGAATACCGCGTCCTGCGCACCGATATCCTGCATGACGTAGGACACTCACTGCATCCGGACATCGACATCGGCCAGATCGAAGGCGGTTTTGCCCAGGGTCTGGGCTGGCTGACCACCGAAGAACTGGTCTGGAATGCACAAGGTGAGTTGCTCACCAAGGGCGCCAGCACCTACAAAATTCCGACTGCAGCCGACATGCCTGCCCAGCTGAACATCGAGCTGTGGCATGAAGCCAATCGCGAAGACAATGTTGGAGGAAGCAAGGCCGTGGGTGAGCCCCCCTTCATGCTGGCCATCAGTGTGTACGAAGCACTGCGCGATGCCATTGGCGCTGCTCGCCCTGGACGGGGCCCTGTTCACCTCGATACCCCCGCCACCCCAGAGCGGGTGATCAAGTCCATTCTCGCCCCATGACCGCCACGCCTACCTCTTCCCCACCATCGCGGCTTCGAGGCTGGCGTGCGGGCCTGCTTTGGTTTGCAGAGCCGAACAGTCCACAAATCCGTCACGAAACGGATGGTCTGTTGGTCACGGCACCCGGTGATGACGGCATTGTGCGTGTACTGGACATCGGGTCCTACAACGCGCTGGCGCCTCAATATCCCGATCTGCCCATCACGCACTGGCCTGACTTGTGCATTGCGCCCGGGTTTATTGATCTGCACATCCATTACCCACAAACAGATGTGATCGGTTCACCGGCCGAGGGTCTGCTGCCTTGGCTTGAACACTACACTTTTCCACACGAGCAACAATTTTTCGACCCGGAGCATGCCCGCAAGGTAGCCGACTTTTTTCTCGATGAGCTTGTGCGCAACGGGGTGACCAGTGCGTTGTGCTTTGCCACGGCACATCCTGAATCCGTTGACGCCTTCATGCAGGCAGCGCAGGCGCGTCAACTGCGCATGATCGCGGGCAAGGTGCTGCAGGATCGCTACAGCCCCGATGGTCTGAGGGATACTGACACCCTCCTCAGCCTGCGTCAGACAGAGGATCTGATGAGGCGCTGGCACGGTGTTCAACGGCTGGGTTACGCCATCACCCCACGCTTTGCCCCCACCAGCAGCCTTGAACAACTGCACGGTGCGGGCGAAATCGCCTCACAACAGCCCGATGTCTGGATCCAGTCACACGTGGCTGAGAATCAGGACGAAGTTCGTTGGGTGCATGAGCTTTTTCCTCAGGCTCGCAGCTATTTGGACATCTATGACCAGGCGGGTTTGCTGCGCGAACGCGCTGTCTATGCGCACTGCATTCATCTCGACGACATGGATCGACACAGAATGCATGAGACCGGAGCTGTGGCCGCCGTCAGCCCGACAAGCAACCTGTTCCTGGGTAGTGGATTTTTTGACTATGCTGCTGCCGATCGCTGTGGCTTGCGTTATGGATTGGCCAGTGATGTGGGCGGGGGCACCAGCTTCAGTCCTTTTCACACCATGCACGCCGCCTACACCGTGGGCAGACAAAGTGTGGGACGCCCCGGTCTGAGTCTAGCGCCAGCTCACTTGTGGTGGCAGCACACTGCCGGCGCTGCACACGCCCTGGGGTTAGGCCAGACCAATGGCAATTTATTGCCGGGGTTTGAAGCGGATTTCGTTGCGATCAACCCCAATGCCATCCCCTTGCTATCCCGTCGCACCATGCAGGCGCAATCGCTGGCCGAGTGGTTATTTGCCATGATCGTTTTGGGAGATGATCGATTGATTGCCCATACCGTGGTACAAGGGCACGTCATCTCCAAAACACATGTCTGCGCATGAGCTTAACCGCATTGACTGAAAACAACTTTCACGACCCCCAACAAAACCAGCGCGAAGCCGTGCGCCGCAGCATTGCGCAGTTTCAGGCCCGGCTGCAGGCCGCCGGACACACCTTTCGCCCGCCACCCGAAGAGCCCACCTCCTGCTGTGGACGGGGATGCCATGGCTGCGTATGGGAAGGCTACGAAGCCGCTTTGAGCTGGTGGTATGAAGAAGGCGGGGAGCTTCTGGCCAGCTGAGCTTCAAACGGCCTGGAGAGCAGCCTCGATGTCTGCATGCTGCGTGGGGCGCACCAGTCGTGCCACTTCCACGCCATCGCGCAACAACACCAGCGTGGGCCAAAGTTTGATGCGATAGCTACGACCCAACGGTCTGCCTGGACCGTCTTCAACCTTGAGGTGTTGCCACTGCGGATGTCTGGGCAACACTTCGGCCAGCGCGGACTGCGCCGCTCGGCAGTGGCCACACCAGTCGGTGCCAAATTCCAGCAGGGTCAGCCCTGACAAGGCATCCACCTCGGAACGGCTCGGCGCTTCGGTTTCACTCAAATAAGGTTTGGGCGCAGTCATGTCACGATTGTGGCTCAAGCGCCAGCGAGTGAGCGCAGTGCTTGCGGATTGGTGAGCTGCAGAATGCGGCCGCGCCCACTGATCAACTCGCTCTCGCGCAGTTGGCGCAGGATGCGCGAAAAGGTTTCAGGGGCAATGCCCAACTGCGTGGCGATGATGCGTTTGCGCTCGCTCAGATAGACCTGTAAGCGCTGGGTGACCGGGTCCTGCTCGGCGTGGCGCAACAACCATTCGGCACAACGTGCATCGGCATCCTTGGCCAGACGGCTGACAGCCAGCTCGACCTGTTGGCGCTGCGAACGGGCCAGATCGCGCATCAACTCACGGGAAGCAGCGGGCCACGTCTTGCATCGCGACTGGAAGTCCTTGCGGTTGATTTTTTCGACCCGCACATCGGTGTCAGCAACGACATCGACCAGATAAGGCTCGTCGAGCACAACAGAGGCTGCCTCGATCCACAGCGGCCCTTCCTGCAAGCCCAGTTGGTGCACCATGGTGCTCTCGTCCATCAACCCCAGGCGAATTTGACCTTCGTGTAAATGCCAGACTCCGTCAGCCGCCTGACCACGGTGAATCAGCACCGTGCCGGCCGGCAGGGTGAGCGCTGTGCCGCCTTCAGGGGAAGATACGAGTCGTGCCATGCGGCTGACTTTGCCATGCCTGAACCTGCGCAGTTTTGATGCACATCAACCCATGGCCAGCTGCTGCAGTGTCGTACCATGGCGCCCATGAGTACTTTGTTGATCCACCGTGCCCGTTGCATCGCCACACAAGACGATGCCCAGACCGAGCTTCAAAATGCCTCCATCCTGATCCGCGATGGGCGGATTGAGCGCATTTTTCAGGCCGACGAATCCGTTGAAGCCTGGCTGGCCCCGGGGGCTGTGGATGAAGTGATCGACGCACGCCAGCACGTGGTCATTCCCGGCATGGTCAACACCCACCACCATATGGTGCAGTGCCTGACCCGCGCCATACCAGTGGTTCAGAACGCCGAACTGTTTTCGTGGCTGCAGGGGCTGTACCCCATCTGGGCAGGCCTCACCCCCGAGATGGTGCGTGTGTCCAACCAGATCGCCATGGCCGAGCTGCTGCTCAGCGGTTGCACCACCAGCTCGGACCACCTCTACATCTACCCCAATGGCATCCGCCTGGACGACAGCATCGAAGCGGCGCACACCATCGGCATGCGTTTTACCGCCACGCGCGGCAGCATGAGCGTGGGCGAAAGCCAGGGGGGACTGCCGCCCGACCGGGTGGTGGAAAAGGAAGACTTCATCCTGAAGGAGTCGCGCCGATTGATCGAGACCTACCATGACGCCAGCCACGGCGCCATGCTGCAGGTGGCGCTCTCGCCCTGCTCGCCCTTCAGCGTGAGCCAGGACTTGATGCGCGAATCCGCCAAGCTCGCCCGCGCCTACAAAGTGCGTCTGCACACCCACCTGGCCGAAAACGACCACGACATCGCCTACACCCGCGAGAAGTTCAATTGCACCCCGGCGCAATACGCACAAGACCTGGACTGGGTGGGCGACGATGTCTGGCACGCCCACTGCGTCAAGCTTGACGTAGAAGGCACCTATCTGTTCGCCAAGACGCGCACTGGCATTGCCCATTGCCCCTGCAGCAATATGCGTCTGTCCAGCGGCATCCTGCCGCTGCGCAAAATGCTCGATGCGGGTGTGCCTGTGGGTTTGGGTGTGGATGGCAGCGCCAGCAACGATGCCGCCCACATGCTCAACGAAGCGCGCCAGGCCATGCTGCTGGCCCGCGTGGGCCGGGCGCTGGACGACTTTGGCTGCGACCACGGCCCCGCCGAGATGACGCCGCGCGACAGCCTGCGTGTGGCCACCCGTGGCGGCGCCCAAGTGCTGGGCCGCGCTCACGACATTGGACAGATCACACCGGGCTACTGCGCTGACATCGCCCTGTTCCGAACCGATACGCTGGCCATGGCTGGGGGGGCCATCCATGACCCCATCGGTGCGTTGATGCTGTGTGCCAGCCAGAATGCCGACTACACGGTGGTCAATGGCCGCGTGGTGGTGCGCGAAGGCCAGCTCGCCACGGTGGATTTGGGCCCCTTGATCGAGCGCCATAACCAGCTGGCGATGCAGCTGGCGCTGGCTGCGCGCTGAGCGCTTGCTCAGCAGCCATTGTTGCTGCCAGCGTCAAAACTGCTTGCACTGGTCAGGCAGCGCCGCTGTGCCTACACTGGGGCCATGATTCAAGGCCTTGTACAACTTTTCATTTTCCAGTCGCTGGGCGAGTTGCTGTCTCGCTTCGCGTTGCCCTTCATTCCCGGCCCGGTGCTGGGGCTGGTGCTGCTCCTGATTTTTTTGCTGGTGCGCGGACAAGTGCCTGTGCACATCGACACCGTTGGCAGCGCCATCTTGCAGCACCTGGGCTTGTTGTTCATCCCCGCTTCGGTCGGTGTGGTGTTGTACTTGCCGCTCTTGCAGGCCAATGCATGGGCCATCAGCACAGCTTTGGTGGTCAGTGTGGTGGCGACCGTGGCGGTGACGGCCATCGTTCTCAAATCACTGAGCCCGAAGGACTGAGCCATGAACAACAGTTTGCCGCCTATTTCGGAGATCTGGGTTTACCTTTCTGGCAGTCCCTTGTTGGCGCTGGTGCTCACCCTCAGCGCCTACTGGCTGGGCTTGACGATCTATGAGCGTACCGAGCGCAACCCGCTGGCCAATCCGGTGCTGATTGCCGTGGTCTTGGTCACCCTTGGCATTCAAGGGCTGGACATGCCGTACGCCAAATACTTTGAGGGCGCGCAGTTTGTTCACTTTCTGCTGGGCACCGCCACGGTGGCACTGGCCATTCCCATCTACAAGGGCTTTGCATCGCTCAAAAGCCGAATGCTTGTGTTGCTCCTGGCCTTGTTTGCAGGCGGCCTGACCTCGGTGGCGACAGCCGTGGGCGTGGCTTACGCTTTGGGGGTGGACGCTTCCCTGGTCCAGGCTCTGGTGGCCAAATCGGTCACAGCACCCATTGCCATGGGCATTGCCGAGCGGGTGCAGGCCTCGCCCACGCTGACGGCCATTTTTGCGGTGAGCACGGGAATTTTGGGTGCGGTGCTGGGACGCTATGTGCTCAACGTTTTGCGTGTCACGCAGTGGTGGCAACGCGGGTTTGCACTGGGCGTGGCCGCTCACGGCATTGGCACGTCTCGCGCCTTCAGCGTGCACCCCGAGGCAGGCACTTACGCCAGCCTGGGCATGGGGCTGCACGGCATTGCCGGTGCAGTGCTGATTCCTTATCTGGCCGCTTGGTGGATGTGAGCGCGGCCCACATCCGGCAGGCTCACTTCAGCGAGGCACCACCTTCAAACCAGCGCTTGATGAGCTGGCGCTCATCTTCGGTGATTTGCGTGGCGTTGTTCAAGGGCATTTGACGCGTCACAGCCACCTGCTGGTAAATGCCTTGGGCATGGAGCTGGACGGCATCGAGCTGGTCCAGACGGATGCCTTTCATTTGCGCAGCTTCGCCGTGGCACATATAGCAGCGCTGAGCCAGCACGCTTTGGACCTGCGCAAAACTCACAGGCGCTTTGCTGGCGGCTGTTTCAGGCTGCACGGTCGGCTTGAGCGCCACGATCACGCCCAGCAGCAGGAGCACGCCCACAATGGCAAAAGGCAGCGGGTTTTTGGCACGACCGAGATGGTAACCATGGCGCTGCACAAAAAACTGACGGATCAGGGCGCCCGCAAACATCATGACGAACAGCGGCACCCAGCGGTGTTCGTGCGTGTACAGAAAGCTGTAGTGGTTGCTGAGCATCGCGAAGATGACGGGCAGCGTGAAGTAGGTGTTGTGCACACTGCGCTGCTTGCCGCGCTTGCCGTGGATGGCCAGGGCCGCTGCGTCGTATTTTTCGCCGCTGGTCATGGCGGCCACCACCTTGCGCTGGCCGGGGATGATCCAGAAAAAGACGTTGGCGCTCATGGCCGTGGCGATCATGGCGCCGACTAGCAAGAAGGCTGCGCGTCCGGCAAACAGCTGGTTGGCAGCCCACGAGGCGAAGGCCACGACCACGATCATCAGGCTGGCGACGATGAGCTCGCCGTTCTTTTTGAAGCCGAACACTCGGCAAACGGCGTCATAAATGAACCAGAAGGCCACCAGAAAACCCACAGCAGCAAAACCGGCTGTGGTGGGCGCCCAATCCATGAGGGATTTATCGATCAGGAAGGTGCCGGCATTCCAGAGATACAGCACCGTGAACAACGCAAAACCAGACAGCCAGGTGGAGTAACTTTCCCAATAAAACCAATGCAGCTTGGTGTGGATCTTCTTGGGCGCGACCATGTACTTTTGCGGGTTGTAGAAACCCCCGCCGTGCACCGCCCACATGGCCCCATCCACGCCTTTTTCCAGCAAATCAGGCGAAGTGGGTTTTTGAAGGTTGTTGTCCAGAAAGACAAAGTAAAACGACGAGCCGATCCAGGCGATGGCCGTGATCACATGCAGCCACCTGAGCAGCAGGTTGGCCCAGTCAAGCAAATAAGCTTCCATTCGGGGTCTCCAACCTGCTCACCACCGCGGGCTCTGTAAGCAGTTTCATGGGCCGCGAACAAGGCGTTGGTCAAACGCTCATGCACCGCTGCGGCCAGTGCACTGAAGTGTATACAACAATTGTCTCCACCGCCAGCACCGCACACCCCGGATAAACCCGTGATGTTCAGCCCAAGTTCAGCAAGAGTTGTGCCGCCACCGAAGCGGCAATGACCTCGGGCTCTTTGCCCTGGATGCCAGGCAGGCCAATCGGACAGGTGATGCGGTCAATTTCGGCCTGCGAAAACCCGCGCTCTAGCAGGCGGTGGCTGAAGCTGGCCCACTTGGTTTTGCTGCCAATCAAGCCCACAAAAGGCAGGTCGTCACGCTCGCGAATGCGTTTGAGGCAGGCCACCACGATGTCCAGGTCTTCGGCATGGCTAAAGCTCATGATCAGCACTTGGGAGCCCGGTGCCAGATCCTGCACAGCCGCTTGCACCGGATTGGAGTGCTCGCACTCTATGTGTGCGGGCAGGTCAGGAGGAAACACCTCGTCGCGACTGTCAATCCAGTGCACAGCAAAAGGCAAGGGTGCCAATGCACGCACCAGCGCCCGGCCCACGTGCCCACCACCAAAAAGTGCGACCGGTGACCTGTCAGGACGCAGTTGTGCGCGCAAGGCTGGTCCATCCTGTGCCTGGACCAGCGCGTAAGCCAGTTCCACCACCCCGCCGCAGCACTGCCCCAGGCTGGGGCCCAGCACATGGCGTTCAGGCTGCGTCGGGACTTGCCCGGATTGCAGGATCTGACGGGCCCTTGCCATGGCGGCAAACTCAAGGTGTCCACCACCAATCGTGCCCGCATTGCATTGGGCAAAGACCAGCATATGCGTGCCCGCCTCGCGCGGCACAGACCCTCGCGTACCCACCACACTGACGCAAACTGCAGGCTCGCTGGCCAAGCGCGTCAAACCTTGCTCAAGATCGTTCACAGGTCCTCTTTTTGATTCACTGGCTGTGCAAAATCGCCCGCCAGTGCCACAATCGACATTATGAATATGCCCAAGCCCTTTTTGACGTGGGGACTGCCTGCTGCCTGGCGGCGGCTTGCCCAGTGGACGCTCATTGCTGCAGCATTGGCTTTGGCTGGGTGCGCCACAGGTCCCGGCAAGGAACAGGCCATGCAGTGGCCCGATCTGCCGGTTCAAGAAGCCACCCCCAAGGTCACATCCAACGCCAACACGGCGAAACAGTACCGCAGCGATGCTGCACGGCATCTCTACGAGAGAAACGGCCAGCGCATCTTCAAGGGCAAGATGCCGCCTTTGCTGTACGCAGTGGGGGTGCTGAATGTGGACATCGACAAGCAAGGGCAGGTCTCGCATCTGCATTGGACACGCGCCCCCAAGCATGCCCCCGAGGTGATTGCTGAAATCGAACGCACCGTTCTGGCTGCGGCCCCCTACCCTGCCCCCCAGAAAATGGGCTACGTCACCTACACGGATGTGTGGCTGTGGGACAAAAGCGGGCGCTTTCAGCTCGACACACTGACCGAAGGACAGCGCTGAGCTCCAGGATCATTGAGATCCGCCACCTGACGATCACTACCGTTGATCACTCCCGTTAAAACGCAAAAAGGGCCCTGAAGTTTCAGGGCCCTTTTGCTTTGCGAAGCGCTTCGTTGTTTAAGCTGCTGCAGCGTCGGCCTTGGCCTTCTCGCAAGCGAGCAGAATGCGCTCGGGCGTGGCAGGCGCCTCCATGCGCACCACCGCCTTGTGGTCCGCACTGGCAGCCACCGCATCCTTGAGCGCAAAGAAGGCCGACAGACCCAGCATCAGCGGCGGCTCGCCGGTGGCCTTGCTGTTGAACGGCGTGGGCTTGAGGTTGGCGTTGTCGAACAGGCTCACCTTGAAGTGCTCGGGCACGTCGCCGGCCACCGGGATCTTGTAGGTGGACGGGCCATGCGTGAGCAGCTTGCCCTTCTTGTCCCAGATGCACTCTTCCATGGTCAGCCAGCCCATGCCCTGGATGTAGGCGCCTTCGATCTGGCCTTTGTCAATCGCCGGGTTGATGCTGCGGCCCACGTCGTGCACGATGTCCACGGCCTTGAGCCACCACTCACCGGTGCGGGTGTCGATCTCGACCTCGCTCACAGCAGCGCCGTAGCAGTAGTAATAGAACGCACGGCCGTTGAGCGTGGTGAAGTCATACTTGATCTCGGGCGTCATGTAAAAGCCCGTGACCGACAGGCCCACGCGGTCCAGCCAGGCCTGCTTGGTCACGTCAGGCCAGTTGACCGACTTACCGCCGCCGTGTGCGGCGTTGTTGGCAAAGGTCACTTCGTCGGCATTGCAGCCCAGCATGCGGGCCGCCACGGGCTTGAGGCGCTCACGCATCTGCGCGGTCGCGTTCATGATGGCCGCGCCGTTGATGTCGGCGCCGCTCGATGCGGACGTGGCCGAAGCGTTGGGCACTTTTTGCGAGTCGGTGGCGGTGATGCGCACCTTGTCGACGCTGATGCCCAGGCCGTCGGCGCAGACCTGCGCCATCTTGGTGTTCAGGCCCTGGCCCATTTCGGTGCCGCCATGGTTGCAGCTGACAGAGCCGTCCATGTAGACCACCAGCAGCGCGCCGCCCTGGTTGAGGTGCGTGGCAGTGAAGCTGATGCCGAACTTGAGCGGCACCAGCGCGATACCGCGCTTGCGCGTCTTGCTCTTGGCATTGAAGGCCTGCACCGCCGCGCGGCGCTCGGCGTACTTGGACTCGGCTTCGAGCTGCGCGATCACCTTGTCACCCACCCAGTCTTCGATCAGCTGGTTGTACTGGGTGGTCATGGTGTCAGGGTT
>JBEEOS010000005.1:0-33895 GCA_041191485.1 Pseudomonadota bacterium
GGCCAGTGGTTGCGGCGCTTGCTGCTGATGCGCCCGGGTGATAGCGAGCCCACGAGCGGTGTACGTTTGGCCAGGCCGAGGGTGGTGGCCTTCCAGCCCGCCAGGATGGGCGAGTCCAGCAGCAAGACGCCGCGCGCCAGTCCTGGGTGCTTGGCTGCGCACATCAGGCTCAGGATACCGCCCAGGGAGTGGCCCACCAGAAAGGGCGCGGAACCCTTGTTGGTTTGGGTGCGGACAAATGCAGCCAGTTGCTCGACCAGATGGGGCCAGTTGTCGCTGACCGGGTAGGCGGGATCGTGGCCAAATTTTTCGATCGCAGACACTTCAAAGCCGCGCTGCTCCGAGGGCGCATGCGGGTCTCAGATCAGCTTTTCGTCAGGCGTGCTGATTTTCTTGAGCAGGGTGTTGCGTGCCGCAGGCACCATGAGCGGCACGTCGGTGGCGCCGCCGTGCCACATCGGGTCTTCGATGCTGTCGAACATCTGGCGCAGCTTGTCGCCCCAGCTCGATCGCAGCATCTGGAAGTAGGGGTTGTGCTCGTCGATGCACATGATGCGGTCGGTGTGCAGGCTGTTGGCTTCGTACACCACCATGTCCAGCGGCAGGCCGACGGACAGGTTGGACTTGAGCGTCGAGTCCATCGATACCAGCGCACATTTGGCCGCCTCGTCCAGCGGGGTGGCGGGTGTGATGACGCGGTCGAGTACGGGCTTGCCGTATTTGGATTCGCCAATCTGGAAGTAAGGCGTCTCGTCGGTGGCTTCGATGAAGTTGCCGGGTGAATAGACCTGGAACAGGCGCATGCCTTCGTTGCCGATCTGGCCGCCGAAGATCATGGAGACATTGAATTCGACGCCGGATGCGCGCAGCGCAGCCGCATCACGCTCGTACACGCGGCGAATGGCCGAACCCAGCACGCGGCATGCGTCAAACATGCTGGTGGCGTTCCAGATGGTCAGGGGCTCGTCCTGGCCGGGTTCGACCAGTTTTTCGATCTGCAGCACTTCGCGCACCGACTGCGAGATGCTCAGATTGCCTGCAGATAGCAGCGTCATGAAGCGGTCGCCCGGCTTCTCGTAAATGATCATCTTGCGGAAGGTGCTGATCTGGTCCAGGCCCGCGTTGGTTCGGGAGTCGGACAGGAAGACGAGACCTGCTCGGGTCTTGATGGCGCAGCAATAAGTCATGATTTGGGCGGCAGCAAACGCTGCAGGCTGTAGAGGGCATCGAGCGCCTCACGCGGGCTCAATGCGTCTGGGTTGATCTGCGCCAAAGCGGCCTCGACAGCGGTGGGGCCGGTGGCTTCGGTTTCGGGTGGCGGTGCAAACAGGTCCACCTGGGCGCGGGCATCTTGTGCACCCGACTCCAGGGCTTGCAGGGCGTGGCGCGCATGATGGAGCACCGCAGCGGGCATGCCCGCCAGACGCGCCACCTGTACGCCGTAGCTGCGGCTGGCCGGGCCGGGCTGGATCTCGTGCAGGAACACGATGTCGCTGCCCGACTCGGCCGCGCTCACATGCATGTTGACGGCGGCGCTGTGGTTGGCCGGGAACTCGGTGAGTTCAAAGTAGTGCGTGGCGAACAGGCCGAAGCACTGCACTTTGTTGTGCAGGTGGGTGGCGATGCCGCTGGCCAGGGCCAGGCCGTCGAAGGTCGAGGTGCCGCGGCCGATCTCGTCCATCAGCACCAGGCTGTGCGGCGAGGCGCTGTGCAAAATTTGTGCGGCTTCGGTCATCTCCAGCATGAAGGTCGATTGGGCGTTGGCCAGGTCGTCGGCCGCACCGATGCGGGTGTGGATCGCATCGATGGGGCCCAGGCGGCAGCGGCTGGCGGGCACATGGCTGCCGATGCTGGCCAGAAGCACGATCAGTGCCACTTGGCGCATGTAGGTCGATTTACCGCCCATGTTGGGGCCGGTGATGATCTGCAGGCGCTGCTTGGGGCCCATGACCGTGTCGTTGGCGATGAAGCTGCCGCCCGAGAGTTCGGCCAGACGCGCTTCGACCACCGGGTGGCGACCAGCGCGAATCTCGATGCAGGGCTCGCGGGTGAACTCGGGCGCGCACCAGTTCAGGGTGATGGCGCGCTCGCTCAAGGTGCACAGCGCGTCCAGCCCGGCCATGGCTTGCGCCAGAGCGGTCAGCGCTGGCACAAAGCTTTGCAGCTGGTCGAGCAGGCCTTCGTAGAGCCACTTCTCGCGGGCCAGCGCCCGCTCCTGCGCCGACAGGGCCTTGTCTTCAAAGGCCTTGAGCTCGGGCGTGATGAAGCGCTCGGCGTTTTTCAGGGTCTGGCGGCGGCGGTAGTCCTCGGGCACTTTGTCGAGTTGACCTTGCGTGACCTCAATGTAGAAGCCGTGCACCTTGTTGAACTGCACCCGCAGGTTGGCGATGCCGGTGCGGGCCTTTTCACGGGTTTCGAGGTCGAGCAAAAAGCTGTCGCAATTGGTCTGGATAGCGCGCAGCTCATCCAGCTCAGCGTCCAGCCCCGGAGCGATCACGCCACCGTCGCGCACCAGCGCGGCCGGTTCTTCGAGCAGCGATTGGGCCAGCAGTTCGGCGCAACCGGCAGGCGGTGTGAGCCAGCGGGCCAGACGGGCCAGCAGCGTACCCTCTTCGGGTGCCAGGCCTTGCAGCGTTTGGGCCAGGCCGTCGGCACGTTCGAGCGCGTAGCGCAACGCCACCAGTTCGCGCGGGCGCACCTGGCGCAGCGCGGTGCGGGCGGTGATGCGCTCCACGTCGCTGGCGCCCTTGAACTGTTCGCGCAGCGTACTCCAGGCGCCGCTGGCCTGCAGCTGGGCGATGGCGGCCAGGCGTTCCTGCGCCTGCGCACGATCGCGCTGAGGGCTGAGCAACCAGCCCTTGAGCATGCGGCTGCCCATGCCGGTCATGCAGGTGTCGAGCAGCGAAAACAGCGTGGGGGCGTCTTCGCCGCGCAGGGTCTGCACCAGCTCGAGGTTGCGGCGGGTGGCGGGCGGCAGGTCGATCAGCGTGTCCGAGCGCTGCACGCGGATGCTTTGCACATGCGGCAGGCTGCGGCCCTGGGTGTGTTCGGCGTAGGTCAGCAAAGCGCTGGCGGCGGCGTGCGCATCGTGCAGGGTGTCGGCGCTCCAGGCCGCGAGGCTTGCGGCCTGCATCTGTTCTTGCAGCTTGCGCTGGCCCAGACCGGCGTCGAACTGGAAGTCCGGGCGCAGTGCCAGCGACAGGCCAGCGCCTCGGTGCTGCGCACGGATCTGGCGCAAGCGCTCTTCAAAGGCCTGCGTCATGCCCGCGCTGGCCAGCAGCTCGGCGGGGGCAATGCGGTCGATCCAGTCAGCCAGTTCTTCGTGCGCACATTCGGCCAGGTGGATCACGCCCTGCGTGACACTCAGCCAGGCCAGGCCACAGCGGGCCTTTTTGCCCTGGTGCACGGCCAGCAGCAGGGCTTCGGATTTTTCGGAAAGCAGTTCGCTGTCGGTTAGCGTGCCGGGGGTGACCACACGTACCACCTTGCGCTCGACCGGGCCTTTGGAGGTGGCGACATCGCCGACCTGCTCGCAAATCGCCACCGATTCGCCCAGCTTGATCAGGCGCGCCAGGTAGCCTTCGACCGAGTGAAAGGGCACGCCCGCCATGACCACCGGTTGCCCCGCGGACTGGCCGCGCTGGGTGATGGTGATGTCGAGCAGGCGCGAAGCTTTTTCAGCGTCGCCGTAGAACAGCTCGTAGAAATCGCCCATCCGGTAGAACACCAGTGTGTCGGGAAACTCCGCCTTGATGGCCAGGTACTGGGCCATCATGGGCGTGTGGGCGCTGACGGGGATGCTGCTCATGCCGGCCGCGAATGTGAAAGGCTGGAGTTAGAAGGGCGCCTGGTCGCCAGTGTCTGCGGTCTCTTCGCTGGTGTCGTCGCTGCGCTTGAGCGAACCCAGCTTGCGCGATGACTCGCGCACCGTGGCCTTGTCGCCCGCACCCGCAAACTTGCTGTACTTGCTCAAAATGGTGACCAGCTGGCCATACACGCGGGGCGTGCCCGCCAGCATTTCGCGCTGTTCCAGGAAATCAGACTCGCCAGTGAAGTTGCCCACCAGGCCACCCGCTTCGGTGACCAGCAGGGAGCCCGCAGCCACGTCCCAGGGGGACAAGCCGGTTTCAAAAAAGCCTTCGGTGAATCCGGCGGCCACATAGGCCAGGTCCAGCGCAGCAGAACCGGGGCGGCGCAGTCCGGCGGTTTTTTGCATGACGTCGCCCATCATCACCAGGTACTGGTTGAAGTTGTCGCCCTTGCGGAAAGGAAAGCCTGTGGAGATGAGCGATTCCTGCAGGCGCACGCGTTTGCTCACGCGGATGCGACGTTCATTGAGGAAGGCGCCACGGCCACGGGTGGCAGTAAACAGGTCGTTGCGGCTGGGGTCGTACACCACCGCCTGCTCGATGCGCCCACGCACTTGCAGGGCGATGCTCACGCAGTAAACCGGAAAGCCGTGAATGAAGTTGGTGGTGCCGTCCAGCGGATCGATGATCCAGATGTGGTCGGCTTTGGGGTTGCCGTGCTGGTTGCCGGACTCTTCGGCCAGGATGCCGTGGTCGGGGTAGGCAGTCAGCAGGGTGTCGATGATGGCCGCCTCACTCGCGTGGTCCACTTCGGTGACGAAGTCGTTGACCTGCTTTTGCGAAATGCGCACCGCTTCGACGTCGAGTGCAGCGCGGTTGATGATGGCGCCTGCGGCGCGTGCGGCCTTGATGGCCACGTTCAGCATGGGGTGGAGTGAGGAGGACATGAATTGTTAAGAACCGTTGAACGCCAGGGCACGATCACGCTGGCAATGGCAGTTATTTTCTCATGAATCCCCAGCTTGCGCACGATGGGGCTGTGCCTGGTGGGAAAATCGGGAGCATGCGTACCCGATTCATCTTGATAGAGACCAGCCACGCCGGCAATGTGGGCGCGGCAGCACGCGCCATGAAAGTCATGGGTTTTGACGACCTTGTCCTGGTCAACCCGCGTTGGCCCAATGTATTGCGCAAGGAAGAAACCATCCAGCGCGCCAGCGGGGCCAACGATGTTCTGGACAAAGCGCGGGTGGTGAGCAGTCTGGATCAAGCCCTGGATGGCGTTACCCACCTGTGCGCCACAGCCATGACGCCGCGTGACTTCGGTCCTCCCACGCGCAGTCCGCGTGCCCACTTTGAGCAGGTGGACAAGGCTGAGGGCTGCATGGGCTTCCTGTTCGGTTCCGAGCGCTTTGGCATGAAAAACGAGGATGTGTACCGTTGTCACGTCGCGCTCTCGATTCCTACTGCCCCCAACTTCGGTTCGTTGAACCTGGGCGCGGCCATCCAGGTGATTGCGTACGAATGGCGCCTGGCACTGGGCGGGTTTGAGGTGCAGTCCCCGGTGACCGAGCCTCAAACGGCAGACGCTCTGCAGGTGGCGGGCATGTTGGCCCACTGGGAGCAGGCGTTGACCGAGATTGGTTTCCTGGACCCGGCAGCGCCCAAAAAACTGATGCCGCGCCTGAACCAGTTGTTCAACCGCGCCGCAGTGCAGCAGGAAGAAATCCACATTTTGCGCGGGGTGGCCAAGGCCATGATCGAGGCCGCTGGCCACAAGCGCTAGACTTGAGCCATGTTTTCACGCCTTCGTTCCGACATTCAGTGCATTCTTGAGCGCGACCCGGCTGCCCGCAGCACCTGGGAAGTTCTCACCTGCTATCCGGGCTTGCACGCCCTGGTGTTGCATCGCCTGGCCCATGCCTGCTGGACGCGTGGCTTCAAATGGCTAGGGCGGTTTGTGTCGCACCTGTCGCGTTGGCTGACCGGTATCGAGATTCACCCGGGTGCCAAGATCGGCGAACGTGTGTTTTTTGACCACGCCATGGGCGTGGTGGTGGGCGAGACCGCCGAAATCGGCGACGGTTGCACCATCTACCAGGGTGTGACCCTGGGCGGTACTTCGCTTTACAAGGGCACCAAGCGTCACCCTACGCTGGGTAAAAACGTGGTGGTCAGTGCCGGGGCCAAGGTGCTGGGTGGCTTTGTGGTGGGCGACAACGCCAAGATCGGCAGCAATGCGGTGGTCATCAAGCCGGTGCCTGAGGGTGCCACGGCCGTGGGTATTCCTGCGCGCATCATCCCTTCCAAGACGGGTGAGAGCGCCGATGTATCGGGCGCCCAGCCCAAGTTCAATGCCTACGGCATCACCCAGGAAGATGATCCGCTGAGCCAGGCCATGCGCGGACTGATCGACAACGCGGCGTCGCAAGAGCATCAAATCGCCCTGCTGTGGCAAGCTCTGGAGCAGCTGGGGTGTGCGCAAAAGGTCAAGGTGCCCGGCGAGGCCCACACCCACGAAACGTTTGAGGCCGACAAGCTCAATCAGCTGGTGGGCAAATAAGCCCCTTTCAGCTGGCGATGCTTTTGGTTTGCGCCATCAGCTCCCGGCGGCGCTCGTGCAGGCTACGCCAGCGTTCCAGTGCCTGTGGGTCCTGGGCAATTTGCGCTTGCTCCAGGGCTTCAGTCTCCAGTTGTTTGAGCCGGTCAATGTGCATCAGGTTGAGCAGGCGGCGCAACTCCTCACGCGCTTCCTGAGGTGCAATTTCTGCAGACACATCGGCTTGCAGGGCAGGCGCTTGGGCCCAGGTTTCAGCTGCTGCAGCAAAGGGTTGCTCTTGCATCAATTCGAGCAGTGCCGACGCACCCAAGGGGCCGTGTTCATGAAACTGCGACTCCATCCAGGCAAACAGAGGGCCGTGCGGGTCCGGCAAGACGCAGAGCATGGCCTGGTCTTCACTGGCCAGACTGTCCCACAAGGACATATTGGTCAGCAGCAGGCGGGCGGCATGGTCGGCCCGGCTGGCGGGGATGCTTCTCGGGCCGGTGGGGCGCCAGGGCGTTGCCGGTTTGCTGCCCCAGGATTTTCGTTGTTTGAAACTCGATGAGCCTTGTGGCTGGGAGCTGTAAGCTGGCGGCGCCATATGGGTGTCTGGCTGCGCGTAGGGCTCAGGCGCGACTGGCGGCACGGCCGATACGTGATGAGTATCGCGTTGCAGCTGTTGACTCCAGAGCTGGCCGAGCTCTTCGGTGGGCAACTGAATGTGCTGGGCCAGCTCGGCCAGCAGTTGCCGTTTCAGGGCGCCGTCGGGCAACAAGCTCCACAGGGGCCGTGCCTGGCTGGACAGGCGGGCCCGGCCCTCGGCACTGCGCAGGTCGCAGTCTGCACTGGCCGCTTCAATCAGAAAACGCGACAGGGGCTCGGCCTGGCGAATTTGCTCGGCAAAACCGTCGCGCCCATGGGCGCGGATGTAGCTGTCGGGGTCGTGTTCGGCGGGCAGGAACAAAAACTTGATGCTGCGGGTGTCTGTGGCGTAGGGCAGGGCGCCTTCTAGCGCTTTGCGGGCCGCGCGGCGGCCGGCGGCATCGCCATCAAAACTGAAGACCACCGCATCGGTGAATTTGAACAGTTTCTGGACATGGTCTGGCGTGCACGCAGTGCCCAGCGTGGCCACGGCATTGGGAAAGCCCAGCTGGGCCAGGGCCACCACGTCCATATAGCCTTCGGTGACCAGCACGTAGCCCGCGCTGTGCAGGGCTTCGCGAGCTTCATACAAACCGTAGAGCTCACGGCCTTTGTGGAACACAGGCGTTTCGGGTGAGTTCAGGTACTTGGGCGTGCCGTCGCCCAGCACACGGCCACCAAAGCCAATGCATTCGCCCTTGACGTTGCGAATGGGGAACATGATGCGGTCGCGAAAGCGGTCGTAACGCTTGTCGTCATCACCTTCAATGACCAGTCCGCTTTCGGTCAGCAAAGAATCGTCGTATTTCGGGAACACACTGGCCAGGTTGCGCCAGCCTTCGGGGGCATAGCCCAGACCAAAGCGCTTGGCAATTTGACCGGACAGGCCGCGACCCTTGAGGTAGTCCACCGCGCGTGGCGTGTCCTTGAGGTGTTTGCGCCAGGACTCGCCAGCCTTTTCCAGGATGTCGGTCAAGCTGTCCTGTCGGGCTTTTTGGGCAGCTGCTCGCGCGCGGTCTTCAGGCGATTGCTGTTCTTGAGGAACTTGCATGCCCACTTGCTGAGCCAGGTCCTTGACGGCTTCTACAAACGTCATGCCCGTGTGCTCCATCAAGAAGCCAATCGCATTGCCGTTTTTGCCACAACCGAAGCAGTGAAAAAATTGTTTGCTGGGGCTGACGGTGAAGCTGGGCGACTTTTCGCCGTGGAAGGGGCACAGGCCCATGAAGTTGGCGCCGCCCTTCTTCAGTTGGACGTACTTGCCCACCACGTCGACCACATCGACGCGGGCTAACAACTCTTGAATAAAGGACTGGGGAATGGCCACAAGCTATTTTCCCCGATCTGGCGCGGATGAGTGACCACATGCCCGTGTGGACAATAAAAAACCCGCCGTAGCGGGTAGGGACTTGTTGCGCGGGATGGCTGGCTGTAGCTTGATGGCTATGTTCGATCAGTGCAGATCGAACTGGTAGGTGCCGCGTTGTTGACGGTCATGGTCATGGTAGAACTTGAGTAAAGTCTCACGCACAGTCTGGAACGCCAATTCTTCCCATGGAATCTCCTCGCGTGCAAAGAGCCGGGCTTCCAGGGTTTCATGGCCTGGATCAAACACATCTGAGATCAATCGCGCGCGAAAGTACATGTGGACCTGGCTGACTTTGGGGACGCTGATGACGGTGATCAGGTCTTCCAGCTCGAACTGTGCGCCTGCTTCTTCATGCGTTTCACGGGCTGCGCCCTGCTGTACGGTTTCTCCCAGCTCCATAAAGCCTGCAGGAAGTGTCCACTTGCCCCAACGCGGCTCGATATTGCGCTTGCACAGCAACACCCGCCCGTCCAGGTGGGGAACTGTGCCCACGACATTGAGGGGGTTTTCGTAGTGGATGGTCTTGCAGGCGGTGCAGATGGCGCGCTCGCGCGTGTCGCCATCGTCAGGCAGGGCCTGATGTGTGGGCGCGCCACACGACTTGCAATGGCGAATCGTGGGGCGCGTGTGCGAACTCATTTGAGCAGTTGCAGTGCGATCAATGCGATGCTGGGGAAGAACACCAGCGCCACAATGCGCAGCAGGTCCGAGGCCAGGAAGGGCATGACGTACTTGAAGGTTTCCTTCATGGGCACGTTCTTGGCCATGCTGTTGATGATGAACACATTCATGCCCACGGGTGGCGTGATCAAGCCGATTTCCACCACCATCAGCGCCAGAATACCGAACCAGATGGCTTTGGATTCTGGGTTCATGCCCCAGATGTCAATGCCCATGATGATGGGGAAGAACACGGGAATGGTCAGCAACAACATGGACAGGCTGTCCATGATGCAACCCAGGAAGAGATAAATGACGATGATGGCAAAGACCACCATCAGCGGGGGCCAGTTCATCGAGACCACCCATTTGGCCAGTTCTGTGTTGATCTGGGTCAGGGCCAGGAAGACGTTGAGCACGTCTGCGCCCAGCAGGATCAAAAAGATCATGCCCGTGGCCGCTGCTGCGCCATACATGCACTCCATGAAGCCTTTTCCGCGAAGGCCGCCAGATGTCCAGGCCACGAAAGCTGTCGCCACGGTACCGATAGAGGCTGCCTCGGTGGGGGTGAAAAAGCCGCCGTAAATGCCACCAATCACCACGGTGAAGATCAGCAGCACAGGCCAGGTTTCCAGCAGCGCAGTGACGCGCTGTGCCCAGGTGTACTTGTCGCCCCGTGGCGCATCTTGCGGCTTGACGCGCGCAATGATGCCGATGACCAGCATGTACCCCATGGCGGCAATGATGCCGGGAACGAAGGCGGCGACAAACATCTTGGCGATGTTTTGCTCTGTCATGATGGCGTAGATCACCAGAGGCACAGAAGGGGGAATCAAAATGCCCAGCGTGCCGCCAGCCGCGATCACGGCGGTGGACAGACGTTCTGAGTAGGCGTGCGCCTTCAATTCAGGCAGTGCCACCTGACCCATCGTGGCAGCTGTGGCCAGCGAAGAGCCGCAAATCGCGCCAAAACCTGCACAGGCCGTCACGCCCGCCATGGCCATGCCGCCACGCCAGTGGCCAATGAAGGCGTTGCCCGCCTTGAACAAGGCGCGAGACAGACCGCCGTGAGTCGCAAATTGACCCATCAGCAAAAACAGCGGAACGACGGACAGGTCGTAAACCGAATATCGCGCGTAGGCTGCTGTTTTGAAGTAATTGAGCATTGGCGCCAGACCCGCTACAGCGGTGTAGCCAATCGAGCCTGCCAAAAGCATCGCAATGCCAATATGAACCCGCAATGCCAGCAAGACCAGCAGCAGGATGAATACGAGGGCACCCCATTCAATTCCGGTCATGCCTGTTCTCCTCGGTCGGGGTGGGTGATGGCGTAGAGAGCCGTTGCGCACAGCACAGCGAAAGCCAAAGCGATGGGGCCGTAGGTCCACCAGGTCGGGATTTCAAGCAGCATGGAGGCGTCGCCGGTGTCCTTGAGGTCAAACAGGCCGCGCAAGGTGTTCCAGCACAGGACGGCAGAGAAGATGGCGATCAACAGTTGTGCCGCGCCGTCGAGCCAGCGGTTGACGTGGGCGGAGGCTTTGGCCGTGAAAAAGTCCACGATCACATGACCTTTGACCCAATTGGCGTAGGGCAGGGACAAACTGACAGCGATGGCACTGAACATCTGTACGAGCTCGTAATCACCCAACAGGGGTGAATCAAAAAAAGCGCGGCCGACGATGCTTCGCAGTGACATCAAGGCCATGGCGATCAATGACAAGCCAGAGGCTACTGCCAACGTCTTGCTGCTTTTATCGAGCAGCCAACCTACACCGGTGTAGGTGCGGTTGTCTTCTGAGAGTATGAGGTCTGCCACTGGGCGCTTTCGTCAAGATCTGGAGAGGTGCTTTTCATAAACGATTGGGGGCACGAGGCCCCCAATCTTCAGGGATGACAAATTTTATTTGCTGTACTTGTCAATCAGGGCCATGGCATCAGCCAGCATGGCTTTGCCGTCCATGCCACGCTTGTTCATGTCAGCCACCCATGCATCATCCAGTGAAGCAGATGCCTTCTTCCAGCGCTCGAGTTCGGCGGCAGGGATCTGGGTGATCTTGTAGCCCGGTGTGGCTTCAAAGACCTTCTTGCCAGGCGCGTCGGCACCAGCCTGTTGTGCGCCCAATGTGCCAGACGTTTCACGGCCAGAGTTCTTGTCGATGACGGCCTTGAGGTCAGCAGGCAGGGAGTCGTACTTGGCCTTGTTCATGGGCATCACGAACACGGTGGTGTACAGCGCCTTGTAGTTGCGATCGGGTTCGGCCACAAACTTGGTCAGCTCCTGGATTTTCAGGCCGGGTGCGACTTCGTAAGGAATCACGGCGCCGTCGATCACGCCTTTGGACAGGGCTTCAGGCACGGCAGGCACGGGCATACCCACAGGGGTGGCGCCCATCATGCCCAGCATTTTGGCGATGGTGGCAGTGGGGCCGCGCAGCTTCATGCCCTTGAGGTCTTCCAGCTTGGAAATCTGTTTTTCACGGGTGTAGATGTTGCCGGGGCCGTGCACGTGGATGGCCAGCAGCTTGACGTCCTTGAATTCGTCCTGGGCGTACTTCTGGGCGAAGTCCCATGCTGCGCGGCTGGTGGCGCCAGCGTTGGTCATCATGAAGGGCAGTTCGAACACTTGCGATTTTGCAAAGCGACCCGCAGAGTAACCGGCAACAGTCCACACAATGTCTGCCACGCCGTCTTTGGCCTGGTCAAACAGTTGGGGTGGGGTGCCGCCGAGCTGCATGGAAGGATAAATCTGGCATTTCAGGCGGTTGCTGGAGTCTTTGGCGATCTTGTCGCACCAGCCTTCAAGCATGACGGATTGCTGAACCGATTGCGGGCCCAGGAAGTGGTGCACCTTCAGGATGATGGGGTCGGCAGCTTGCGCGCTGAGGCTGGCGCCCGCCAAGGCTGCGGCAGCTACGGTCAATTTCAAGATGTGCTTCATTCATGTCTCCTCATGGTTGCACGTCAAAGTTAACCAACCGGTCGGTTGGTTTTGAGGCTTATGTTGAAACTGGGCCTCGGGAAAATGCATTATGTTGCAGATAGGTCAGCACCTCAACGCCTATGCATCAGGGTTTGCACTGAGGGTTGCATAAATCTGTTATGTCATTTTGAGATGGCAACGTTCAAAGTAGGCAAGCCTGTGATGGCGGCGCTGACTTTGTCCCCAGCAACAACAGCGCCTACCCCCTCAGGGGTACCTGTAAAAATCAGGTCGCCAGGCAGGAGTGTCCAGGCAGCGGACAGGTGCTCAATGGTCTCGGCCACATTCCAGATGAGTTGATCAATCTGGCTGTGCTGACGTAACTGTCCATTGACATGCAAGCTGATGTCAGCCTTTTGAATGTCGGGCAGTTGGCTCGCGGGCAGGAGGGGGCCAATCGGTGCGGAGTGATCAAAAGCTTTGCCTATGCACCAGGGGCGGCCCTGCTTTTTCATGTCGTTTTGCAAATCGCGGCGGGTCATGTCCAGACCAACGGCATAACCGTAGACGTGCTGCAGAGCCTGCTGGGCGGGAATGTTGCGACCGCCTTTGCCAATGGCCACCACAAGTTCTACTTCGTGGTGCAGGTTTTGCGTGAGGCTAGGGTAAGGCATCTGGCCGGTTTCCCCCTCGGGGACAAACAAGAGCGCGTCTGAAGGTTTGAGGAAAAAGAACGGGGGTTCGCGGCCGGTAAAGCCCATCTCCTTGGCGTGCTCGGCGTAGTTGCGCCCGACACAATACACACGGTGCACCGGGAAACTCTGCTCTTGGCCTTTGATGGGCAGGCTGACAAGGGGGGCGGGATCAAACAAAAAAGCCATGGTCTATCCAGTCGATCAACGAAAAATCAGTATGCCACTGCGCTGCAATGAAAAATGGTGGATCAGCATGCTGATTAACCCTTGCGGTGGCCGAGCGCGTTAGTATCTCGCCACCATGACCAAAAGCTACGACTTTGCCCAAGCGCCGGGGCACCTGATTCGCCGAGCCCAACAAATCGCGGTGGCCTTGTTTACCCAAGAGGCCGCAGGGGTTGAAGACATCACACCTGTGCAGTTTTCTATCCTGAATGCCCTGATGGATCAGCCCGGGGTTGACCAAGTCACGTTGGCCGCCAAGGTGGCCTTTGATCCGGCCACCTTCGGCTCCGTCATCACCCGGCTGGAAGCCAAAGCCTGGGTGCGACGCGAGGCCGATGCCAACGACCGTCGTCGCAAACTGTTGTTCATCACCCCAGAAGGGATACGTACGGCGCAGACGCTCAAGGCCGTCGTGGTCAAAGTGCAGAAAAAAATTCTGGAGCCTTTGTCCCCGCCAGAACAAAAGCAGTTGATCGAATTGCTGGCCAGGCTGGTGCGAGCCCATGAGCAAGGCTGAGAGGGTGTCATGAAAGTTTCACGATAAGTGCACAAATACGTCACGGACGCTGTGCACCATCCATGCATCAAACAAAGGATGCATGACCATGAAAGAGCTGCCCAACCCTACCTTGTCTTTGTCCCCGGTCAGTCCACTTGCACGGGGGTCACTTCATCGCGGTGATCAGGCTCTATCCTCGCCGCTGGCTGCGTCCTCTGCGGCTGGGCACATCAAGGTTGTCTGGGCCCGCCACCTCGATGAAGTAAGGCTGGCGCAACGTTTGCGCTATCAGGTGTTTGCCCAGGAGATGGGTGCGCGCCTGTCAAGCAAGATCGAAGGTCACGATGTGGACCTGTTCGACGACTATTGCGAGCACCTGCTGGTGCGCGACGGTCAAACAGACCAGGTGATTGGTACCTACCGCGTTCTGACGCCCGAACAGGCCAAACGAGCAGGTTGTTTTTACAGCGATACCGAGTTCGACTTGACGCGTCTGCGCTCGGTTCGCTCGCGCATGGTGGAGCTGGGTCGCAGCTGCGTGCACCCTGACCACCGACATGGTGGCGTGATCATGGCACTGTGGGGGGCTTTGGCCGAATTCATGTTCCGCAACCAGCTCGATGTGATGGTCGGTTGCGCAAGCATTCCCATGTTGCAAAACGGCGTCGTCACGGGCGATGCCGCAGCCAGCATCTGGCGACAGGTGCAGGAAAAGCACATGGCGCCTATCGAGTTTCATGTCCGTCCGCGCCTGCCTTTGCCTGTCGAAGAGTTTGACCAGACCTTGCAGGTTGAACCCCCTGCCTTGATCAAGGGTTATTTGCGTCTGGGTGCCAAGGTGCTTGGTGCGCCTGCCTGGGACCCGGACTTCAATACGGCCGATTTGCCCATGATGATGCGCATTGAGGATTTGCCTTCGCGTTATCGGAAACACTTTCTGGGATAAAGCGCGATGAGCGATCAGCTTGAAGATGTGTCGGTCAAGCCTGCCATACGAACCATCTTCATTTCAGATTTGCACATTGGCACACCGGGTTTTCAGGCTGAGGCTTTGCTGGATTTCCTGCGCAAACATCCCAGCGAGAATCTTTATCTGGTCGGGGATATTGTTGATGGTTGGGCTTTGCGTAGACGCTGGCATTGGCCGCAAGCCCACAACGATGTGATTCAGAAGCTTCTTCGCAGGGTTCGCAAGGGTTGCCGTGTCATCTATGTGCCTGGCAATCACGATGAGTTCGCACGTCACTTCGTGGGGCATGCCTTTGGGGGTGTCGAGGTGGTGCGTGAGGCCGAACACATCACGCAGGATGGCAAGCGATTGTGGGTGATTCATGGCGACGATTTCGACAGTGTGATTCAGACCGCGAAATGGCTGGCCTATGTTGGCGATTGGCTGTACGAGTTCTCCTTGCGCATGAATACCTTGCTCAATCGTTTGCGCAGTCGCTGGGGTTGGTCGTACTGGAGTTTGTCTGCTTACCTGAAGCTGAAGGTCAAAAAGGCCGTGAATTTCATTTCCGACTTTGAAGAGGCGGTGGCGGAGCAGGCGAAGATTCGCGGATTTGATGGTGTGGTGTGCGGCCACATTCACCATGCCGAAATCAGGGAGGTCAACGGCGTCCTCTACTGCAATGACGGCGATTGGGTCGAAAGCCTGACAGCCTTGGTGGAGTGGCAGGACGGTCGTCTTGAAGTGGTTCACTGGCGAGCACATGCGCACGCAGCCAAACCAGTGGGGCAGGTGGCTCTGGCATGAGCCGCTTGTTATTGATTACCGACGCCTGGAAGCCGCAAGTCAATGGCGTGGTGACCACACTGGTGGAGTTGGTCGAACAATTGCAAATGATGGGCGTGGACGTGGAGGTCATCCACCCCGGTCGTTTCAAGACGCGGCCTTGCCCCGGCTACGATGGCATCGACTTGGCGATTCGTCCCTACAAAGCATTGGCGCAAATGATGCAGGCCGCCAATCCGCAATGGATTCATGTGGCCACCGAGGGCCCGTTGGGCTGGGCAGCACGAAGACATTGCCGTCGACAGGGATGGAACTTCAGCACAGCTTTTCACACCAAATTTCCTGAAATCCTGAACTCGGCTTTGCGTGTTCCGCTTTCCTTGGGCTATGCGCTATTTAGGCATTTCCACTCAGCATCATCAGCGGTGATGGTGCCGACAAGCGGCGTGCTGGAGTCCTTGCATCAGCGAGGGTTCAAACGGTTGAAATCGTGGACACATGGGGTGGATACACAGCTTTTCTCCTATGCGCCAGCGCCATTGAATTTGCCTCAATTTGAAGGGCTTGCACGTCCCATTAGCCTTTTTGTGGGGCGATTGTCCTACGAGAAAAATATCCAGGCATTTCTGGAGGCGGATTTGCCAGGCTCCAAGGTGGTGTGTGGCGTTGGGCCTTTGCAGGAAAGTCTTCAGCAGCGCTTTCCAAATGTCCTTTGGCTGGGGGTGCTGCCGCGTGCCGAGTTGGCCAAGGTGTATGCAGCAGCCGATGTGTTTGTGTTTCCGTCCAGAAACGAAACTTTTGGTCTGGTCATGCTCGAAGCCATGGCGTGCGGCACACCGGTGGCGGCTTACCCTGTCGATGGACCTTTGCAGGTTTTAGGCTCGCAACCCCAAGGCGGGGTGCTTGATGAAAACATTGCCCGAGCGGCGCTGCAAGCGCTAGCGTGTAGTCGAGAAGATGCCCATGCACGTGCCCGAACCTTTGGCTGGCAGGAGGTGGCGCAGCAGTTCCTGGGCAATCTGGTTCCAGTTCGCTGATGTTTTTTATTGTGCGGATGTCATGGATCTGTCACATAAAACGGTGCCGAGTGTGAATAATCGCACAGCTGTGAACATCGACCTTGCCTGCGACCTTCCTGTTGATTCAACTGATGCGGACGAGTTGACCTTGCTCGACCGTGATCAAAGTATTTTGGCCTTCAACGAGCGTGTGCTGAGTTGGGCGCAACGTGAAGATGTGCCCTTGCTCGAGCGCTTGCGCTATTTGTGCATAGTGTCGTCCAACCTTGACGAGTTTTTTGAGGTTCGTTATGAACCCCAAGCTGAGGGCTTGCATGGGGCCAAAGCAGGGGCCCAGCACCCGGTTTCGCTTTGCGCGCGTGCTTTGGTCGAAAAACAATATGCCCTGTACAACGATGCCTTGCTGCCGGCGCTCCGACGCCGAGGTATCCGCTTGCTCTCGCATGGCGAGCGCGATGCGGCACAGCGGCAGTGGGTCCAGGCTTATTTCTTGAAAGAGGTCCGGCCTTTGCTGACCCCTGTGGGTCTGGATCCGGCACACCCCTTTCCGCAAGTGGCCAACAAGTCCCTGAACTTCATCGTCCATCTGGGGGAAGTGGTTCAGCGAAAAAACAAGGCCAAGGAAACCGAGATTGCCATTGTCCGCATCCCGCGCAGTCTGCCGCGTTTGATCCAGTTGCCTGCCTCTGTGGCTCCGAAAGGCAAAAGCTTTGTGTCGATCTCCAGTGTAGTCAGGGCGCACCTGGCTGAATTGTTTCCCGATCGGCAGGTGGTTCAGTTCTCACAGTTCCGTGTGACGCGTCATTCGGATGTGGCAGTGGATGAAGACGATGTGGAAAACCTTCGTACCGCCATGCGCAAAGGGCTGCAGGTGCGCAACTACGGGCAGGCCGCGCGTCTGGAAGTTTCCGCCAGCTGTTCGACCAAATTGTCCGACTTTCTTCTGCATCAGTTTGACCTCCCCGAACAGGCCTTGTTCCGGGTCCATGGCCCCGTGAATCTGGTACGGCTGATGCAATTGATCGATCTGGTGGACGACCCTAAATTGCTGTTTCCGGTCTACAGGCAAAGCCTGCCCGTGGCCCTGGCCGGTTCCCAGTCCATCTTTGAGACCCTCAAGCAGCAGGACGTCCTGATTCATCAACCCTTCGAGAGTTTTGATGCGGTGGTGGGGTTCTTGCGTGAGGCGGTTCGAGATCCACAGGTGCGGGCGATCAAACAAACCATTTATCGCACGGGCAGCGATCGGACCATGCTCAAGCTCTTGCAGGAAGCGGTACGACGGGGCATCGAAGTGACGGCCGTGGTGGAGCTCAAGGCCCGTTTTGACGAAGAAACCAACATCAACTGGGCCGAAAGTCTGGAGGCTGTCGGGGTGCAGGTGGTTTATGGTGTTGTGGGGCTGAAGACCCATGCCAAGATGTTGCTCGTGACCCGCCAGGAAGGTCGGAGCCTGCGCCGCTACGGACACCTCTCTACAGGCAACTACAACCCTCGCACGGCACGTTTGTACACGGATGTCAGTCATTTGACCGCTGATCCTGTCCTTACGGCGGACATGGATCGTGTATTCCTGTACCTGGCCAATCCCAGCAAGCCACCTCGTCTGAGCAAACTCCTGATGGCGCCTCAGCGCCTTCACGCGTCGATGGTACAGGCCATTTGCAAATGCGCAGATGCAGCCAAGCTGGGGCAGGACGCGCGCATCGTGATCAAGATGAATTCCTTGACCGATCCGCAACTGGTGCGCGAGCTGATATCAGCCTCCGAGCAAGGGGTGGTGATCGACCTGATTGTGCGTGGCGCCTGCATGTTGCCTGCAGGCATTGCGCAGAAGACTGACCGTATTCGTGTGCGGTCGGTGATTGGTCGTTTTCTGGAGCATTCCCGGGTCTTTTATTTCCGGGCCCACGATGTTGAGCAGCTGTATTTGAGCAGTGCCGACTGGATGAGCCGAAATATGTTCCGGCGCGTGGAGTTAGCCTGGCCAGTGACGAATCCACAAGCACGTCAGAAGATCATCGACGAATGCCTGTTGGCCTATCTTTATGACAAGCAGGATGCCTGGGAGATGAACAGCGAAGGTGTCTATGTCAATGAGCGCGATGTCCTGCGCGGCCACAGCGCCCAGCAGGCACTGATGCAACGCTACAGCGGGCACTGAGGAGCGCGTCATGGACCTTTTGCTTTGGAGACATGCTGAGGCACACGATCTCCAGGCAGGTCAGACGGACCTGGAGCGTTGCCTGACGTCCAAGGGTGAAAAGCAGGCTCATCGCGTAGGGGCCTGGCTGGACAAGCAGTTGCCCGAAGGCACACGGGTGCTCTGCAGTCCGGCCACGCGGACCCGGCAAACTGTTGAGCATCTGAACCGAAAATTCAAGGTGCGTGACGCACTGTCACCCGGTGCATCTGTGCAAGACGTGCTGGATACGACGCAGTGGCCGATGGCTCGCCATCCTGTGTTGATCGTGGGGCACCAGCCGGTATTGGGGGAATTGATCGCCCAATTGCTGGGCTTGAAAGGTGAGCCACTTTCTGTGCGCAAAGGCGCCGTGTGGTGGCTCAGGCGCCGCGAGCGCGAAGGTGTTTTGCAGACCACCATTTTGTCGGTGATCTGTCCAGAGCATCTCTGATCAGGATTTGGCCGGGCGCCCAGTTTTGATGGCGGGCACCTGTGCCAGACTGCTCTTGAGTTGCGTGTCGCCTTGTTTGGAGAGCAGCAGTAAACCCGCACGAAGCAGTTCACTTTTCTTGACGGCGACACCCATGGTCAGAGCACGTTTCTTGAGTTCGCCCAGTTGTGCGTATTCGAGCTTGGGAATCGTGTAGCTGTCGCGAACCACTTTGACCTTACGCTCTTTGCCAGCTGTCATTTTTTCGGGTTTGGCGGGGGCTTTTGCGGCCTCGGTCTTCATGACTTGTGGTGGAGTCTTGGGTGTGGGTGCTTTCTTGGGGGCTGCTGCTTTCTTGACCACGGCTTTTTTCACGCTAGGCGTGGCCTTCTTGGCTGTGGAGGGTGCACTCGTGGTGCGCGCGTTCTTGCGGGGGGCGGTTGGGGCAGATGAAGTGGAGGTCATGGAAGTTAAGTCCTTAAAAAACAATACTGTATATATAGTTAAAAGGCTTGTGTATTAAACTTTTATGACAGAAAGATGCCAACCCGTCTTTTGCCAGGCAATCACTTCTTCGTTGAGCAGGTGAGTCGATTGTGGCCATTGCTCGGTCCAATGCCTGGGTAACTCAATCTGGAATGTGCGGGAGACGGGGTCGCTCTCGATGTGCAAGTTGGAGATGTCCGGGTCGCGACGCGCATGGCACAGTGCCACGGCCAGGCGCAAAGCCATCAACTGCTGAACAAAAGCTGGATCTTCAAAGGCATCGCCAAGTTTGCGCAATTTGCCTCGGTGGCCCAGGATCAACAAACCCAAGCGATGCAGCTCATCCATGTTGAAGCCGGGCATGTCCGTGTTGTCCAGAATGTAGGCGCCATGCTTGTGGTAGTCGCTGTGGGAGATGCGCATGCCGACTTCGTGCAGGCGTGCAGCCCATTGAAGTTTGCGCAGGCCACGACTGTGGTCTGCGTCATTTTGCTGGCTGACCATGGGGGCATACATAGCCTGAGCCGTTCTGCTGACGCGCTCTGCCTGTTTGGGGTCAATGCCAAAGCGTTGCCCCAATCCCACCACCATGCGTGTGCGAATGTCGGCTTGCGGGCTTTCGCGGTCGAGCATGTCAAACAGTGCACCATGACGCAAAGCACCTTGCGCGGCTTGCATGGTGTCGATGCGAAGCAGATCGAACACCGCCATCAACACGGACAGACCGCCGCCGATCACAGGTTTGCGATCATCGCGCAGTCCGGCCAGTTTGAAGTTTTCAGGTCTTTGGGCCTTGATCAGCTTTTCCTTGAGCCATTGCAGTCGTTCAGCCGTGATCAGGCCATCGGTCCAGCCGGCAGCGATCAACATGTCTGCCACAGCGCCAATCGTGCCGGAGGTGCCGTAGGCCACATCCCATTTGTCGCGGGTGTACAAGGACTGCGCCTCATCCAGAATGGCTTTGGCTGCAATTTCTGCAGCCTTGAAGGCGCCTGCTGTCCATTGGCTGTCCGGGAAATATTTCATGGACCAGGCCACGCTACCCAATCGGTAGGACTCCAGGGTGTTGGCCTGCAGCCCTTGGCCCAGAATCATTTCGGTGGATCGACCGCCAATGTCGACCACCAGGCGGTGCTCCTGTGTGTCAGGCAGCAGGTGAGCCGTGCCCAGGTAAATCAGCCGGGCCTCTTCGCGACCCGGGATGACTTCAACGGGAAAGCCCAGCAGCTCGCGTCCTTTGGACAGGAAGGCATCGCGGTTTTTCGCTTCACGCAAGGTTTGTGTGGCGACGGCACGCACATGGTCGGGCTTGAAACCGGCGAGTCGCTCGCCAAAGCGGGCCAAACAGTCCCAGCCGCGTGCCAGGGCTTCAGGCGTGAGGTTGCGCTCACTGTCCAGGCCGTTGCCTTGGCGGACGGTTTCCTTGATGTATTCAACCCGGCGCAGATGGCCGGACTCGAGTTCACCGATTTCCAGACGAAAACTGTTGGAGCCGAGATCAATCGCGGCAAATAAATTTTTAGCTTGCATGATTCAACAAAAGAGTCGAACCATTATGTGTCTGAATTTTGACGTCCTTGTGACACGCCAATGAAGCTCAATGCACTTCGGGCACAAACATGTTTTCGGGGACGGGGTGGCGAATGTAGTCCGGGTGACGAACACGTGCGGGCAGTTCGACGCTCGGGTGCTCGATCTCGTGGTAGGGCACTTGGGAAAGCAGGTGTTCGATGCAGTTCAGGCGGGCGCGTTTTTTGTCCACAGCCTGAACAATCCACCAAGGCGCTTCCGGGATGTGTGTGCGCTCAAGCATCGTCTCTTTAGCGTGGGTGTAGTCTTCCCAGCGACGACGGCTCTCCAGATCCATGGGGCTGAGTTTCCATTGCTTGAGCGGGTCCTGAATGCGGCCGACAAAACGAAGGTGCTGCTCATCATCGGTGATGGAGAACCAGTATTTGATGATCTGTATGCCGCTGCGCACCAGCATTTTTTCGAATTCGGGCACAGTGCGGAAAAATTCTTCGTATTCTTCGTCCGAGCAAAAGCCCATGACGCGCTCGACGCCGGCGCGGTTGTACCAGCTGCGGTCAAAGAGCACCATTTCGCCAGCAGCAGGCAGGTGTGCCACATAACGCTGGAAATACCACTGGGTTTTTTCGCGGTCGTTGGGGGCGGGCAGGGCCGACACTCGGCAGACGCGAGGGTTCAGGCGTTGGGTAATGCGCTTGATCACGCCGCCTTTGCCGGCTGCATCGCGACCTTCGAACAGGATCACGACGCGGTGCTTGTTGTGCACCACCCAGTCCTGCAGCTTGACCAGCTCGGTCTGCAGACGCAGGAGTTCGCGGAAGTAGCGAATGCGCTGTGAGGCTGACTCGGCGCTGCGTGCAGCGTCTTCGCCCAGGCGGTCTTCCATCTCCAGCTCGAATTCCTCGTCCAGGGAGTCGAGCAGGTCTTCGCGCAATTGCGCCATCTGTTGTTCGGTGATTTCGTGTTTGGCAGCCATGGGGTGAGCATGCCAAGTGACTGTGACAAATTGATGTCAGAAAAACGAACAAACCCCGCACCTGGCGGGGTTTGTCAGGAGCGCCCGGCATGGGCGCCTACCTTCGTCTGCCTCAGCTGCCGATCACGCCACCATCGTTTTTGGTGATGATGACGGTGGCCGAGCGGGGCATGGCTTTACCGCCCTCGGGCCAGCTGCTGGCGCCTTTGCCGTTCTCGCCCGGGTGCTGGATGTTGACGAACATCGTCTTGTGGTCAGGCGTGAAGGCAATACCGGTGACTTCGCACTCCTTAGGGCCCACGAAGAAGCGGCGGATTTCCTTGGTCTTGGGGTCGGCGCACAGCATCTGGTTGTTGCCCTGGCCAGCAAAGTCACCGCTGTTGCTGTATTTGCCATCGGTCTGGATCCACAGGCGACCAAAACGGTCAAAGGCGATGCCGTCAGGGCTGTTGAAGGTGTTGTCCACGGTCACATTGGCCGAGCCTGCATTGAGCGTGCCCTTGTGTGCAGCCACGGTGGGGTTGCCAGCCATGACGAAGGTGTCCCATTCAAACTTGGTGGCAGCGGCGTCACCGCCAGCCTCGCGCCAGCGCACGATCTGGCCATAGGCGTTTTTGGCGCGCGGGTTGGCATCATCAGTGACCGTGCGGCTGGTGTTGTTGGTCATGGTGCCATACACCTCGCCGGTTTCGGGGTGGACGGTGACCCACTCCGGGCGGTCCATCTTGGTGGCGCCCAGCTTGTCGGCAGCCAGACGCGCGTGCACCAGCACGGCAGCCTGGTTGGGGAAGCTGGCGTCGGCCTTGAGGGTCGGGTTGGCTTCCTTGTCCAGCAGCAGCCATTCGCCGGTGCCCATGAAGTCGCCTTTGGCCGGGCCGTCATTGAAGCGGGCCACGTACAGCTTGCCCGAGTCCAGCACGCTGGCATTGGCGGCTTTGTTGCCTTCGACATAGGGCTTGTCTGACACAAACTTGTAGACGTAGTCGTTGGCCTGGTCATCACCCATGTAAACCACCACACGCTTGTCGCGGGTCAGGTTCCATGCGGCGCTTTCGTGCTTAAAGCGGCCCAGGGCGGTGCGCTTTTTGGGGGCTGCATCAGGGGCGAAGGGGTCGATTTCCACAATCCAGCCAAAGCGGTTGGCTTCGTTGGGTTCCTTTTTGTAGTCAAAGCGGGCGTGCTGGGTTTCCCAGCCGTACTCGGACAGACCAGCTGTGATGCCGTAACGCTTTTGCGCAGCGTTGCGACCATCGACCTTGGGCTCGATGGTCGTGCCGAAGTTGTTGTTGAAGTTCTCTTCGCAGGTCAGGTAGGTGCCCCAGGGGGTGTAACCGTTGCCGCAGTTGTTGAGCGTGCCCAGCACCATCTTGCCGGCCGGGTCGGCGCTGGTGCGCAGCAGGACGTCACCGGCAGCAGGGCCGGTCAGGTCCATGGGGGTGGCGCCGGTGATGCGGCGGTTGTATATGGAGTCGAGCACCACGGCCCATTTGCCAGCGGCGTCCTTGCGGATGTGGATGACCGAGCAACCCCAGGCGTTGATGGCCTTGTTCACGCGGTCCAGGGTGTTGGCCGGGCTGGGGGGCAGGCCGAACAGGGTGATGTAGTTGCCACCCTTGATCACGGTGTCGTACTCGTGGTTCATGACCAGCAGGCCTTCGTTGTTGGCCTTGCCGTCCATCGGGAAGAAGTGCATGCCGTCATGGTTGTCGCCCACTTGGCGCGCCTGGTCGGCAGCGGTTTCGCTGCCATCGCCCTTCCATAGGGAGCCGGCGCCAGAAGAGAAGAGGGGGGTGCCCCAGGGCACGAAGGGGGTGGCGGTGTAACCTTCGGCGACCACTGCGGCGTCAGCGGTAGAGATGGGCAGGGCTTTGAAACCCAGCAGGGGTTTGCTGCTCTGGCCGAGGCTGGCGCAACCGGCCAGGGGGCCTGCCAGGAAGCCAGCGGCGGCGACGCCGCCACCGATTTTCATGAAACCGCGGCGGCTGACGGCGCGGTTCACGACGGCCTGGAAATGCTCGTTGTTGCTGGTGTTGGTGGGCAGGTCTTCGCTGTCGATGTGCTCAATGTGCATGAAAAACTCCAAAAGTGGTTAATGCGACGTGCATGTTCGTCAGAGTGCATGACGATCTGATGAAGTTTTTATGACGATTTGGCTTTGGCATTCCGGATGTGATTTTGCGGAATTTGACATCAAAGTGTCACAATCAAGGCCTAGAGTCTGGCTTGTCTACGGACATGGTGCGCTTCCCTAGTGGTCGTGCTCTCCCTCTTAAGTGTGTTTCAGACTGGAGCTTTCATGAAACTCAAATCCCTTCTGGTGGCTGTCGGCATTGGCGCCGCTGCCCTGACTTCTTTTGCCGCAGACATCACCGGTGCTGGCGCGACTTTCCCTTACCCGATTTACGCCAAGTGGGCCGAGGCCTACAAGCAGCAGACCGGTACCGGCCTGAACTACCAGTCCATCGGCTCTTCCGGCGGTCTCAAGCAGATCCGTGCCAAGACCGTAACTTTTGGTGCTTCTGATGCACCGGTCAAGGGCGCTGATCTGGACAAGGATGGCATGGTGCAGTTCCCTGCCATCATCGGCGGTACAGTTCCCGTGGTGAACCTGGAGGGCTTCAAGCCGGGCGAATTGCGCATCAGCGGCCCGGTGCTGGCTGAAGTGTTCATGGGCACCATCGCCAAGTGGAACGATGCCAAGCTGGTGGCCCTGAACCCCGGTAAAAATCTGCCAGACCAAGCCATTACCGTGGTGCACCGCGCAGACGGCTCCGGCACCACCTTCAACTTCACCGACTACTTGAGCGCTGTCAGCAAAGACTGGGCTGACAAAGTGGGCAAGGGCGCTGCTGTCAAGTGGCCTGCTGCTTCGTCCGTGGGTGGCAAGGGTAACGAAGGCGTGGCCGCCAACGTCAACCGCGTCAAAGGCGCTGTGGGTTACGTTGAGTACGCTTACGTCAAGAAAAACAACATGACTTTCCTGCAGCTGCAAAATGCGGATGGCAAGTTTGTCAGCCCTGACGATGTGACATTTGCTGCTGCCGCTGCTGGCGCTGACTGGTTCAGCGTGCCGGGCATGGGCATCTCCATGGTCAATGCCAAAGGCGCAACCAGCTGGCCCATCAGCACCGCTTCCTTCATCCTGATGTACAAGGAACCCGATGACAAGGCTGCTTCCCAGGAAGTCGTCAAGTTCTTTGACTGGGCTTTCAAGAACGGCAAGAAAATGGCTTCCGATCTGGACTATGTGCCTCTGCCTGACGCTCTGACCGCTCAGATCCGTCAGAAAGTCTGGACAGAGATCAAGCACTGATCTGCCTGTTGTTGAGTGAATGCGGCCCTGATGCCTAGCGGTGTCAGGGCCGCATGAATAGAAAGAGTGTCTGGGATGTCTTACACCCAAGGAATCGACATGAGCACAACCCCACTGCAAAATGATAAAGCCGCTGCGGATGAGCAGGTGATGGTGGTGGTGGCGCGTCAACGTCTGCAGGATTTTTTCTTCCACAAGATCACCTGGCTGTTTTCCATGCTGGTGCTTGTGGCTTTGTTGGGCATCATCGCTTCGCTGTTCATTACAGCCTGGCCTGCTCTGTCCAAATTTGGTTTTCACTTCGTCTGGCGTGTCGAGTGGGACATCGTCAACGAAGAGTTCGGTGCGGCCATCGCCATTTTCGGTACGGTCATCAGTGCGGCCATTGCCTTGCTGATTGCGGTGCCCCTGTCTTTCGGCATCGCCCTGTTTTTGACCGAAAACTGCCCTGTGACGCTGCGCCGTCCATTGGGTACGGCCATTGAGTTGCTGGCCGCTGTGCCTTCCATCATTTACGGCATGTTCGGTTTGTTCATCTTTGCTCCGCTGTTTGCCGAGTACGGTCAGCCTGCACTGCAGTCCACGTTGGGCCAGATGCCCATCATCGGCACCTTGTTTGGTGGCGCCATGAACGGCATCGGCATTTTGGCCGCCGGCATCATTTTGGCTTTCATGATCCTGCCCTTCATTGCGGCCGTCATGCGCGATGTGTTCGAAATTGTTCCCGCCGTGTTGCGCGAGTCTGCATACGGCTTGGGCTTCACCACCTGGGAAGTGGTGCGTTACATCGTCTTGCCTTACACGCAAAAAGGCGTGATCGGTGGCGTCATGCTGGGTCTGGGGCGCGCTCTGGGCGAGACCATGGCCGTGACCTTTGTGATCGGCAACTCGCAGCGCATCACGGGCTCCCTGTTTTCGCCGGGCTCCTCCATTGCATCCACGCTGGCCAACGAATTTGGCGAGGCTGCTGACATGCACATGTCAGCCCTTTTTGCACTGGGCCTGCTCCTGTTTGCGATCACTTTTGTGGTGTTGGCGCTGGCCAAGTACATGATCCTGCGCGGCGAAAAAGCGCAAGGCAGCAAGACCTGAAGGAAAATTCAAGATGGATCTCTCGATTTACCGCCGTCGCAAGATGGTCAACAGCATCGGCCTGACCTTGTCGATGGCCGCCATGGCTCTGGGTCTGGTGGTGCTGCTCTGGATTTTGGTGGTGCTGTTCAAGAATGGCTTCTCGGCTATCGATCTGGCCATGTTCACCGAGTCCACCCCTGCGCCCGGCTCTGAGGGCGGTGGTCTGGCCAATGCCATTGTGGGCAGTGTGATGATGGTGATCTTCACGGCCCTGATCAGCACCCCGGTGGGCATTTTTGCAGGTGTCTATCTGGCTGAATATGGCGACCAAAGCAAAACGGCAAGCCTGACCCGTTTTGTGACCGACATCATGCTGTCTGCACCTTCCATCGTCCTGGGTCTGTTTGTCTACGCCATCTTGGTGGCGCAGGTCAAACACTTCTCGGGTTGGGCGGGTACGCTGGCCCTGTCCCTGATTGCCATTCCTGTGGTGGTGCGTACCACCGAGAACATGTTGCGCCTGGTGCCTGGCAGTCTGCGTGAAGCTGCATTCGCCCTGGGGGCGCCGCGCTGGAAAGTGGCTACGTTTGTCACCCTACGGGCAGCCAAGGCTGGCGTGATGACTGGCTTGCTGCTGGCGCTGGCCCGCATCAGCGGTGAGACGGCACCGCTGCTGTTCACGGCGCTGAACAACCAGTTCTTTTCGACCAATATGAACGCACCCATGGCCAATTTGCCTGTGGTGATTTTCCAGTTTGCCATGAGCCCCTACGACAACTGGATTCGCCTGGCCTGGGGTGGAGCGCTGCTGATCACGCTGACGGTGTTGGTGCTCAACATCATTGCACGTGTGTTTTTCCGTGACCAAAGCAAGCACTGAACCTGATTTGACGAGACTGACATGACCACATCCAATGTATTGACTCCCAGCGGCGTGAAAAACGCCATTGAAATCCGCAATCTGGATTTCTTCTACGGTAATTTCAAGGGCCTCAAAGGCATCAATCTTGATATTGCAGAGCACAAAGTGACGGCGTTCATTGGCCCGTCGGGTTGCGGCAAGTCCACCTTGCTGCGTACGCTCAACCGCATGTACAGCCTGTATCCGGGACAGCGTGCTGAAGGCCAGATCAGCCTTTATGGCGAGAATGTGCTCGATGCCAAACAGGACTTGAACCTCTTGCGCGCCCGTGTGGGTATGGTGTTCCAGAAGCCCACGCCATTTCCGATGTCGATTTACGACAACATTGCTTTTGGCGTGAAGCTTTACGAAAACCTTAGCCGCTCCGAAATGGACGATCGTGTGGAGTGGGCGCTGTCCAAGGCAGCCATCTGGAATGAAGTCAAGGACAAGTTGGGTCAAAGCGGCCTGTCCCTATCGGGCGGTCAGCAGCAGCGTCTGTGCATTGCCCGTACCGTGGCGGTCAAGCCCAAAGTGATTTTGCTCGACGAGCCCACATCGGCGCTGGACCCTATCTCCACCGCCAAGGTTGAAGAACTGGTGCATGAACTCAAGAGCGAATACACCGTGGCCATCGTGACGCACAACATGCAACAGGCTGCTCGTGTCTCGGATTACACGGCCTATATGTATCTGGGCGACTTGATCGAATTCGGTCAGACCGAGCAGATTTTCATGAAGCCTGCGCGTCAGGAGACAGAAGACTACATCACCGGCCGTTTCGGCTGAACAAGAAAGGCATTGAGATCATGGATAAACATATTTCGAGTCAGTTTGATGCTGAGTTGGCCGGTATTTCTTCGCGCGTGCTGGAGCTGGGCGGCATGGTGGAATCCCAGATTCGTCATGCGGTGTATGCGCTGTCGCAGTTCAGCGTGGAAGTGGCTGACCAGGTCATCACGACAGAGCGTCAGGTCAATGCGCTGGAGGTCGAGATTGACCACGAACTTGCCTCCATCATTGCCCGCCGCCAACCCACGGCTCGTGATTTGCGCCTGCTGATGGCGGTTTCCAAAATCACCGGCAATCTGGAGCGTGCAGGCGACGAGTCCGAGCGGATTGCCCGCATGGTCAAATTGATTGTGGAGCAGGGCAGCCGTACCTTGCCTTCCTCCGAGCTGCGCGTGGCCTCGGATCTGGCCTCGGGTCTTTTGCGCAAAGCGCTGGATGCCTTTGCACGTCTGGACGTGACGGCAGCGCTGAGCATTCTCAAAGAAGATGACCTGATCGACGCTGAGTTCGATGGTTTTCTGCGTAAGCTGGTCACGTACATGATGGAAGACCCGCGCACCATTTCTGCCTCGCTGGATTTGCTGTTCGTGGCCAAGGCCATTGAGCGCATTGGTGATCATGCCAAAAACATTGCCGAGTTCATCATCTATGTGGTCAAAGGCGCAGATGTGCGGCACACCGCCTTGTCGGACATTGAATCAGCGGTGAAATGAGAAATCTTCCACGCGTTTTGATCGTTGAAGACGAGCCGGCAATTGCCGAGCTGATTGCTGTCAACCTTCGACACAATGGCTTTCAGCCCATTTGGGCCATGGATGCTGTGACTGCTCAGAAAGAGCTGGACGAGATTTTGCCGGACGTGATCTTGCTCGATTGGATGCTCCCTGGTGAGAGCGGTTTGGCATTGGCCAAGAAATGGCGCTCATCCTCTCGAAGCCAGGCAATTCCTATCCTGATGCTGACTGCACGAGGCGATGAGGCCGATCGGGTTGCTGGCCTGGAAACCGGGGCGGATGACTACATCGTCAAGCCCTTCTCGCCACGGGAGTTGTTGGCGCGCATCCGTGCTGTGCTGCGCCGCCGTGCGCCCGAGCAGTCAGCCGGTGTGGTCACGATTGGTGATTTGACACTGGATGCAGACACCTACCGTGTCAGCTGGCAGCAGCAGCCATTGAAGGTGGGCCCGACCGAGTTCAAGCTTTTGCAGTACCTCATGCGTCACCCCGAGCGGGTTCACAGTCGAGGCCAATTGCTGGACAAAGTCTGGGGTGACCATGTCTTCATAGAAGAGCGCACGGTGGACGTTCATGTCAAGCGCCTGCGTGAGTCCCTTGGAGACGCCAGCGGCCTGATTGAGACAGTCCGAGGCGCAGGCTATCGCCTCAAGGCCACAGGTCTGTAACATCGGGGTATGTGGTCTGCCTTGTTCCCTCTTGTTCTTGGTGCTGTTGCCGGGGCCTTGATCAGTCGTTTCGCGCATCCTGTGCTCAATGCCTGGATGGGGGCTTTCGCGGGTCTTGTGCTTGGCTTGGTGTGGGCGCTCTTGCAAGGCGTGCGTTTTGAGCACTGGCTCAAGGCGCCGTCTGCCGATGCATTGCATCGTTTGCGTGGCCCATGGCGAGAGCTGGGTGAGCGAGCCTACAAGCAGATGCGCTTGCGGGAGCAGCAAGCGAGTATCCAGGAAAAGCGTCTGCAGGACTTTTTGTCCGCCATTCAGGCTTCGCCCAATGGGGTGGTCTTGCTCGACGACGAGGGCAAGATCGAGTGGATGAACCAGACCGCCTGTGAGCATCTGGGGCTGCAAATGCCACGGGATCTGCAGCAACACATTGTGCACTTGGTGCGTTCACCTGCGTTCACCAAATACTTTGCGCAAGACCAGCACGACAAGGAAATACAGTTTGATGCACCGGGAACGGTCTGGGGTAAAACGCGGCACCTGAGTCTGCATCTGCACCATTACGGGCAGGGCAAGGAATTGATGCTCACTCGCGACGTCACGGCGCTGGTGCTGGCAGATGCCATGCGGCGTGATTTTGTGGCGAACGTCTCGCATGAAATCCGCACACCTTTGACGGTGCTGGCTGGTTTTGTGGAAACCCTGCAGTCCTTGCCGCTGGATGCTGCAGAGACCGCGCGCTATCTGGACTTGATGTCGGTGCAGGCCTCACGCATGCAAACGCTGGTGGCGGATTTGCTGACCTTGTCTCAGCTCGAGGGCAGTCCGCCGCCGGGGGCGCAGGACTTGGTGGAGATTCCAGCCCTGCTCCAACAGATCGAGAGCGACGCGCAGTCTTTGTCGGCTGTACAGTCGCACACTGAGGCTGCTGTGCACCGACTGGTGTTTGATGCACCTGAAGTCTCTCAGGTCCTGGGCTCGCGCAATGAGTTGTTCAGTGCGTTTTCCAATTTGGTGAGCAATGCGGTGCGCTATACGCCAGCAGGCGGTGAGGTGCATGTCAGTGTCCGCCGCACTCCAGACGGTGGCATGACCTTCAGTGTGCACGACACGGGGCCAGGCATCGCGCCCGAGCATTTGCCCAGATTGTCTGAGCGCTTTTATCGTGTCGACCGGAGCCGCTCACGTGAAACGGGCGGTACAGGTTTGGGGCTTGCGATCACCAAGCACGTCATTCAACGCCACGGCGGTAGCCTGAGCATTGAAAGCCAGTTGGGCAAGGGCTCCACGTTCAGTCTTCACTTGCCCGCCGTGCGGGTGCTTTGACGACTGACCCGCATCAACAGCATCACCAGCAACACCGAGACCACGGCCAGGGCCATGGTACTGCTCATCCAGAAGGTGTCCACACGTGGCCGTGCGGCAAGGGGACCAATACCTTCATAAGCCCAGCGGTAAGCCAGACCGACACCCACACCCCAGAGCAAAAAGGTGTAGATCAGCAAAGGGGCAATGGTCTGTCGATAACAGCGCAGTACAAATGCGCTGATGGCTTGCAAGGCATCGCTGACATGGTAGAGCGCCACCCAGGTCAGCCACACAGCGGCCAAGACTTGCACCTCGGGTTGGCCTGAAAACAGGCGGCTGACAGGCACACGGCCCAGCCAAAGGACCAGGGCGCATAACAAGGACAGTGCCAGGCCGATCTGCAAACCTGTCACGGCGCTTTGGCGTGCACGTGTGGCTTGGCCTGCGCCCAGCCAGAAGCCGGTGCGGGCGCTGGTGGCAATGCCCAAAGACAGAGGCACCATGTAGAGCACAGCAGCCAGCGTGGCGGCAATCTGATGGCTGGCTGAAGCCAGAGCACCCAGACGAGCGATGAACAAAGCCATCAGGGTGAACGAGGTGACCTCGACCATGATGGACAAACCCGCCGGGATCCCCAGGTGCAAAAAGCGTTTGAGCTGAACCCAGTCGGGTGCAGCCAGTCGTTCAAACAGGCGATAGGGCTTGTAGACGTCCAGTCGCCACAGCCACCAGGCGCCGCAAGCGAGCATGAACAGGTTCACACCCAGCGTAGCCCAGGCACAACCCTGAGCCCCCAATTCGGGCAGACCGGCGGCACCAAAGGTCAAAGCCCAGGACAGAGGCACTTTGAGTGCAAGTCCTGCCGCTTGCAGCCACGTGACCAGCCTGGCATGGCCCAAGGCCTGGTTCAGTGTGCCGTAGAGACGAAAGAGCAAGGAGGGGGCCAAGGCAATGGACAAAATGCTCAGGTAACCCTCGACATGTGGCCACAATTGCGGGGGTACTTGTGTCCACTCGAGCCACAGCCCAGGCCAGAACAGGCAGGGAAACCCCACACCGAAAGCCAGCGCGGCAATGTACAGGGCTTGGCGGACTGAGGGGCCAATGTGCCGATCTTGTCCGGCGCCGCGCAACTCGGCCCACACGGGCAGCAGCGACTGCAGCATGCCGTTGAGACCGACATAAACACTGATGTAGATGGAGGTGGCCAAGGACATGACCGCCAGTGCCTGGGCCGAATATTGTCCGGCAATGATGGTGTCGGCCACGCTGAAACCCATGACCGCCCATTGACCGACCAGCACGGTGCCGGCGTGACGTGCAATCGCCCGCAAGTCGCTCTGGGTCATGGGTTGCGGCGTCGGAACACGGCAATCCACTCATTGCCATCGGTAGGGCGCTGGACGCTGCTGATCAATTCCCATTGCGTCAAAAGCTCATCGGTCACGGCCAGGGATTGCACTCGCGAGTTCATGAACAACCACGGACAGCGGTTTTGCCCTCTCTTGTAGTCGGCAAGCTCGTAGCCCGCGTGCAGACGAAGGCCTGTGATCTGCGCTCGGCTCAGTCCGATGTATGCCACGCACTGCGTGGGCTCGACCAGAGCCACCAGTTTGCGGCTGAGCGGCGCATAGCTGCGCGCATAGTCCAGCAAGGGCAGCCACAGCGTCATCAGCAGCAACCAGCACAAGGCCGCCCCGCCAGCGGGCAGGGCCATGCTTTTCCACAGGGCTGCGCGGTGGCGGCCTACGCGCCAGCGTACCAGCGCGACCCAGCACAGGGTGGCGATCACGGCCAGGATGAAGGCGATGAGCGAGAAGCTGGGCTCAAATCCGGGCGCCAGTCGAGCCACGTTGGCGGCCGGTTGTTTGGGAAATCCGGTTTGCATGGCGACCCATACCACCCAGATGGTCAGGACGCAGACCGTGAAAAAGAGCAGGGTGAACCAGTCTATGAAGGCACTCAAGCCCCGGTTGAGTGTGGGCAAGGCAAAGGCGGCCAATGCCGCAAGCGCAGGCAGGCTCAGCAGCAAGGCGCGGTCGGACAAGCCAGTCAGCCATGTGGCGCCTATGGTGACCAGAGCAAACCACAGGGGCAAAGCCAAATGGGGTGTGCGCCAAGGCTGGCGTAAGGCGTGGCGCCAGCGCCACAAAGACCACAACACCAAGGGCCATGTCGGCCAGGTGAACCACAGCAGCAGTTTCGCCCAGCTGGCCAATTCGGCACCGCGGTCTGCTTGCAGGCGCCAGCGCCACAGGTCCAGACTGCCGGCCAGGGTGACGCACATCAGGGCGATCAGCAGCATCAGGCCCAGATCGAGTGCTTTTGCGCGCGTACCTGCGGCCAACACAGCTGTGCCGCCCAGGCCCAGCAGCAAGGACATGGTGGGAGCCCCCGACAGTGTCAGGCCCAACATGCCCACGGCCATCGCGAGCAATGCGCTGAGCCGATGGCGCGTGTGATTGCTCAGCGCAAAAAACACCAGGCTGGCGCAAGCGAGCTGACTCAGGGCTGCCGTGCTTTCGTGGCCCAGGCGAGCCAGGCCGAGACAGGCGATCAACGCCAGCAAGCCGCCATCAGCCAGCGCGCGTGCATAGTCGGTTGGCCGCGCTTCACCGCCAAAGGCGAAGGCCACTGGCTGAGCTTGTGGGTGACGGGCCAGGGCGTAGATGGCATACCAGGTGCAGATCAGGGTCAGCAAGAGCAAGCCGACAAAAGGTATGCGAGCGGCCAGCTCCGGTGAGAGCCAAGGCAGGGCTTTGACAGCGATTGCGCCGAGCCAGTAGGGCAACAAAGCCAGATGGGCATCCGCTTGTCCGACAAGGGTCGGGCGTAGCCAGGATGCGTTTTCACCGACAAGGGGAGAGGCCAATTGCCAGATGAAGCCAAAGGCTTCGAGATCGTCAGTTTTCCAGGCCGTGCGCCCCACAAAGCCCGACAGCACATAGGCCAGACTCAGCAGCCACAGGGCGGCACGGGGCAGTCTGCGTACGGCATGTTGGGCAACGATGGCGGGGCTTGGAGCGTTCACAGTGGTCACGATAGCAGTTTGGCAGCTTCAAAACAAAAGGGCAGGCCGGTTGCCCGGGCTGCCCTTTGCGAGAGGAAGAACGCCTTATTTGGCCAGGGCGGTCTTGCCGAAACGGTTGCGGAAGCGCTCCACGCGGCCGCCCATGTTGTCCACAGACTTCTGGGTGCCAGTGTAGAAGGGGTGCGATTCGCTGGTGGTATCGAGCTTGAACAGCGGCAGTTCGCGGCCTTCGAATTCGGTGGTTTCCTTGGTGTTGACGCAGGAACGGGTCACGAACTTGAAGCCGTTGGACATGTCCTGGAAGCACACTTCACGGTAGTTGGGGTGAATGCCCTCTTTCATGGTTTTTCCTTTT
>JBEEOS010000006.1:0-33440 GCA_041191485.1 Pseudomonadota bacterium
GACCAGCTGCATGGCGGCGTTGTCCACGTACATGTGCTGCAGTTCCACGTCGGGGTACTGGGCGTGCACCTCGGTGACCACGTCTTTCCAGAACTGGAAGGTTTCGAGCACATTGGCCTTGTCCACGCTGGTGACCTTCTTGTTGCGCTTGCGGGCGGCCTGGAAGGCCACGTGCGCAATGCGCTCGATCTCGGGCTTGGAATAGCGCATGGTGTCAAACGCTTCTTCCGCACCGGGGAAGTGCCCGTCGGTGGCGATGCGCTTGCCGCGCGGCTGGCCAAAGTAGATGTCGCCGGTCAGCTCGCGGATGATGAGGATGTCCAGACCTGCGATCAGCTCGGGCTTGAGGCTGGAGGCGCCCACAAGCTGCTCGTAGCAGATGGCCGGGCGGAAGTTGGCGAACAGGCCCATGTGCTTGCGCAGGCCCAGAATGGCCTGCTCGGGGCGCAGCGGGCGGTCGAGCTTGTCGTATTTCCAGTCGCCCACGGCGCCGAACAGCACCGCATCGGCGTCCATGGCCAGCTTGAGGGTGGACTCGGGCAATGGGTGACCGTGCGCGTCGTAGGCGGCACCGCCGACCAGGGCGGATTCCATCTCGAACTTCAGGTCGAGGGCCTTGAGGACCTTGACGGCTTCGGCGACGATTTCGGTGCCGATGCCATCACCGGGGAGAACTGCGATTTTCATGGGACTGTCTTTTCTGAATTAAGCGGTATGTGCCAGCCAAGGCTTGGTGGCCAAGCGCTCGGCTTCGTAGGCCTTGATCTTGTCGGCGTGGCGCAGGGTCAGGCCGATGTCGTCGAAGCCGTTGAGCAGGCAGTACTTGCGGAAGGCGTTGACTTCAAACGGGATTTCTTCACCTTGCGGGCGCACGATGACCTGGCGCTCCAGATCGATGGTGAGCTCGTAGCCTGGAAAGGCTGCCACTTCGTTGAACAGCATGTCCACCGTGGACTCGGGCAGCACGATGGGCAGCAGGCCGTTCTTGAAGCAGTTGTTGAAGAAGATGTCTGCGAAGCTGGGAGCAATCACGGCACGAAAACCGTATTGGTCAATCGCCCAGGGGGCGTGCTCACGGCTCGAGCCGCAACCGAAGTTCTTGCGGGCCAGCAGGATGCTGGCGCCTTTGTAGCGCGGCTGGTTGAGCACAAAGTCCGGGTTGGGCTTGCGATCGCTCTCAGGCACGCCCGGCTGGCCGGGCTGGTCGAGGTAGCGCCACTCGTCAAACAGGTTGGGGCCGAAACCGGTCTTGCGGATCGACTTGAGGAACTGCTTGGGGATGATGGCGTCGGTGTCCACGTTGGCGCGGTCCATCGGGGCCACCAGGCCTTTGTGAAGGGTGAATTTCTGCATGTCTGTTTCCCCTTAGGCGAATTTGCGCACGTCCACAAAGTGGCCGTGGATAGCGGCGGCAGCCGCCATGGCGGGGGACACCAGATGGGTGCGGCCACCCGCGCCTTGGCGGCCTTCGAAATTGCGGTTGGAAGTCGAGGCGCAGCGCTCACCGGGTTCGAGGCGGTCGGCGTTCATGGCCAGGCACATCGAGCAGCCGGGCTCTCGCCACTCAAAGCCTGCGGCCTTGAAGATCTGGTCCAGGCCTTCGCGTTCGGCCTGTTCCTTGACCAGGCCGGAGCCGGGCACGACCATGGCCAGTTTCACGTTCTTGGCGACTTTCTGGCCGAGCTTTTTGACGACGGCAGCGGCTTCGCGCATGTCTTCGATGCGGCTGTTGGTGCACGAGCCAATGAAGATTTTGTCGACGGTGATGTCACTCATGGCCTTGCCAGGTTGCAGGGCCATGTAGGTCAGGGCACGTTCGATGGCGCCGCGTTTGACATCGTCCTTTTCCTTGTCGGGGTCGGGCACCGTGCCGTCGATGCCCAGCACCATCTCGGGCGAGGTGCCCCAGGTGACTTGCGGCACGATTTGCGTGGCGTCAAGTTCGACCACGGCGTCAAACTTGGCGCCTTCGTCGGAGTGCAGCGTTTTCCAATACTGCACGGCCTGGTCCCATTCCACACCGGTGGGCGAGAGCAGTCGACCTTTGACGTATTCAATCGTCTTGTCGTCCACCGCCACCAGACCGGCGCGGGCGCCCGCTTCGATGGCCATGTTGCAGACCGTCATGCGGCCTTCCATGGACAGGGCGCGGATGGCGGAGCCTGCGAATTCGATGGTGTAGCCGGTGCCCCCCGCCGTGCCGATCTTGCCAATGATGGCCAGCACGATGTCCTTGGCGGTCACGCCCTTGGCGACCTGACCTTCGACCTTGACCAGCATGTTCTTGGCTTTTTTGGCCAACAAAGTTTGCGTGGCCATGACGTGCTCGACTTCGGAGGTGCCGATGCCGTGGGCCAGTGCGCCGAAAGCGCCGTGGGTGGAGGTGTGGCTGTCACCGCAGACCACCGTCATACCGGGCAGGGTGGCGCCGTTTTCCGGGCCAATCACGTGCACGATGCCCTGGCGCTTGGACATGAAGGGGAAGAAAGCCGCTGAGCCGAATTCGGCAATGTTGCTGTCCAGCGTGGTGATCTGCTCTTTGCTGATCGGGTCGGTGATGCCGTCGTAGCCCAGTTCCCAGCCGGTGGTGGGGGTGTTGTGGTCGGCGGTGGCGACGATGGAGCTCACGCGCCAGACCTTGCGGCCCGCCTGGCGAATACCTTCAAAGGCCTGCGGGCTGGTGACTTCGTGCACCAGGTGGCGGTCGATGTAGAGCACGGCGGTGCCGTCTTCTTCGGTGTGAACGACGTGTTCGTCAAAAATCTTGTCGTAGAGCGTGCGGGCCATGCGGGTGTCCTTGAATACAGCCTGCCATTTTAAGTGGTTCAGGCCACAAAAAAGCCCGCCGGGGTGGCGGGCTTTTGCAGAGCCGCAAGGGCTTAGGCGTCGCGGCGGGGCGAGCCGGTGAACAGCTGACGGGGGCGGCCGATTTTGTACTCGGGGTCGCTGATCATTTCGTTGAGCTGGGCGATCCAGCCCACGGTGCGGGCCAGGGCAAAGATGCCGGTGAACAGGTTCACCGGGATGCCGATGGCGCGCTGCACGATGCCGGAGTAGAAGTCCACGTTCGGGTAGAGCTTGCGCTGCACGAAGTAGTCGTCTTCCAGGGCGATCTTTTCCAGTTCCTTGGCCAGCTTGAACAGGGGGTCGTTTTCCAGGCCCAGTTCCTGCAGCACTTCATTGCAGGTTTCCTGCATGAGTTTGGCGCGGGGGTCGTAGTTCTTGTAGACGCGGTGACCGAAGCCCATCAGCTTGACGCCGGAGTTCTTGTCCTTGACCTGGTTCATGAACTCGCCGACTTTGGACACGCCACCCATTTTCTGGATGTCTTCGAGCATGTTCAGACAGGCTTCGTTGGCGCCGCCGTGCGAGGGGCCCCACAGGCAGGCCACACCAGCCGCAATGGCGGCGAACGGGTTGGTGCCGGACGAGCCGCAAAGGCGCACCGTGGAGGTGGAGGCGTTTTGCTCGTGGTCAGCGTGCAGGATGAAGATGCGGTCCATGGCGCGTTCGAGCACCGGGTTGACCTTGTACTCTTCGCAAGGCGTGCCGAACATCATGCGCAGGAAGTTGCCCGCGTAGGACAGATCGTTGCGGGGGTACTGGTAAGGCTGGCCCATGCCGTATTTGTAGGCCATGGCCACCAGCGTGGGCATCTTGGCGATCAGGCGGATGGCCGCAATCTCGCGGTGCTCCGGGTTGTTGATGTCGGTGCTGTCGTGGTAGAAGGCCGACAGGGCGCCTACCAGACCGGTCAGCACAGCCATGGGGTGAGCGTCACGACGGAAACCGCGCAGGAAGAACTGCATCTGCTCGTTGACCATGGTGTGGTGGTTCACCGTGGAGTGGAATTCGGCGCTTTGATCAGCGGTGGGCAGCTCGCCCTTGAGCAGCAGGTAGCAGGTGTCCAGGAAGTCCACTTTGTTGGCGAGTTGCTCGATGGGGTAGCCACGGTACAGCAGCTCGCCCTTGTCGCCGTCGATGTAGGTGATGCCGGACTGGCACGATGCGGTCGACAGGAAGCCGGGGTCATAAGTGAACATGCCGGTTTGGCCGTACAGCTTGCGGATGTCGATCACATCCGGGCCAATGCTGCCTGAATACACGGGCATTTCGACGCTGGGCGCGCCATTGCTGAACGACAGGGTGGCTTTGTTGTCGGCAAGTTTCATGGTCGGTTTCCTTGAGGTAAAACGGGCTGGCCCCAACTGGGGTCAATCTCTGAGCATGTTCAGGACTTCGTGCACCTCGTCGGTGCTGATCTCGGGCTGCAGCTCCTTGCGGCGCAACAGCAAGTCCATGAGATCGTTGTCGGACAGATCCATCAGGGTGTACATGCCTCGCGCCTGGCCCACAGTCAAGCGAGAAGCGTGCCTGTCGAAAAAGCGCTCGATGAACAAGTCGTTTTCGAGCAGGCCACGCCGGCATCGCCAGCGCAGCTTGCTCAGGGACCGCTCGCTCACAGGCGCATGACGGTCCTGACCGTTCAGGGTTTCATCGGCCAGCATGTGGATCTATTCGGTTTCGCAGGGTCAGACGGCGCGACGCACCATCAACTCCTTGATCTTGCCAATCGCCTTGGTGGGGTTCAGGCCCTTGGGGCAAACGTCCACGCAGTTCATGATGGTGTGGCAACGGAAGAGACGGTAAGGGTCTTCCAGGTTGTCCAGACGCTCGGCGGTGGCCTGGTCGCGGCTGTCGGCGATGAATCGGTAGGCTTGCAGCAGACCGGCAGGGCCCACGAACTTGTCGGGGTTCCACCAGAAGCTGGGGCAGCTGGTCGAGCAGCTGGCGCACAGAATGCACTCGTACAGGCCGTTGAGCTCTTCACGCTCTTCGGGGCTTTGCAGACGCTCGGTGTCCGGAGCCTGGTCGTGGTTGATCAGGTAAGGCTTGATCGAGTGGTACTGCTTGAAGAACTGGGTCATGTCCACGATCAGGTCGCGCACCACCGGCAGGCCGGGCAGCGGCTTCAAGACGATGTCGCCCTTGAGCGTGTTCAGGTTGGTCAGGCAGGCCAGACCGTTCTTGCCATTGATGTTCATGGCGTCCGAACCGCACACACCTTCGCGGCAGGAGCGACGGAAGGACAGCGTGGGGTCCACGGCCTTGAGCTTGACCAGAGCATCCAGCAGCATGCGCTCGGTGCCGTCGAGTTCGACGTCGATCGATTGCATGTAAGGCTTGGCATCCTTGTCCGGATCGTAGCGGTAGATCTTGAATGTACGTTTGGCCATTTTTCAGATTCCTTGTTCTCTAACGTTCCGGATCAGAAGGTACGGGGTTTCGGCGGCACGGTTTCGGCCGTCAGGGGTTTCATGCGCACGGGCTTGTAGCTCAGGCTGTTGCCTTCGCTGTGCCACAGGGTGTGCTTCATCCACTCGGCGTCGTTGCGGCCCAGCGGGCAGGTCGGGTGGGTCACGTCGTGTTCGTAGTCGCGCACCAGGTGGGCGCCACGGCACTCCTTGCGGGCGGCAGCACTTTCCATGGTGGCCTGGGCGGCTTCCATCAGGTTGTCCACTTCCAGGGCTTCGATGCGGGCGGTGTTGAACACCTTGGAGGTGTCGTGCAGGCCGATGTTGGCCACGCGATCGCGCAGGGCAGCAATCTTCTGGACGCCTTCGTCCATGGACTCCTGGCTGCGGAACACACCAGCGTGCGTTTGCATGATGGCGCGCATGTCGTTGGCGATGTCCTGCGCGTATTCGCCGCTGGAAGCGGCTTCCAGGCGGTTCAGGCGGCTCAGGGTGAAGTCTGCGGCGTTGACGGGCAGGTTCTCCTGTGCGGCGCCGGCCTTGGTGTTGGCGATGATGTGGTCGCCAGCGGCCTTGCCGAAGACCAGCAGGTCCAGCAGGGAGTTGGTGCCCAGGCGGTTGGCGCCGTGCACCGACACGCAGGAGCATTCGCCCACAGCGTACAGGCCCTTGATCGGACGGTCTTCACCGTTGACGTTTTCAACCACTTGACCGTTGATGTTGGTGGGGATGCCGCCCATCTGGTAGTGGATGGTGGGCACAACCGGAATCGGCTCCTTGGTGATGTCCACGTTGGCAAAGTTGTGGCCGATTTCTTCCACGGAGGGCAGACGCTTGCGGATGGTGTCCGCGCCCAGGTGGTCGAGTTTCATGTGGATGTAGTCCTTGTTGGGACCACAGCCACGGCCTTCCAGGATTTCCTGGCCCATGCAGCGGGACACGAAATCGCGGGGGGCCAGGTCTTTTAGCGTTGGGGCGTAACGCTCCATGAAGCGCTCGCCATTGCTGTTGAGCAAAATGGCGCCTTCGCCGCGGCAGCCTTCGGTCAGCAGCACGCCCGCGCCGGCCACGCCGGTGGGGTGGAATTGCCAGAACTCCATGTCCTGCAGCGGGATGCCAGCGCGAGCGGCCATGCCCAGGCCGTCACCGGTGTTGATGAAGGCGTTGGTCGACGACTGGAAGATGCGGCCGGCGCCACCGGTGGCGAACAGCACGGTCTGGGCCTGCAGCGTGTACAGGTCGCCGGTTTCCATTTCGAGGGCCGTGACACCGACCACATCGCCCTCGGCGTTGCGGATCAGGTCCAGCGCCATCCACTCCACGAAGAAGGTGGTGCGGGCAGCGACGTTGGCCTGGTAGAGCGTGTGCAGCATGGCGTGGCCGGTGCGGTCGGCTGCGGCGCAGGCGCGTTGCACGGGCTTCTCGCCGAAGTTGGCGGTGTGGCCGCCAAACGGGCGCTGGTAGATCGTCCCATCAGGGTTGCGGTCGAAAGGCATGCCCATGTGCTCGAGTTCGTACACGACTTTGGGCGCTTCACGGCACATGAATTCGATGGCGTCCTGGTCGCCGAGCCAGTCGGAGCCCTTGACGGTGTCGTAGAAGTGGTATTCCCAGTTGTCGTCGGACATGTTGCCCAGCGAGGCGGACACGCCACCCTGGGCGGCCACGGTGTGCGAGCGGGTGGGGAACACTTTGGACAGCACAGCCACGTTCAGGCCGGCGCGGGCCAGCTGCAGGGAGGCGCGCATGCCGGAGCCGCCAGCGCCGACGATCACGACGTCGAACTTGCGGTTGGTGATTTGGTCTTTGGTATAGCTCATGGTCTTCAATCAGAGAGAGGTACGCTAAAAGAGGGCAGCGACTTACAGGCGCCACAGCACCTGAACAGCCCAGCCGGCGCAGCCGACCAGCCAGACGATGGCGAACACCTGCAGCGACAGGCGAATGCCCACGGGCTGGATGTAGTCCATGAAAATGTCGCGCACACCCACCCACACGTGCCACAGCAAGGCCACGATGACGGCGAAGGTCAGGAACTTCATCCACTGGGGGGCGAAGATGCCAGCCCACTGCTCGTAGCCGATGGGGCCGGAGGTGAAGATCACCTGTGCCAGCACCACAAGGGTGAACAGGGCCATGAGGGCGCCGGTAACGCGCTGCGCGAGCCAGTCGCGCAGACCATAGTGAGCGCCGACGACGATGCGCTTGGAGCCGTAATTGACGGACATGTTGTTTGCTCCTTGGTGTGAATCAGTAAAGGCCGAACAGCTTGGCGCCCAACACGGCAGTCAGGCCCAGGCTCAGAGCCAGGGTGACCACGGCGGAGGACTTGCCGAATTCCTTGCTCACGGCGTGGAACACGTCCATGTACAGGTGGCGCACGCCGGCGATGAAGTGGTGCAGGTAAGCCCAGATCAGGGACAGGGCCACCAGTTTGACCAGCACGCCAGGCACAAAGCCCAGACCGACATTGAAGGCGGCGCTGAAGCTGGCGAATGAAATTTCGGAGCTGACGGAGGTGTCGAACATCCAGATGATGAAGGGCATCAAAAGGAACATCAGCACACCGCTGACGCGGTGCAGGATCGACACCCAGCCTGCTGCGGGCAGACGGTAGGTGGGCAAGTCCTTCAGGGCATTGATGTTGCGGAACACGGGCCGCTTGCGTGCGATTTCAGTCATGGTGGCACTTTCTGAGGGGTGGTAACACGTTTGTAATTTTGGATGACAAACCAGCGGATTCTATTGCAATGCAGCAAACTGACATGAGCATTTCAGTCGCATGGTTTTTCAGAGGGAAAAACGGTTTTATCAACTCAGGGCGTTGTGGTAGTGGTGGCTGTCGGTGCGGTACAGGCCGCGGCGCAGCTCCATGGGGGTGTCGTTGTAGGTGTAGGCCACGCGCTCTACGCTCAGCAGCGGGGTGCCCGCTGGCACGGCCAGCAAGGCTTGCTGGGCCTCGTCGGGCAGCACGGCGCGAATTTTTTCGTCGGCACGGACCATGCGCACACCAAATTCGGACTCGAACAGGCCATACATGGGGCCGTGGTACACGCTCAGGCGCTCGGCGCTCAGGCCCTTGAAGGGGGCGCCTGGAAGCCAAACGTCTTCCAAAATGGTCGGGACACCGGCAAAAGCCAGCACGCGGCGCACCTGGACCACTGTGTCGCCCGAGCGCAGGGCCAGGGCGCGGGCAATGTCGGCGCTGGCGCGCAGGCGGCGGCAGTCCACGATGGTGCGCTGTGCCGGGCCTTCGCTGGCCAGGTCGCCGCTGTCGGGCACAAGTTTGAGGAAGCGGTACTGCACATGTTGCTCTGCGTGGGTGGCCACAAACGTGCCTTTGCCCTGGCGGCGCACCAGCAGATGGTCGCCCGCGAGTTCGTCAATGGCCTTGCGCACCGTGCCCTGGCTGACGCGGTAACGTGCGGCCAGGTCAATTTCGCTGGGAATGGCTTCACCAGGCTTCCATTCGGCAGCCTGCAGGCTTTGAAGGATCAGCCCCTTGATCTGCTGATACAGCGGGCTGAAGGCCGGCGTAGGGGCGGCGTTTTCCGCGCTTGCTGCGAGTTCTGAGGGGGTGCTTGGGGTGTTCATGAGTAAGCAATCGATGCAGGAGGTCAGCCCCCTGTCAGGTGTGCAATCATATCTTATATAAGACATAAGACAAATTGACCACTCAGGGTTTTCGCGGGTACACTCACGCGTTGTTTCTCTTTTCTGTTACCTCACACTTTTTCTGGAGTTTTCTATGAGCAAGAAGCCCGTCCGCGTTGCCGTCACAGGCGCTGCAGGTCAAATTGGTTACGCCCTGCTGTTCCGCATCGCCTCTGGCGAAATGCTGGGCAAGGACCAGCCCGTCATCCTGCAACTGCTGGAAATCCCTGACGAGAAAGCCCAGAAAGCCCTCAAGGGTGTGATGATGGAACTCGAAGACTGCGCTTTCCCGCTGCTGGCCGGCATGGAAGCCCACGCTGACGCCATGACCGCCTTCAAGGACACCGACTACGCCCTGCTGGTCGGCGCCCGTCCCCGTGGCCCCGGCATGGAGCGTGCCGACCTGCTGGCTGCCAACGCCCAGATCTTCACCGCCCAAGGCAAGGCCCTGAACGCCGTGGCTTCGCGCAACGTCAAGGTGCTGGTCGTCGGCAACCCCGCCAACACCAACGCCTACATCGCCATGAAGTCGGCCCCCGACCTCAAGCCTGGCAACTTCACCGCCATGCTGCGCCTGGACCACAACCGCGCTGCCAGCCAGATCGCTGCCAAGACCGGCAAGGCCGTCAAGGACATCGAAAAGCTGGCCGTGTGGGGCAACCATTCGCCCACCATGTACGCCGACTACCGCTTTGCCACCATCAACGGCGAATCCGTCAAGGCCATGATCAACGACCAGGTTTGGAACGAAACCGTGTTCCTGCCCACAGTGGGCAAGCGTGGCGCTGCCATCATCGAAGCCCGTGGCCTGTCCTCGGCCGCTTCGGCTGCCAACGCGGCCATCGACCACATGCGTGACTGGGCCCTGGGCACCAACGGCAAGTGGGTCACCATGGGCATCCCGTCGCAAGGCTGGTACGGCATCCCCAAGGACGTCATGTTCGGCTTCCCCGTCACCTGCGAAAACGGCGAGTACAAGGTCGTCGAAGGCCTGGACATCGACGCTTTCAGCCAGCAGTGCATCGACAAGACGCTCAAGGAACTGACCGACGAGCAAGCCGGCGTCGCTCACCTGCTCTGATCGGACCGCTGACGTGTCCCTGCATCCGCGCGATGTCCTGATGGGCGCACAAGCCGGCAGCGTGCAGCTGCCGGTCTGCGACCATTACAGCGGCGTCGAAGCGCGGATGCGCAAAAGCCTGCAGCTGCAGGCCGAGATGACGCAGGAATACGGCACCTGCGTTTTCGATGTCACCCTCGATTGCGAGGATGGCGCCCCGGTGGACGGTGAGGCGGAACACGCAGCACTGGTCACCGAGCTGGCGCTCGCCGCAGCACCCGACGCCCGCGTCGCAGTGCGGGTCCACCCGGTGGACCACCCCTCTTTCGATGCTGACGTGGCCCACATTGCGGGCCGCGCCGCCCGCCGCCTGGTGCACATCATGGTGCCCAAGGTGGAGTCGGTGCAGGATGTCGAGCGGGCTGCCGCTGCCCTCGATGCCGCAGGCGCCCCAGCCCTGCCACTGCAGGTGCTGATCGAGTCGCCCGCCGCCGTGCACCGCGCTTTTGACATTGCTGCTCACCCCCGTGTGCAGTCGCTCAGCTTTGGCCTGATGGATTTTGTGTCGGCCCATGGTGGTGCCATTCCGTCGGATGGCATGGCGGCTCAGGGGCAGTTCACACACCCCTTGGTGGTGCGCGCCAAGCTGGAGATTGCCAGCGCCTGTCATGCCCACGGCAAGGTGCCCTCGCATTGCGTGGTCACCGAATTCAGCGATGTGCAGGCCATGCGCCAGGCCGCGCTCAAGGCGGCCCGTGAATTCGGCTACACCCGCATGTGGAGCATCCACCCCGCGCAGATCCGCCCGATTCTGGAAGCCATGGCGCCCACCGAAGCCGAGATTGAGCGCGCCAGCGAGATCGTCTCCGCAGCGCATGCTGCGCAATGGGCGCCCATCAGCCACGCCGGTCAGTTGCATGACCGTGCCAGTTACAGATATTTCTGGCAAGTCCTTGAACGCGCGCACCGAACCGGACGCGCGTTACCACTTGCCATTCAGGGTTTCTTTGCTGCCTCGGCAGCTGTATCGATTTAAACTTTTTTAGACAGGAGAACGTACCATGTTGCAAGCCTACCGTGAACACGTCGCCGAACGCGCGGCCTTGGGCATTCCCCCGCTGGCACTCGATGCCAAGCAGGTGGAAGCCCTGATCGAGTTGATCAAGAACCCGCCCGCTGGCGAGGACGCTTTCCTGATGGATTTGCTGACCCACCGCGTGCCCCCGGGCGTGGATGATGCCGCCAAGGTCAAGGCCTCTTTCCTGGCCGCTGTGGCTCATGGCGATATCAAGGTCGGTCTGGTTTCCAAAGCCAAGGCCACTGAGTTGCTGGGCACCATGGTCGGCGGCTACAACGTGCATCCGCTGATCGAGTTGCTGGACGACGCCGAAGTCGCCGGCATCGCCGCTGAAGGCCTGAAGAAAACCCTGTTGATGTTTGATTACTTCAACGACGTGGCCACCAAAGCCAAAGCCGGCAACGCCAAAGCCAAGGAAGTCATGCAGAGCTGGGCCGATGCCGAGTGGTTCACCAGCCGTCCCGAAGTGCCCAAGTCCATCACCGTGACCGTGTTCAAGGTGCCTGGCGAAACCAACACCGACGACCTGTCGCCCGCTCCGGACGCCACCACCCGCCCTGACATCCCCATGCACTACCTGGCGATGCTCAAGAACACCCGTCCTGACGCGGCTTTCAAGCCCGAAAAAGACGGCGTGCGCGGCCCGATGCAGTTCATCGACGACCTCAAGAAAAAGGGCAACCTCGTGGCCTACGTGGGCGACGTGGTCGGTACCGGCTCCTCGCGTAAATCAGCCACCAACAGCGTGATCTGGGCCACGGGTCAGGACATTCCCTTTGTGCCGAACAAGCGTTTTGGCGGCGTGACCCTGGGCGGCAAGATCGCCCCCATCTTCTTCAACACGCAGGAAGACTCCGGTTCCCTGCCGATCGAAGTCGACGTGTCCAAGCTGGACATGGGCGATGTGATCGAGGTGCTGCCCTACGACGGCAAGATCATGAAGAACGGCGCTGAAGTTGCCGCCTTCTCGCTCAAGTCGCAAGTGCTGCTCGACGAAGTGCGCGCCGGTGGCCGTATCAACCTGATCATTGGCCGTTCGCTGACCGCCAAGGCCCGCGAATTCCTGGGTCTGCCCGCCTCCACGCTGTTCCGCCTGCCGCAAGCGCCGGCCGAAAGCAAGGCTGGTTTCACCCTGGCCCAGAAGATGGTCGGCCGCGCCTGCGGTCTGCCTGAAGGTCAGGGCGTACGTCCCGGTACCTACTGCGAACCCAAGATGACCACCGTGGGCTCGCAAGACACCACTGGCCCGATGACCCGTGATGAGCTCAAAGACCTGGCTTGCCTGGGCTTCTCTGCGGATCTGGTCATGCAGTCCTTCTGCCACACAGCCGCTTACCCGAAGCCCGTGGACGTGAAGATGCACCGCGAACTGCCCAAGTTCATCTCTAACCGTGGCGGTGTGGCGTTGCGCCCGGGCGATGGCGTGATCCACAGCTGGCTCAACCGTCTGCTGCTGCCCGACACCGTGGGTACCGGTGGTGACTCGCACACTCGCTTCCCGATCGGTATTTCCTTCCCCGCCGGCTCCGGCCTGGTGGCCTTCGGTGCTGCCACCGGCGTGATGCCGCTGGACATGCCTGAATCCGTGCTGGTGCGCTTCAAGGGCACGATGCAGCCTGGCATCACCTTGCGCGACCTGGTCCATGCCATTCCGCTGTACGCCATCAAGGCCGGTCTGCTGACCGTCGAGAAGGCTGGCAAGAAGAATGTGTTCTCTGGCCGCGTGCTCGAAATCGAAGGTTTGCCCGACCTGAAAGTGGAGCAGGCTTTCGAGCTGTCCGATGCCGCTGCCGAGCGCTCTGCAGCCGCTTGCGCGATCCAGCTCAACCCCGAGCCGATCGCCGAGTACCTGCGCTCGAACATCGTGTTGATGAAGAACATGATCGCCAACGGCTACGAAGATGCCAAGACCCTGGCTCGCCGTATCGAGAAAGTCGAGCAATGGCTGGCCAAGCCCGAGCTGCTCAAGGCCGACAAGGACGCCGAGTACGCCGCCGTGATCGAGATCGACCTGGCCGACATCAAGGAGCCCATCGTCTGCTGCCCCAACGACCCCGATGACGCCAAGTTCATGAGCGAAGTGTCGGGCACCAAGATCGACGAAGTCTTCGTCGGTTCTTGCATGACCAACATCGGCCACTTCCGCGCGGCGGGCAAGATCCTGGAAGGCAAGAAAGACATCCCGGTGCGCCTGTGGGTGGCACCGCCCACCAAGATGGATGCGGCCGAGCTGACCAAGGAAGGCTACTACGCTACCCTGGGCGGTGCGGGTGCCCGCATGGAAATGCCGGGCTGCTCGCTGTGCATGGGCAACCAGGCGCAGATCAAGGAAGGCAGCACGGCCATGTCGACCTCGACCCGTAACTTCCCCAACCGCTTGGGCAAGAACACCAACGTGTTCCTGGGCTCGGCTGAGCTGGCGGCGGTGTGCTCCAAGCTGGGCCGCATCCCCACAGTGGAAGAGTACATGGCCGAGATCGGTGTGGTCACCAAGAACGCCGACAAGATCTACAAGTACATGAACTTCGACCAGATCGAAGAGTACGCAGAGACGGCCAAGACCGTGACGATTTAATCGTCAGGGTCAGCAATAAAAAACCCCGCCAGCGCAAGCTGGCGGGGTTTTTTTACGACCGTTGAATCAGTAACGGAAATCGAGGTTGTTGCACTCTTCGCATTCTTCTTTGACCAGGCCCAGCTTGGCGGCGATGGAATGGAGCTTGCAGCCCATGCAAAAGCCCAGCACAGTCTCCAGCCACATGAAGCCCAGGCAGGTCCAGACCAAGGTCACCGGGATCCAGCGGGGCATGTAATTGCTGGTGGTGGGCAGGACTTCGCTGTGGAACAGCGCATTGACCCAGCCGGCAAAGGTATCCGGATTGAAGAAAATCAGGCAGGCGATGATGAAGCTCGAGCCCAGCGTCCAGGCAAAACGCTTTGGGACCAGCGGCTTCCAGTAAGGGCGGTGGTTTTTGGCTAGAAAGCTGGCCAGCAAGATGGTGGGCGACAGGCGCGAGGTGCTGACAAACAGGCCCGAAAGCATTTCGAAGAGCGCATAAAACAGCACCCAGGTTTGCACGGTGTAATCGTAGGTCCGGCGCACGGCTTCGACGTGATAGAGGATGCGGCCGTCGAAGTCGGTATCAAAGGTGTCCTTGACCATGTTGCCGGTGACTTCCCAGTGGGAGCCAAAAACCACGTCGAACAAGGTCAGGCCCATCATGATGGGGATGATCATCAGGATGCCCGCTCGAATGCGCACGGCGGTGTCGTTGATGAAAATGCTTTCTTCGTGGGTGTCGCGAAACCAGAGGTTGCGAGCGGTGGTGCGAATCTCGTGAAGGCTCCAAACCATGTTCTGTCTCCCGGCAAAAACGATGTCGACGTGATCAATCGACACAAAACTATACTCTTTTTACCCCTGGGGGTAAATGGTTCAGAACATGCGTGCGATCAACGCGCCTTCGGCCGGGCCATTCATGGGGATCAAAACACGCAGTGGGCTGCCCGAGGCCACTTCAATGGCGTGGCCATCCAGGTTTTTCATTTCGGTCAGCTGCACTTTGCGGTTGCCGCTGGGATGGATGATCTCCAGTGTGTCGCCAACGGCAAAGCGGTTTTTGGTTTCCACTTCGACCCAGCCTTCGCGCACGCTGCGCACCTCGCCCACGAACTGGCTGCGGTGGCCCACCGAGTGGCCGGTTTCGTAGTTCTGGTAACTCTGCGCGGGGCGGCGCTCCAGAAAGCCGGTGGTGTAGCCTCGGTGGGCCAGGCCATCGAGTTCGGTGATGAGTTCGGGGTTGAAGGGGCGCCCTGCCACAGCATCATCAATGGCGCGGCGGTACACCTGGGCGGTGCGGCTGACGTAGTACAGGCTCTTGGTTCGGCCCTCGATCTTGAGCGAGTCCACGCCAATCTTGACCAGTCTTTCGATCAGCTCGACTGCGCGCAGATCCTTGCTGTTCATGATGTAGGTGCCGTGCTCGTCTTCCATGATGGGCATGAGCTCGCCGGGGCGGTTGGCCTCTTCGATCAAGTACACCTTGTCAGCGGCCGGGTGGCGTTGACCATCGCCGCAGGATGAAAAGGCCTTGTCGGCATTTTCCTGCTCGGTGGCGAAGCTGAAGTCGCCTTCCATCTTGACGGGCAGCACTTCGCCGCTGTCGGTTTGGTCGGTGGCTTCGCTGGTGGCGTAGTTCCAGCGGCAGGCGTTGGTGCAGGTGCCCTGGTTGGGGTCGCGGCGGTTGAAGTAGCCCGACAGCAGGCAGCGGCCAGAGTAGGCAATGCACAGCGCGCCGTGCACGAAGACCTCGATCTCCATGTCCGGGCATTCCTGGCGGATTTTCTCGACTTCGTCCAGGCTCAGCTCGCGGCTCAAGATGATACGGCTGACCCCCATCTTTTGCCAGAACTTGACGGTGGCCCAGTTGGTGGTGTTGGCTTGCACCGACAGATGAATCGGCACTTCGGGCCATTTCTCGTGGACCATCATCATCAAACCGGGATCGGCCATGATGAGCGCGTCGGGCTTCATCTCGATCACCGGTTCGATGTCGCGCAGGTAAGTGCGCACCTTATCGTTGTGGGCAATGAGGTTGCTGGTGACGAAGAATTTCTTGCCCAATGCATGGGCTTCGCTGATGCCCTGGGCCAGCTGTTCCAGACGGAATTCGTTGTTGCGTGCGCGCAGGCTGTATCGGGGCTGCCCGGCGTAGATGGCGTCGGCGCCAAAGGCGTAGGCGGCGCGCATTTTGTCCAGCGAGCCGGCAGGCAGCAAAAGTTCGGGGGCTTTGATCGAGGTCATGCCCGTATTGTCCGATGTTTGGCCCATCTTGGCAGCCAGAGGGCACAATGGGCACATGGACAAGGCAGAGTTGGTGATTGCAGGTGCAGGCATTGGTGGCCTGGCCGCAGCGTTTGCGCTGGCCCGGCAGGGGCAGCCCGTCACGGTGCTGGAGCGGGCAGATGCGTTTGCCGAGGTGGGGGCGGGCGTGCAGATGGGCCCAAACGTGACCCGCATTCTCCAGGCTTGGGGCCTGAACGATGCCTTGCAGGCTGTGGCCGCTTTTCCCCAACGTTTGCAGGCGCGAGATGCCCGCAGTGGCCGTTTGGTGGGCGAATTGCCTTTGGGGCATCGTACGCAGGCAGTGTACGGCGCGCCTTATGCCACCCTTCACCGGGCAGACTTGCACACCCTGTTGGCCCAGGCGGCCTTGAAGGCGGGCGCACAGGTGCAATTGGGGCGAACGCTGGAGCAGGTGCGCGATGAGGGGCCACTTCTGCGCCTGGAAGGCCATGACAACAAGACGGGCCCATGGTGCTCGCAAGTGCAGGCCCTGGTGGGAGCCGACGGTATCTGGGGCCGTACCCGTCACTTCATCGGTTTGAACGATGCGCCCCGTTTTTCAGGCCAGCTGGCTTACCGCGCGCTGGTGCCGCAGGCCGATTTGCCCGCACATTTGCGGACCGACCAGGTCACCGTCTGGATGGGCCCCAAGTTGCATGTGGTGCACTACCCGGTGCAAGCGGGCGCGGGTCAAAACATCGTGGCCATTGTTCACGGTGCCAAGCCCCAGGACCCGCAAGCCTGGGACCAGGCGGCGGTGCAACAGACCTTGTGGGCGGGGCTTGGCGATGTCTGCCCCGTCTTGCGTGAACGACTGCAAGCGGTGCCCAGCTGGCGTTTGTGGGCGCTGCATGATCGATCGCCTTTGTCCCATGCCGGGCAAATGACCAAAGGTCGCATCGCCTTGCTTGGGGATGCCGCGCACCCCATGCGCCCGTATCTGGCGCAAGGCGCAGGCATGGCGATTGAAGATGCACACGCTCTGGCGCAGTGTTGGGGCAGGCCAGGAACGGTCGAGCAACGCTGGGCGCAGTACGCGCAACAGCGTTGGGCGCGTAACGCCCATGTGCAGTCCCGCTCGATCCGCAATGGCGAGATCTTCCATGCGCAGGGTGCGATCGCGCTGGGGCGCAACCTGTCCTTGCGCTTGCTGGGCGCGCGTCTGATGGATGTGCCTTGGCTGTACGGCGCTTGAAGCCAAATCAAGCGCAGGGCTGGGCTGGACATCGTTGTGTCGCGGTGTGCTCGGCTTTGATGGTGTTGTCTGTGGGCTTCAGGTCACGGCGTGTTTGTGGGCAAAGCGTGCCTCGCGCCACTCGCCGCTGTCCATCACCTGCCGCAAATGTTCGACGGCGTGCCACACGTCGGCATAACCGATGTACAGCGGAGTGAAGCCAAAGCGCAAGATGTCCGGGTGCGCAGCGCCATCGCCTGCGCGAAAGTCACCAATCACGCCGTGTGCAATCAGCGCCTGCACGATGGCGTAGGCGCCCTCGGCCCGCGTGAGGCTGACCTGTGAGCCGCGCAGCTTTTCCTGTTCGGGCGTGGCGATGCCAAAACCGTGTCCATGCAGACGCGTGCGCACCAGTTGCATGAACAAGACCGTCAACGCCAGCGACTTGCGCCGCAGCGCGGCCATGCCCCCCAAGCTTTCGGCGGCCAGCAGGGTGTCCAGCCCGCAGTCCATCGCCGTGAGGCTGAGGATGGGTTGTGTGCCGCATTGGTAACGGGTAATGCCTGCAGCCGGACGGTAGTCGGGTGTGAACTCGAAGGGTGCGGCATGTCCCCACCAGCCTGCCAACGGTTGCCAAAAACGGTCGGTGTGGCGTGGATTCACCCACACAAACGCCGGGGCACCGGGGCCGCCATTGAGGTATTTGTAACCGCAGCCCACTGCAAAGTCGGCTTGTGCGCCCTGCAGGTCTACAGGCACGGCGCCCGCGCTATGGGCCAGGTCCCACACGGTCAGCGTGCCCTGCGCATGGGCCAAGGCCGTCAGCGTAGCCATGTCGTGCATGGCGCCGGTGCGGTAGTTGACGTGGGTGAGCATGAGCACCGCCACATCGCCTTGCAGCGCAGTGACAATGTCTTCGGCCTCCACCAGCTGCAGGGTGTAACCGCGCTCCTTGCACAAGGCCTCGGCAATGTAGAGGTCGGTCGGGAAATTGCTGCGCTCGCTGACGATGGTTTTCTTGTGGGGTGCGTCAGCCTCAGCAATGTGCAGTGCTGCACTGAGCACTTTGAACAGGTTGATGGAGGTGCTGTCGGCGGCCACCACTTCGCCCGGCTGCGCACCGATGATGCGGGCGATTTTGTCGCCCACGCGTTGCGGCAGGTTGAACCAGCCAGCGCTGTTCCAGCTCTTGATCAGGTTTTGCCCCCATTCCTGGTGAATGGTCTGCGCCACCCGAGCGGGTGTGGCACGGGGCAGCACACCCAACGAGTTGCCATCCAGGTAAATCACGCCGGGCGGCAGATCAAACAGTTCGCGCAAGGCGCGCAGGGGGTCTTGCTGGTCGAGCAGCTCGCAGTCCTGCAAAGTAGGAGTGAGGTTGATCATGAGAACAGGGCTTTCAAAGTTTACGCAACACGGTTCTGAGGATGGTGAGGTCACCCGTTTTGACATTTCCGCACGGATGCCATCTACGCGGTGCATCTGACGGGCGACTTGAATGGCTTACATTGTGCAACTGCTGCTGTTGCCCCATTGGCGTGTCATGCTCATTCCTGAATTTTGATCGAGAGTTGTACGCTTCCTTGTGAAAGCAAACGGCGCCTAGAATGGGGCATGACCTGCCAGCGACTTGAACCCCAAGACCTCTTGCGCCGGATGGACCCGCTCGCCCTGGGGTTCACCAGCACGCGCGAACTCGTGGACCACCCACTGCCCTGGATTGGCCAGCCGCGCGCCCAGGAGGCCGCTCGATTTGGCCTGAGCATGACCCTGCCGGGATACAACCTCATGGTCGTCGGTCAGGTGGGCACTGGCCGCACCACACTGATGCGGCAGCTCATGCAAGACCATGCCGCCTCTTGTCCTGTGCCGCCTGACTTGCTCTACCTGCACCACGTCGAACAACCCGAACGTCCGCTGGCCTTGCGCTTGCCAGCCGGAGAAGGGCGGCAATTGCGGCAGCGCATGGTGCAAATGGCGCGACGCCTGCAGACGGATATTCCGCATCGACTGGCCGAACCCGATGTCAAACCCGAAATAGAACGCATTGAGCAGGCTTATAAAGGTGCAGAGTCGATCGCCTATGCCGAACTCAATACGTATGCGCAATCCAGACAATTCAGCCTGATGCGCGATGAGGGGCGCTTGGTGTTCTCCCGTCGCGACGACAAAGGCGAGCCGATGACTGCGGGCAAGGCCATGAGTCTGAGTCCACAAGAGCATGCCCAGATGGACCAGGACGAGACCAGCTTGCGCGAGGAAATCGCCCGATTTCTCGAAAAAACCCGCTCGCTCGAGCATGTGCGCAACGAGGGGTTGGCTGCTCTTAAGCGTCAGATTGTGCGTCCACTGCTTGAGCGCGAATGGCTGGAAATCCGCCAAAGTGTGCACCCTGCAGCGTCCGAACAAGCCGGTTTGAATGACTGGTTGAAATCCTTGCAGAGCGAAGTGCTGGCGCATCTTGAGTTGTTTCAGGCCAGCGACGAAGACGACAACCTGCGACTGGATGCGCTGGAGGATTTGCTCGATGGCCTGCGCGTGCACGTGGCCGTTGACAACCATGGCCTGCAGGGCGCGCCGGTGGTCCAGGAGGACAACCCCTCGCTTCGCCAGTTATTCGGCGGCATCGAATATGACGCCGATGGCGACATGCTGGTGACCGACTTCACCCGCATCCGTGCAGGCAGCTTGCTGCGTGCGCATGGCGGCTTCTTGTTGTTGCACCTGCGCGAACTGCTGGTTGACCCTCTGGCCTGGGAAAAACTGCGTCGTTTCGTGCGCAGTGGCCGCTTGCAAATTGAAGAGCCCGGTGTGCTTTACGCACCGGTGGCGGCCGTATCGCTAGCGCCTGAGCCGGTGCAAGCCGAAGTCAAGTTGGTGTTGGTGGCATCGCCTGATGAATTTGAGGCTGTGCAGGCACTGGACCCCGAACTGGCACGACGCTTTCGCTGCAAAGTGGACTTTGCTGACAGCTTTGCTGCAGGCCCTCAAGCCTGGCATGACACGGCGGTGTTTGTGGCACGCACCTGCAAGCAATGGGACTTGCCGCATTTTTCTGCTGCGGCCACTGCCTTGCTGATTGAGGACAGTCAGCGTCAGGCACAGGATCAGTTCCGCCAAAGTGCTGTCTTTGCGGCCACCGAGGCGTTGGTCATGGAAAGCGCAACAGTCGCCCGGGCAAGGCAAGTGGATCTGGTGCAGGCTGAAGACGTACAGGCTGCGCTTTTGGCCCGCATGTACCGCCACAACGAACCCGAGGAGCGGCAACTGGATGCGCTGACACAGGGCGAACGCGTCTTACCACTGAGCGGACGCCTGGAAGGCAGTGTCAATGGCTTGAGTGTGGTGATGCTGGGAGATTACAGCTTTGGTCTGCCGGTGCGCGTGACGGCGCGCACGCACGCCGGTGAAAAAGGCTTGCTCAGCATCGACCGAGAGGTCGAGTTGTCCGGGCCGATCCATGACAAAGGCGTTTTGGTGTTGCACAGTTGCTTGATGTCGCTGTTTGCACATCTGTCCCCTCTGGCACTGGAGGCCAGTTTGGTGTTCGAGCAAGAGTATGGCGGTGTAGAAGGCGACTCGGCCTCGTGCGCTGAACTGTTTGCATTGCTGTCCTCACTGGCAGGTGTGCCCCTGAAACAGGGCATCGCTGTGACCGGCTCGCTCAATGCTTCTGGCGATTTGTTGCCTGTGGGCGGCATCAATGAAAAAATCGAAGGTTTCTTTCGCAGCTGCGAGCGAATGGGACTGGACGGCACGCAAGGGGTACTGATCCCCGAACGCAACCGCCGCCACCTGATGCTCGACGAGCGTGTGGTGCACGCGGTGGCGCAAGGACGTTTTCACATCTATGCGGCCAGCACGGTGGCCGAAGGCATGCGCCTGCTCAGCGATGTTCCATGGGGGGAGTTGGGCCCCCAAGGCTACCCCTCCGATAGCCTGCTGGGGATGGCGCAAACGCGCCTGCGCCGCTACCGCAAAGCGCTGGAAGCGGCAGACACCCGCCACGAACCCGCGATGCACAAGCGCCGGTATCTCAACGATCGCTGAACTGGACCACGACAGCAACAGATTTCTGTATCAGACCGCTAGCCGCTGCCGCGCCCGCAGGCAGGCATCGCTGCCTTCTTCAAATTCGCGGCAAGGGGAGGGGCGCCATTCGTAGATGCCACAGGTGGCTTTTTCGCCAATGCGGCCGTAGAGTGCGGCGCAGCGCGGCGGGCTGTGATCGGTGCCATGCATGCGGCAGGTGTGTTCGGTAATGGGGGCGGCCAGACCGGCGGGGACCGAGCCGCCGCCTTCTTCGTATTCAAAGATCGAAAAATCCACCCTAAAGCTGGCGCAGCAGGCTCCGCAGGTGGTGCACTGGCTCATGAGTTGTCTCAGGCGTTGACGCGGCCCAGCAGTAAAAACTCCATGAGTGCTTTTTGCACGTGCATGCGGTTTTCAGCTTCGTCCCAGACGACTGACTGTGGGCCGTCGATCACTTCGGCCTCGACTTCTTCGCCGCGGTGCGCGGGCAGGCAATGCATGAACAAGGCATCGGGCTTGGCGGCAGCCATCATGGCCTCATTGACGCACCAGTCGGCAAAGGCCTGTTTGCGTGCCTCGTTTTCTGCTTCGTAACCCATGCTGGTCCACACATCGGTGGTGACCAGATCGGCACCCTTGCAGGCATCCAGAGGGGAGTCAAAGACTTCGTAGCAGCCTTTGCCACTGATGCCCGCTAGGGCGGGGTTGACCTCATAGCCACGTGGCGTACTGATGTGAACCTTGAAACCCAGCAGCTCGGCCGCCTGCAGCCAGGTGTTGGCCATGTTGTTGCCGTCACCCACCCAGGCCACGACTTTGCCCTGGATGGACCCGCGGTGCTCGATGTAAGTGAAGATGTCCGCCATGATCTGGCAGGGGTGGAACTCGTTGGTCAGGCCGTTGATGACCGGCACGCGTGAGTACTTGGCAAAACGCTCGATCTTGTCCTGGCCAAAGGTACGGATCATCACGATGTCGGTCATGCGGCTGATGACGCGGGCGCTGTCTTCAATGGGTTCGGAGCGACCCAACTGGCTGTCGCCGGTGGTGAGGTGCACCACCGAGCCGCCGAGCTGGTACATGCCCGCCTCAAAGCTTACGCGCGTGCGGGTGCTGGCTTTCTCAAAGATCATGGCCAGCGTGCGGTCGGCCAGTGGATGGTATTTCTCGTAGGCCTTGAACTTGCGCTTGATCTCGGCCGCGCGCGCAAACAGGTGTGCGTATTCGTCAGCGGTGCAGTCGGCGAACTGGAGATAGTGGCGAATGCTCATGCTTGCTCCGCAAGAAACTGTTTGATTTGAGGCACCAGGATGGCCAGCACTTCGTCGGCCTCGGCTTCGGTCATGATCAGTGGCGGCACCAGGCGCACAACGCTGTCAGCTGTTACGCTGATGAGTAGCCCCGCTTCGGCGCAGCGGTTGGTGAGCACGCCGCAGGGCTGGGTCAACTCCACGCCCAGCATCAGGCCCATGCCACGAATGTCCTTGACACCGGCTTGGCCCGCGAGGGCTTGTTCAAGCCCCGCTTTCAGATGGGCGCCAATTTTGACGGCGTTCTGCATCAGGCCATCCTTTTCCATGATGCGGATGGTTTCCACCCCGGCGCGCATGGCCAGGGGGTTGCCACCAAATGTGCCGCCGTGGTTGCCCGGCTGGAAGATGTTGGCGGCTTTGGGGCCCGCCACCACCGCGCCAATAGGCACGCCCGAGCCCAGGCCCTTGGCCAGCGGCATCACATCGGGCACGATGCCGGCCCACTGGTGTGCAAACCATTTGCCGGTGCGGCCCATGCCGCACTGCACTTCGTCGATCATGAGCAGCCAGTCTTTTTCGTCGCACAGGGCGCGCACTTGCTGCAAATATTCGGTGCGCATGGGGTTGACACCGCCTTCACCTTGAATGGTCTCGAAGAACACCGCAACCACGCTGGGGTCGTTGGCTGTTGCAGCCTTGAGGGCCTCGATGTCGTTGACCGGTACGCGAATAAACCCTTCGACCAGCGGTTCAAACCCTTTCTGGATTTTGGCGTTGCCTGTGGCGCTCAGCGTGGCCAGGGAGCGGCCGTGAAAGGCTTTCTCGTACACGACGATTTTGGGAAAACTGATGCCTTTGTCGTGGCCGTATTTGCGGGCCAGTTTGATGGCCGCTTCGTTCGCTTCCAGGCCGGAGTTGCAGAAAAACACATTGGTCATGCCCGAGAGCTCGACCAACTTGGCTGCCAGCTTTTCCTGGTTGGGCACGTGGTAGTAGTTGCAACTGTGGATGATCTTGGCGACCTGGTCCTGCAGCGCGGGCACCAGTTCGGGGTGGTTGTGCCCCAGGGTGTTCACGGCGATGCCGGCCAGCGCGTCCAGATACTGCTTGCCATTGACATCCCAGACGCGGCAGCCCTGTCCACGCTCCAGCGCGATCGGGAGGCGCCCGTAGGTGTTCATGGTGTGCGGCGAAGCGGCTTCAATGAAAGCAGACATGCGAAAACTCCGGTGCAAATAAAAAGCGGCCCAACGAAAGAGGGCCGTTGAAACATGATTTTAGAGGTATTCGCGGCTGACTTTTCGTGTAGCTGCTCAGACGTAAAACCGTGATGCGCTGGGGTTACCACCGAGTTTCAAGTCTTATATAAGATAGAATACTGGCATCGAGCAGCGCGTGGTGATCCCGTGCGCCAGCATCATGCGTTTTATCCCTCTACCCGATGGTCTCCACTACTGCCAAAGAAGTTTTCATCCAGGGCATTACCCTGGATGGCAAAACCTTCCGCCCGAGCGATTGGGCGGAGCGTCTGGCAGGCGTCATGAGTCCGTTTCGCCCAGGTGGCGCATGCCTGGGCAGCCACTTGAGTTATTCCCCTTGGTGCATTCCCACGTCGATGGGGGGCGTGAAATGTGTGGTAGTCCACCGCGATTTGCGTGATCACGAGCCCATGGCTTGGGACTTTGTGATGAACTTTGCCAAAGACAACCATTTGCAGGTGGTAGAGGCCTGCTTGCTGCCCGATCCGCCCGCGACCAAGTGACCATGAAAAAACCGCCCGAAGGCGGTTTTTGTTTTTTTGCTGACAGCGCACCCGTTTCAAACGGCGGCAGGGCGGGCCCCGCCGGGCTGTGATCCGTTAGAGGGGATCAGGCTGCGGCCAAGGCCAAGGCCAGGGCCTTGACTTTGGCGGACAGGCGGCTCTTGTCGCGAGCAGCCTTGTTCTTGTGGAAGATGCCTTTGTCGGCAACGCTGTCAACCACAGCTTGCATCTTGGCAAACAGTTCGGCGGCTTTGGTCTTGTCACCGGCCACAACAGCTTTTTCCACGTTCTTCACAGCGGTGCGGTACTTGGAGCGCAGCGAAGAGTTGGCGGCGTTGATTTTGGTGTCCTGGCGGACGCGTTTACGGCCAGAGGCCAAACGGGGGTTCTTTTTCTTAGGCTTTCCAGATGCCATGATATTTTTCCTTTGGGTCTGAGGATGTTGTCAGCAAAGCCTGCCATTGTAACAGGTGCCAAAGGACCTGCCAATCCGGCTCTGCCAAGGCCACGCCGAGCCGCTACACTGCGAACGTGAGCTTGTTCAAATCTGCCTCTGTTGTTTCCCTTCTGACCCTGGCCTCGCGCGTGCTAGGGCTGGGGCGCGAGCTGTTGGTGGCCTCTACCTTCGGCGCCAGTGCGCTGACGGACGCCTTCAATGTAGCGTTTCGTATTCCTAACCTGTTTCGCCGTCTGTTTGCAGAGGGTGCTTTCAGTCAGGCTTTTGTGCCCGTGCTGGCCAGCCACCGTGCACGCGAGGGTGATGATGCCACCCGCGAGGTGATCCATAACGTAGCTACTTGCCTGTTCTGGGCTTTGCTATTGGCGTCAGTGGTGGGCGTTTTGCTGGCGCCAGCCCTGGTGTGGGCTCTGGCCAGCGGTTTGCGCCAAAACGCGCAGGGTTACGACGCCGCTGTCCACATGACGCGCTGGATGTTCCCCTACATCGCCTTCATGTCCTTGGTGGCCTTGTCTGCCGGCATTCTCAATACCTGGAAGCGCTTTGCCGTCCCAGCAGCCACGCCTGTGCTGCTCAATGTCTGCATGATTGCCGCCGCCTGGTGGGGCGCACCTGCGTTTGAGCGCCTGGGCTTGCCCGCCATCTATGCCCTGCCTGTGGGTGTCATGGTGGGTGGTGCCCTGCAACTGGCTTTGCAGTGGCCCGCACTCAAACGGCTTGAGCTTGTCCCCCGTATTGCCATGAGCGCCAAGGGCGTTGCCCAAGCCTGGCGCAGTCCGGCCACGCGCGAGGTGTTGCGTTTGATGGCTCCGGCTCTGTTGGGCGTGGGGGTGGCGCAAGTGTCCTTGCTCATCAACACCCAGATTGCGTCCTACTTGCGTGAGGGCAGCGTCAGCTGGCTCAGCTATGCCGACCGGTTGATGGAGTTTCCAACCGCCTTGCTGGGTGTGGCCCTGGGGGTGGTGCTGATGCCGCAACTGGCGGCTGCGCGGGCCAAGGGGGATGTGCATGCCTACAGCGCCATGCTGGACTGGGGGCTGCGCTTGGTGCTGCTGCTGGCCTTGCCTTGCGCACTGGCTTTGCTGGTGTTTGCCAAGCCGCTGGTGTCGGTGCTCTACCACTATGGCGCATTCACGGCGGTGGATGTGCAGCAAACCACCCTGGCCCTGATGGGCTACGGCTTCGGGCTGCTCGGTCTGGTGGCCATCAAGGTGCTGGCGCCAGGTTACTACGCCAGTCAGGACATTCGCACCCCCGTGCGTATCGCCATGGTTGTGCTCGTGCTGACCCAATGCATGAACCTGCTGTTTGTGCCCTGGCTGGCGCATGCGGGGCTGGCTTTGTCCATTGGTGTGGGCGCACTCATCAATGCAGCCTGGCTGCTTGCTGGCCTGCTGAGGCAAAAACGCTACACGCCGCAAGCGGGCTGGTTGCGCTTTTCGCTGCAGGTGACGGCGGCGACTGCCGCACTGGGTGTGTGGCTGTGGTGGACAGCACACGCGCTGGACTGGGTCCAGCTCAAGGCGCAACCCTTGCAGCGCCTGGGCGCAATGCTGGGTGTGTTGCTGGTCAGCGCGCTGGTGTACTTCTTTGCTCTGTGGTTGCTGGGCGTGCGTCGCCAAGCGTTTGTCCGCCGGTGATGTTGGCAGGTGATCCCTCATGAACATTCCCAATTTTGACCACCCCCCTTCGCCGCTGGACTACTTTGCATCGCTGGTGGGCAGTGACGAGCATTTCCCTTTACTCGAGGCAGCTGCCAGCATTGCCCAGGTGGAAGAGCCCGAGCTGGATGTCGAGCTGGTGCTGGAGGAAGTTGAACGCATGGTCGATCGGGTGCGCAGCCGCATGATCAGCAGCGCTGACGACCTGACCCGTTTGGCGGTGCTCAACCACGTGTTCTACAAGGACATGGGTTTTGGCCTCAATGCCAACGACTACTATGCGCCGCGCAACAGTTTTGTGCATGAGGTGTTGAGAACGCGTCGTGGCATTCCCGTGTCACTGGCCGTGATTTGGCTGGAAATGGCGCAGGAGCTGGGCCTGCGTGCGCACGGCATTGCGTTTCCGGGACACTTTCTGGTCAAGGTGGCGCTTGACAGCGGCTTGGTGGTGCTCGATCCTGCCACTGGCGAGTCCCTGGGCATTGACCATCTGTCCGAGCGCCTTGAACCCTTCCGCGACGAAGCGGACCAAATGCTCAGGCCTGATCTGGACGAGGGCGAAACCCCGCTGGGCCTGTACCTGCAAAGCTGCCCGCCACGCGATGTGCTCACGCGTATGCTGCGCAACCTCAAGGAAATTTACCAGACCCAGCAAGACTGGCCAGCTTGCTTGGCGGTGCTGGACCGCATTCTGCTGCTCTGGCCCGAGGCCTGGTCCGAGCGCCGCGACCGTGGTCTGGTGCACGCTGAACTGGGGCATGCTGGTCAGGCCCTGGCAGATTTGCAGGCCTACCTGGATGCCGAGCCTTTGGCTGCAGATCAAATTGCGCTGCAGGCCCGCATCAAGGAATTGGCGGGGGCTGCAGGGCAATAAGCGTCTGGGGTGCTTTAGGCAACGACCACTTGAGCGCCGTCGCCTTGCTGTGCAATCTTGCCGATGGTGTACACCGTCTCGCCAGTTGCACGCAGAGTGGCAGCGCAAGCCTGCGCCTGCTCGGCAGCAATGACCACCACCATGCCGATGCCATTGTTGAAGGTGCGGTTCATCTCGATGTCGTCAATGCCAGCGGTCTTTTGCAGCCAGGCAAACAGCTCGGTCTGGGGCCAGCTGCCTTTTTGCAGGTGCGCGGCCAGGCCATCGGGCAGCACGCGGGGGATGTTTTCGAGCAGGCCACCGCCGGTGATGTGGGCCAGGGCTTTGATCGGGTGAGCGGCCAGCGCGGCCAGCACGTTCTTTACGTACAGGCGGGTGGGCTCCATGATGGCTTGCTTGAAGGGCTTGCCGTCGAGCGTGGCCGGGGCGTTGGCACCTGCACGCTCAATGCACTTGCGCACCAGCGAAAAGCCGTTGGAGTGCACGCCCGCAGAGGCCAGGCCCAGCACCACGTCACCGGCCTGAACATTCTGGCCAGTCAGGATTTTGCTCTTTTCGACGGCACCGACGGCAAAACCGGCCAGGTCGTATTCACCCGCAGGGTACATGCCTGGCATCTCGGCCGTCTCGCCACCGATCAGGGCGCAGCCCGAGAGTTCGCAGCCTTTGGCAATGCCGCCGACCACGGCAGCGGCGGTGTCCACATCGAGTTTGCCGCAGGCGAAGTAGTCGAGGAAGAAGAGGGGTTCGGCGCCTTGCACCAGCACGTCGTTGACGCTCATGGCCACCAGATCGATGCCGACGGTGTCATGCATGTTCCATTCAAAGGCCAGCTTGAGCTTGGTGCCCACGCCGTCGGTGCCGCTCACCAGCACCGGTTCCTGGTAGCGTTTGGGCACTTCAAACAGGGCGCCAAAACCGCCGATGCCGGCCAGCACGCCTTCGCGCATGGTTTTCTTGGCCAGGGGTTTGATGCGTTCGACCAGTTCGTCACCGGCAACGATGTCCACGCCGGCGTCTTTGTAGGAGAGAGGTGTTTGGCTCATGAGGGGGCCTGCACGGATGCAGGTCTAATCAGGGTCGATGGGGCCCGATAAACGGTGGGCAGACTAAAATCAGGCTCAATTTTAAGGGTTTACCCAAAACGACTGGGCCAGGCGCCCGGCTTTTTACACAAACTCAACATTCATGACCTCCAATCCTTCATTTGCTCGCTGGCTGGCCTGGGCTGGCCTGGCTGCTGTGGCCGCGCTGCTGGTGTGGGTGTTGGCGCCTGTTCTTTCTCCCTTTGTGGTGGCGGCTGTGTTGGCTTACGCTTTGCAGCCGCTGGTGAAAAAACTGCAAAGCCTGGGGCTGCCCCGCTGGCTGGCGGCGGTGCTGGTGGAGTGTGCGGCTTTGCTGGCCCTGCTGGGGCTGTTCATGCTGCTGGTGCCGGTGCTGCTCAAAGAGCTGCCCTTGATCCAGCAACAACTGCCTCTGATTGTTGAGCGCATGGGCGCAGCCCTGGAGCGCTTGCTGGCTCAATGGGGACTGCCGGGTGTGCCGGACTTAGCCCAGATTCAGGCGCAATTGCTTTCTTACCTGCGTGACAACCGAGAGGATTGGCTCAAGCCCTTGCTGTCCTCGCTCAAAGTGGGTGGCAGCGCGGCCATGGCCGTTTTGGGGCATGTCGTGCTGGTCCCCGTGGCCCTGTTTTTCCTGCTCAAGGACTGGGATCGCCTGTCCGAGCAGGTGCATGTGCTCGTCCCCCCGGCCTGGCGCCCAACGCTGGACAGCCTGCTCGATGAAGTGGACGAAGTGCTGGGTCAATACCTGCGTGGCCAATCTTCGGTGATGTTGTTGCTGGCGCTGTACTACGCGCTGGGTCTGCGCCTGTTCGGGCTGGAACTAGCCTGGCCCATCGGCGTGTTCACCGGCCTGGCCATGTTTGTGCCGTATTTGGGCTTCGGTGTGGGCTTGCTGCTGGCACTCATGGCGGGCGTGCTGCAAATGCCTGTGGCTGATGCGCTGACCATGGTCGCCGTGGTGTATGGCAGCGGCCAATTGATCGAAGGCTTTTTCCTCACCCCTCGCCTGGTCGGCGAGCGTGTGGGCCTGCATCCACTGGCCGTGATCTTTGCCTTGCTTGCTTTTGGACAAGTGCTGGGTTTTGTCGGTGTGCTGGTGGCCCTGCCCGTCAGCGCGGTGTTGCTGGTGGCTTTGCGCCACCTGCGTGCCCGTTACCTTGAAAGCCCCTTGTATCGCGCCACACCGGAAGGTGATGCGTGAGGCAAATCGCGCTGGACATTGGCCTGGCCCCCGAGCCGACGCTGGACAACTTTGTGTCCGTGGGGAACGAGGCCGTTCTCAACCACCTGCGCCTGTGGACGCAAGATGGCGCCCGCGCGCCTGTACCCACCTACCTTTGGGGCGGGGAAGGCAGTGGCAAGACGCATTTGCTGCGGGCTGTGTACCTGGCTTTGCGCGAGCACGGCGTGGCCGTGGGCTGGATGGACGCCCATTTGCGCCATCCACCCGAGTTTGACGAAGACTGGCGTGTCGTTATCCTTGACGATGTTCACCTGTTCGATGCCGAGCAGCAGCACATGGCCTTCAACTGGTTTGTCAATGCACTCACGCCCCGCAGTGGCGATGCCCGTTGGGTGCTGGCTGCAGGCATGGTAGCACCCATGCAGTTGACGCTGCGCGATGATTTGCGAACACGCCTGGGCTGGGGCCATGTCTATGGCTTGCAGGTGCCCGACGACGATGCGCGACGCGCTGTGTTGCGTCAGGCGGCTGATGCGCGAGGACTGTTTTTGAGCGACGAGGTGATGTCCTTTATGCTCAACCGTTTCTCGCGTGATCTCTCCAGCCTCATGCAACTGCTGGACAATCTGGACCAGTACGCCTTGCAGACTCGTCGGGCCATCACCATCCCCTTGCTTAAATCCATGCTGGAAAACGAATGAAACTGGCCCTCTTCGATTTGGACCACACGTTGTTGCCTATTGACTCCGACTACTCCTGGGGCGAATTCACCATCACACTTGGCTGGACGGACGCCAGCAGCTTCAAACAACGCAATGACGAGTTCTATGCCCACTATCAAGCGGGCACGCTGGATATTCACGACTATGTGCGCTTTGCAACGCAAGCTGTGCGCCTGCAAGGTGCGCAAGCTGCCGAGCAGGCTCATGCCCGCTACATGCACGAAGTCATCATGCCCAATATCCGAGCCTCTGCTCTGGAGCTGGTGCAAACGCATCGACAGGCGGGTGACACGGTCATGATCGTGACGGCCACCAACGAATTCGTCACCCGACCCATCGCACAGGCCTTTGGTGTGAGCGAGCTCATCGCGGTCGAGCTTGAACGTGATGCCAGTGGCTGGATCACCGGCGAGATCAAAGGCACGCCTTCGTTTCGCGAAGGCAAGGTGCAGCGTGTGACGCAGTGGCTCGCCGCTCGTGGTCTGGGTTGGGATGATGTGGACATGACCTTTTACTCCGACTCTCCCAATGACCTGCCTTTGCTCGAGCGTGCGCACTACCCCGTGGCCACCAACCCCGACACGCGCTTGCGTGACATCGCCCTGGCCCGTGGCTGGCGCGTACTGGAACTGTTTGAACAATGATCAAGAAAATCATCCATAAATTGCTGGGCAAGCCCGCTTCGCCCCGCCCTGACTTTGGTCGCCGCAAAGAGGTGCCTGTTTCTGTGCATGGCATCGACCGCGATCTGGTGGACGAACGCGCCATCACTGTGGTTCGCACCCTTCACCAGGCCGGTTACGAGGCCTATGTGGTCGGCGGTGCCGTGCGCGACTTGCTGGTGGGCCTGCGCCCCAAAGATTTTGATGTGGCGACCAACGCCACCCCTGAACAAGTCAAGGCGCTGTTTCGTCGCGCCTTCATCATCGGTCGTCGCTTTCGTATCGTGCACGTGGTCTTTGGCCGCGGGCGCGAGCATGAAGTGATCGAGGTTTCCACCTTCCGTGCTTACCTGGACAACAGCGCTGCCGAACAAGTCCAAGGCAACGAAAAAACCAGCAAACGCGCGCTGGAGGGCGTCAAGCACGCTGTGGACGCCAGCGGCCGCGTGTTGCGTGACAACGTCTGGGGCCCTCAGGACGAAGATGCCACGCGTCGGGACTTCACGGTCAATGCCATGTACTACGACCCGCAAACGCAAATCGTGGTGGACTACCACGGCGGCATCGCCGATGCCCAAAAGCGTGTGCTGCGCATGATTGGTGACCCGCAGTCGCGTTACCGCGAAGACCCGGTGCGCATCATCCGCGCCGTGCGTTTTGCGGCCAAGCTCAGCCCTCTGGGCTTCAAGATCGAGGCGCGATCTGCCAAGCCCCTGGCCAGCATGAAGAAGTTGCTGGCCGATGTACCCCAAAGCCGCTTGTTCGACGAGATGCTCAAGCTTTTGCAAACCGGGCATGCCCTGGCTTCCATTGAGCAGTTGCAAACCCTGGGGCTGGCCAAAGGCATCTATCCCTTGCTGGACATTGTGGTCGAGCGCGCCCAGACTGAATTTGTGCGTGCCGCCCTGGCTGATACGGATCGCCGTGTCGGGGAGGGCAAGCCAGTGGCCCCCAGCTTCTTGCTCGCCTGTGTACTTTGGCAAGACGTGCGTCAGGTATGGCAATCGCGTCTGGCTCAAAAAGAGCACCCCTTCCCGGCCTTGCAAGGGGCCATTGATGAAGTGTTTGACACCCGCATTGGCGATGTCTCCGGTCGCGGGAAATTGGGCGCCGACATGCGCGAGATCTGGATGATGCAACCGCGCTTTGAAAAACGCACGGCCAGTTCGGTGTACAGCTTGGTGGAACAAGCCCGCTTCCGCGCAGGTTTTGATTTCTTGCGCCTGCGTGCCGATGTGTCTGAGGTGCCCGAAGAACTGGCCGACTGGTGGCAAGAGTTCAGCATGGCTGATGAGCAAGCCCGGGCCGATTTGGTCGAGCAGGCACGTTCGCAGCAGCAGGCCAAACCTAAAACCCGTGCCCGCCGCGTGAGCAAACCCAAACCGGACAACGCAGGGGCAGAGGGGGGTGATGAGGTGATGGGCGAGCAGGGCGAGTCTGCACCCGCCAAAAAGCGTCGCCGCCGCCGTCGCAAGCCTGCAACGGGAACCGGCGAGGGCGGTGCTGGCGAGGGCAGCTAAATTGTCTGCCCGCCAGCCAGTGACCAGCTACATTGGTCTGGGAGCGAACCTGGGCCAGGCCGCGCAAACCCTGCGCTGGGCGGTTGCGCAGATGGCCCAGTGGCCAGGCGTGCAGATCTCTGCGGCGTCCGATCTGTATCGCACGGCTCCCCATGAGGCGCAAGGACCTGACTTCATCAATGCCGTCGTCGCCATTGACACCACTTTGTCTGCACCCGCGTTGCTGCGCAGCCTGCTGGCCCTGGAGCTGCAGGCGGGGCGGGAGCGTCCCTACCGCAACGCGCCGCGTACGCTGGATCTGGACCTCTTGCTCTACGGGCACGCCAGGATCGTGAGCCCCGATTTGACCGTGCCGCATCCTCGAATGTACGAGCGTGCTTTTGTGCTGGTTCCCCTCGCGCAAATTGCGCCAGAGCAGGTGTCTGGTGCGCAGTTGCAGGCCGTCAACAACCAGCGCATCGAAAAGTTGGAGCCCTGGGTAACGAACGGTTAAACTTCGTGCTGTCATAAAAGAGTCACGGAGCTGAAATCCCTGTGTCACTCGAACAGTCAGGAGTACCGTATGTTGTTTGCCAAGCTGCTGCCCAAAGAGGGCAATTTTTTCCATCTTTTCAATCAGCATGCGGACCGTGTGGTCGAGGCCGCGCGTGCTTTTGCCAACCTGGTGGCCAACTACCCGGATGCGCACTTGCGTGAAAAATACAACCGCGATGTAGACAACGCCGAGCATGCGGCCGATCGCGTCACCCAGGAAGTCAACCGACTGTTGCACACCACGTTCATCACCCCTATTGACCGCGAGCAAATTCACGCACTCATCAACATGATGGACGATGTGGCCGACCTGATTCAGGATTCGGCCGAAACCATGGCGCTCTACGATGTCAAGCACATGACCGAAGAAATCTCGCGCCTGACCGATCTGTCTGTCAAATCCTGCGAGCGCCTGCAAGACGCCGTCAAGCTGTTGGCCCGCATTGGCGAGCCCGCTGTGGCTGAGGCTGCACTCAAGACCTGTGAAGAAATTGACCGCCTGGAGTCTGACGCTGACCGCGTGCTGCGCAGCGCCATGAGCAAACTTTTCCGCGATGAGCCGGATGTGCGCGAAATCATCAAGCTCAAAGCCATTTACGAATTGCTGGAAACCATCACCGACAAGTGCGAGGATGTGGCCAACCAG
>JBEEOS010000007.1:0-33123 GCA_041191485.1 Pseudomonadota bacterium
GATGTCTTCGGGCAGGGTGTTCAGATCGGGGAAGGGGTAGCGTGAGCTCATGGCGCTTGTCTCGTCAGTCGTGTTTAAAGTGGGTTCATTATGCTCAAGCCTTGCTCTGGAGTCTGTCATGTCTGAAACCCAAACCACCCGCCCCAATCTGCCGCAAGACCCTGCTTTTCAAGCTGGCCTGGCCACTCGCACTGCCGTCATGGGGCAAGCCTTTGTGGACCGCGCTTTTGACGGCATGACCGAATTCACCCGCCCGATTCAGGAACACATCACCCGCGCAGCCTGGGGCGACACCTGGCAACGCCCGGGGCTGGACCTGAAAACCCGCAGCATGATCACCGTGGCCATGCTCACGGCACTGGGCAAGTCGCACGAGCTCAAAGGCCACGTGCGCGGCGCGCTGAACAACGGCGTCACGCCCGAAGAACTGCAGGAAATCTTTTTGCATGCCGCCATTTATTGCGGCGTGCCTGCGGCGGTGGAGGGCTTCAGGACGGCGGCTGAGGTGCTGGAGCCGTCCAAAGCCTGAATGCTGGCTTAGCCCCGCAGCAACTTCTGTATCAAGTCCGCCGCGCTGCTGGCCTGGTATTTGCGCATGAGTTTGACGCGGTAGATTTCCACCGTGCGGTGGCTGATGCCCAGGGTTTTGCCGATTTCCTTGCTGGTGCGTCCATCCATCAAATGGGCAGCGACCTCGCGTTCGCGGGCTGTGAGCTCGGCCTTGACGGGTTTGCGGGCCGACAGGTCTTCGAAGGTCCAGATGCCGGCTTCGTGCGGCGCATCGCGGTTGAGGGCGCGGCCCGTCACATGGCACCAGAAGGTTTCGCCTTTGAAGCGGCCGTCCACCCGTTTCATGACGCGGTCATCGGCATACACCCCGTTCGCATTGAGGATGGGGGCAATGCGCTGGCCGGTGCGCTCGTATTCGTCGGCGCTGGGGTAGAGCAGCTGAAAGCTTTGGCCCATGAGTTGTTCACGCGTGACGCCGAACATTTCGCATACCCGCTGGTTGCAGTCCACCATGGTGCGGTTGCGTGAGAGCACCATGCCGATGGGGGCCAGGTCAAAGGCCAGGCGGTAGTCGATGTCAGCGGGCAGGGTCAAGGCCTCGGACATGGGGGTCTCCATTACGAAAAACTACGTATCTGAATACGTAGTATCGTAAGCGCATTCCATCCTTTGACTGGAGATTTGCGTGAACAAAGTTTTTCCCTCCGCCGCCGAGGCGCTCAAGGACATCGTGGCCGACGGCCAGCTGATGGCTGTGGGCGGTTTTGGCCTGTGCGGCATTCCCGAAGCCCTGATCGACGCGCTGCGCGACACCGGCGTCAAGGACCTGACCGTCATTTCCAACAACGCGGGCGTCGATGGCTTTGGCCTGGGCAAGCTGCTGGAAACCCGCCAGATCAAGAAAATGATTTCGTCTTACGTGGGCGAGAACAAGGAGTTCGAGCGCCAGTTCCTGGCCGGTGAGCTCGAACTCGAATTCACGCCCCAAGGCACGCTGGCCGAGAAGCTGCGCGCAGGCGGCGCCGGCATTCCGGCCTTCTTCACCAAGACGGGTGTGGGCACCCTGGTGGCCGAGGGCAAGGAGCTGCGCGAGTTTGATGGCGAGACCTACGTCATGGAACGCGCCCTGGTGCCCGAAGTGGCGCTGATCAAGGCCGATGTGGCCGACCGCTCTGGCAACTTGCGCTTTAACCTGACGGCGCGCAACTTCAACCCCGCAGCCGCCATGGCCGGCAAGATTTGTGTGGTGGAAGTCGAACGTGTGGTTGCTACGGGCGAAATTGCTCCCGACGACGTGCACCTGCCGGGCATTTATGTGCACCGCATCGTGCACAACCCCACCCCCGAAAAGCGCATCGAAAAGCGCACCACCCGCGACCGCAAAGTTTAAGGAGCTACACCATGGCCTGGACCCAAGACCAAATGGCCGCACGTGCGGCAAAAGAACTGCAGGATGGTTTCTATGTGAACCTGGGCATCGGCATTCCGACGCTGGTGGCCAACCATGTGCCCGACCACATCGAGGTGTGGTTGCAAAGCGAAAACGGCATGCTGGGCATTGGCCCTTTCCCGTATGAAGACGAAGTCGATGCCGACCTCATCAACGCCGGCAAGCAAACCGTGACCACGCTCAAAGGCTCGTCGATTTTTGGCAGCCACGAGAGCTTTGCCATGATCCGTGGCGGCAAGATCAACCTGTCCATTCTTGGCGCCATGCAGGTCACCGCCAGCGGCGACCTGGCCAACTGGATGATCCCGGGCAAGATGGTCAAGGGCATGGGCGGCGCCATGGACCTGGTCGCGGGTGTCAAGCGCGTGATCGTGCTGATGGAACACGTGGCCAAGAAAAAAGACGGCACCGAAGACCTGAAGATCCTGCCCGAATGCACTTTGCCCCTGACCGGCAAAGGTGTGGTGGACCGCATCATCACCGATCTGGGTGTGATGGATGTGACGCCTAAGGGGCTGCAGGTAGTGGAACTGGCCGAGGGCGTCACGCCCGAGTTCATTCAGTCCAAAACCGGGGTCAAGCTGATTTTCTGACCCCACCGTTGTGACCGCCGTGGATGCGGCGGTGCTTTGAACGCCTGAGGTGCAACGCTTGCAGCTCAGGCGTTTTGCATTTCGGCAAATGCATTTGTGTTTACGGAGTCTTTACGCACAGGTGACAGCTGTTGTCATCTGAAGCGCCTCTTAATTTTTCATAATATCAGGGCCTGATTTTTATAAAAAACCCGATATGAACAAATCCTTGCGTTGGATAGGCTTGGCCGCGGTTGTGGCCTCTGGTTCTTTGGCTTTGGTCGCCTGTGGCAAGCAGGAGGCTGAAACGGCCAAACCTGCGGCACCGGCAGCTGCTGCAGGCAAGCCCGCGGGGCAGGGCGGTGGAGGTGTGCCCGTCACCACGCAAGAGGCGGTGCAAAAGCCTTTTGATGTGGTGCTCGAAGCCGCCGGCACCGTGACCCCGGTGTCCATGGTGGACATTCGCCCCCAGATGAGTGGCGTGATTCGCCAGGTGCATGTCAAGGAAGGGCAAATGGTCAAGGCAGGCCAGTTGCTGTTCACGCTCGATACGCAACTCGATCAGGCCAACCTGGCCAAGGCGCAAGCCCAGTTGCTCAAGGATCAGGCCGCGCTGGCGGATGCGCAGCGTCAGTACAAACGTGCGCAAGAGTTGGTGGCGCAGAACTTCATGTCACGTGGCGCGGCCGATACGGCGCAGGCCAATGTGGAAAGTCTGCAAGCTGTGGTCAATGCCGATCGCGCTGCGGTGGATGCGGCCAAGGTACCCGTTTCCTACGGGCAGGTGCGTGCTGCGGTCAGCGGCCGTCTGGGCGGCATCCCGGTGTTTGTGGGGTCGGTGGTCAAAGTCAATGACACCTCGCTGGGCACGATTGTCCAGACCGATGTTGTGGACGTGGCCTTCAGCGTGCCGCAAGACAGTCTGCCCGCACTTTTGGCCCGCCTGAACAAGGCAGAAGTGCCCGAAGTTGACATCGTGCTTGCCCAAGTCGGCAAAACGGTTACGGGCAAGTTGACTTTTGTGGACAACGCGGTAGATGCCGCCACGGGCACCGTCAAGGTCAAGGCGCGTGTGAACAATGCGCAGGCGCAGCTCTGGCCGGGCCAGTTTGTGCGTGCCCGTTTGCAAACGCAGCATCTGGACAGCGCTGTTTTGGTCCCCGCGCAAGCACTGGTGCAAAACCCCAAAGGCACGGCTGTGTTTGTGGTGCGTGAGGGCAAGGCCAATGTCCAGCCCGTCAAAGTGTTGGCCCTGCAAGCCGATATGGCCGCCGTCAGTGGCTTGGAGCCGGGCAGCAAAGTGGTGGTCGATGGCCGCCAGAATGTTCGCCCCAACGCGCCGGTGAGCGAAATCAAACCGGGCTCTGACAAGCCAGGCGCCGAGAAGAAGTCATGAACCTTTCAGAACTTTTTATCCGCCGTCCGGTGATGACGGTGTTGCTCAACCTGGGCATCTTGATGGCCGGGGTTCTGGGTTATCGCTCGATTCCGGTTTCTGCTTTGCCCAGCTACGACACGCCAGTGATCAACGTGTCGGCCAATTTGCCGGGCGCCAGCCCGGAGACCATGGCCTCGTCTGTGGCGCTGGCGCTGGAAAAGCAATTCCAGCAAATCCCGGGTCTGGTGCAGATGAGCTCCACCAGCTCTACCGGTAGCACTTCGCTGACGCTGGAGTTTGCCGAGGGCAAAAGCATGGATGGCGCTGCGCTGGATGTGCAGGCGGCTTTGCTGCGTGCGCAGCGCACCTTGCCCACCGAGATGACGCAACCGCCGTCCTACCGCAAGGTCAACCCGGCCGATGCGCCGGTGTTGATCGCGGCGATGACGTCCGATGCGCTTTCGCTGACCGAGATGCAGGATTACGCCGAGCACCTGATCGTGCCCACCCTGTCCATGATCGATGGTGTGGCGCAGGTCAACGTTTATGGCTCCAAGCGCTTTGCTGTGCGGGTGCGTGTCAACCCGGTCGCGCTGGCTGCGCGCAACATGGCGATTGAAGATGTGTCCAAGGCCCTGGCGGCTGCCAATTCCAACACGCCCCTGGGCTCGCTCGATGGCGATCGGCAGACCCTGACCGTGGTGGCCAACGAGCAGCTGCGCAATGCGGCCGAATTTGCCAACCTGATTGTCTCGACCCGCAATGGTGCCACCGTGCGTCTGCGCGATGTGGCCAATGTGGAAGACAGCCTGGAAAACGTCAAAACCTATGGCAACTTTGAAGGTGTTCCTTCCATCGTGCTGGCGGTGCAACGCCAACCGGATGCCAACACGGTCAAGGTGGTGGATGGTGTGCGGGCAGCTCTGGCGCAAATGGGCGAGCAGTTGCCCAACTCTTTGCAGGTCACGCCTTTTATCGACCGATCCAGCTCGGTGCGAGAGGCCATGCACGATGTCACGCTGACGCTGCTGGGCACCATCGTGCTGGTGGTGCTGGTGATTTATTTGTTCCTGCGCCGCGTGGTGGCAACCTTGATTCCCACGCTGTCCTTGCCGGTGTCGCTGGTGGGGGCTGTGGCGCTCTTGTGGGGGCTGAACTACAGCCTGGACAACATTTCCCTGTTGGGGCTGACGCTCGCGGTGGGCCTGGTGGTGGACGATGCGATTGTGATGCTGGAGAACATCATGCGTCACATCGAAGAGGGGGAAAAACCGTTCGCGGCGGCGCTCAAGGGCTCGCGCGAGGTGGGCTTTACCATCATCTCGATTTCCACCTCGCTGATTGCGGTGTTCATTCCGATTTTCTTCATGCCGGGTGTGATCGGCCTGCTGTTCCACGAATTTGCTGTGGTGGTGGGGCTGGCCATTGTGGTGTCTGCGTTTGTATCGTTGACCTTGGTGCCCATGCTGGCCAGTCGCTTCCTGAAAACCGAAGATGGGCAGCACCAAAACGAAAACCGTGTGGTGACCGCATTCGAGCATGGTTTTGAGGCCACACTGGCCGCCTACACGCGGGTACTGGACTGGGCCCTGGCGCATCGCAAGGCTGTTCTGGCTGTGGCTTTGTCCACGTTTGTCGCGACCGCGTGGTTGTTCATGGTGATTCCCAAAGGCTTTTTCCCGCAGGAAGACATTGGCCAGATCACCGTGTCCACCGAGGCCGCTCAGGACGTGTCGTTTGAGGAATTGGTGCGCTTGCAAAACCAGGCCTCCGAGATCCTTCGCAAGGATCCAGCGGTGGACAAGGTCTCTTCTTTTGCCGGTGCTGGTGGTGCGCAGAATTCGGGGCGCATGTTCATTGCGCTCAAGGACAGATCGGAGCGCCAGGCGATTGATCAAGTCATTAACCGCCTGCGTGGCAAGTTGCGTGCCGTGCCGGGTTTGCGCGTGTTCATGCGCCCGGTGCAGAACCTGCAACTGGGCGGCCGAATGAGTAAGGCGCAGTACCAGTATGTGCTGCAAAGCGTGCAAGCGGACGCCTTGTACAGCTGGTCGGACAAGCTGGTGCAACGCATGCGCACGGAGGCCATGTTCCAGGACGTCAACACCGATGTGCAAATGCGCGGTCTGCAGGCCTCCATCACGGTGGACAGGGATCGCGCCAATGCCTTGGGCGTGACGCAGGAAGCTGTACGCTCTACGCTTTACAGCGCTTTTGGTCAACGGCAGGTGGCCACCATCTACCTGCCTACCGACAGCTACCGTGTCATTCTGGAGGTGGACCCTGAGCTGAAAAAGGACGAGTCTGCGCTCAATACCCTGTTTGTGCGCTCAAGCACTGGGGCTTTGGTACCCCTGTCGGCGGTGGCGACGGTCAAGCGTACGGTGGGGCCATCGGCCATCAACCACGTGGGCCAGCTGCAGGCGGTGACGATCTCGTTCAACCTGGCACCGGGCGTGGCGCTGGGTGATGCGACCAACGCGCTGGAGAAAATCGGTGAAGCCATTGGCTTGCCGCCTTCCATCATCACCAGCTATGGCGGCGATGCGGCCGTGTTCAAAAACTCGCAGGGTAACCAGGTGGTGCTGATTCTGGGCGCTTTGCTGGTGATCTACGTGTTGTTGGGTGTGCTGTATGAAAGCTACATTCACCCCATCACCATCTTGGCGGGACTGCCCTCTGCGGCAGTGGGGGCGCTGGCGACGCTGATGATGTTCAAACAGGACCTGACCCTGATTGCCACGATTGGTATCTTGCTCTTGATCGGTATCGTCAAGAAAAACGCCATCATGATGATCGACTTTGCGCTTGACCAGCAACGTCACCATGGCATGGACCCGGCGCACGCGATCCGGCAAGCCTGTATCTTGCGTTTCCGCCCGATCATGATGACCACGCTGGCTGCGCTCATGGGAGCTTTGCCGATCGCGCTGGGCATTGGTGCTGGCGCCGAGTTGCGCCAGCCACTGGGCCTGGCGGTGGTGGGCGGCTTGATCTTCTCGCAAGCGGTGACGTTGTTCATCACGCCGGTGATTTATCTGGCACTGGACCGTTTCAGTGGCTCAGGCCCTGATCTGCGACCCGAGAGTGCGGGCTGAGGCTCGGCGTCAGGCCGCAGCTTAAGTTCAGTCCGCAGCTCAAGGACGGGTGCAGGCCCACATCAAGGTGGTGTTGCCGTCCGAGGCCAGCCAGTGCGACATGGACTGGCACTGCCCATCGGCGCACAAGGTGTAGTCGCTGGTGTACGGCGAGCGGGTCAGGCGAAGTGCGGGCGGTAGCGGTGTTGTAGGTGAGTACACATACCAGCCCTTGACCAGCTTTGCATCTTCAGGCGGCTCCATGCCTGCGCCCGAGCCACGCACGCGTGCCTTGTCCAGGCTCAGGCGCGCGGGCTGTGGGGGCTGGAGGTGTACGGTGTAATCTTCTTCCCAGCGTATCTTCTCGATCGAGTGCGTCCAGGCCAGTGTGAAATGCTGTCCGGGGACGAAAGCTTGCGCTGCTGAATCGGGCGGCGGGTAGGCAGCAGTCTGCGCAGCCAAGGCCAGGCACAGACCGGCACTGAGCAGGGCGCTCAAGCTGTGCGGCGCTGGCGCCAGAAGTGCCAGATCAGCAAGGCTGCAACAGCGCCCAAACCTGCCTCGTCTGTGGCAGGGTAGGCGACCACCAGCAAGCTGGCAGCCACAATGGCCCACAGGCGCTCGAACAGGTTCAAGGGCCCCTTGAGGTAGCCAATGGCTCCTGCGCCCCACATGCCAATGGCTACCACCGCCTTGAACACGACCCAGACCACAGCCAAGGGGCTGTCGGTTTGCAGCATCAGTGCCGGGCTGTACACGGCCATGAAGGGGACGACAAAACCCGCCACGGCAATGCGCATGGCCTGCAAGCCAATTTTCAGGCCGGTTTCTCGGGCAATGGGTGCCGCTGCAAAGGCCGCCAGGGCCACGGGCGGGGTGAGGTCAGCCATGATGCCGAAATAAAACACATACATGTGCGAGACGATCAGTGGCACCCCCAGTTTGAGCAGTACGGGTGCGGCCAGCGAGCTGGTGATGATGTAGTTGGGAATGGTGGGAATGCCCATGCCCAGAATCAGACAGGTCACCATGGTCAGCATCAGGGCCAGCAAGAGGTTGTCTTGGCCAATCGCAATGATCTGGCCGCCCAGTTCTGCAGCCACGCCCGTCAGGTTGATGACGCCGATGATCACGCCCACCAGTGCGCAGGCAATGGCCACCGGCAGCGCATGGCGAGCGCCATCAACCAGCGCCTGCACAGCCAGCTGACGAACGTCAGCGCCTACGCGTCGCACCCATGTCAGCACGACCAGTACCGCAGTGACGATGAAAAACGACAGCATGCCTATCTTGGCAAAACTGCTGCAGGCCAAGGCCAGCAAAACCCAGAACAGCACACGACGCGGTGTGCCCTGAATGCCTTGCGCCAGCGCGGCACCAAAAATCAGGATCACCGTCAAGGCCAGTCCGACCGAGCCCGAAAACAGCGGGGTGTAGCCTGAAAACAGCAAGGCCACCAGTCCCGCCAGGGGCAAGATCAGGTACCAGCGCAGGCGTATGGCGGTCCAGGGATTGGGGCATTCTTCTTTGGGAAGCCCCATCAGGCCTTTGCGTCCGGCTTCCAGATGCACCATCCAGAAAGCGGTGAGGAAATACAAGATCGCCGGGATCAGCGCAGCCTTGACGATTTCGACATAGGGCACATCAATGGTTTCGGCCATGATGAAGGCGACCGCACCCATCACGGGGGGCATGATCTGGCCCCCCATGCTGGCGGTGGCTTCCACGCCACCTGCAAACGCGGGGCTGTAGCCAAAGCGCTTCATCAACGGAATGGTGAATTGCCCGGTGGTCACCACATTGGCCACACCCGAGCCATTGATGGTGCCCATCAGGCCCGAAGAAATCACCGAGACCTTGGCGGGCCCGCCACGCGTGTGGCCAACGGTGCCCATGGCCAGGTCGTTGAAGAGGTTGATCATGCCCGCCTGCTCCAGAAAGGCGCCAAACAGGATGAACAGAAAAATATAGGTGGAGGAAACGTAAGTGGGGGTGCCGTAAATGCCCTCGGTACCAAAGCTCATCTGGCTCAGGATCTGATCGAGTCCATAGCCCCGATGGGCCAGGGCGCCGGGCATGTATTGGCCCCAAACCGCATAAGCCAGAAATACTGCACACACCAGCGGCAAGCCCCAGCCCATAGCGCGGCGGGCCGCTTCAAACACCAGCACCAGCAGCACGGTGCCTACCCACCAGTCAGCGCCCACGATCTCGCCAGCGCGAAGGGTCAGGTCGGCTTCAAACACCCACTGGTACAGGCCGGTGGCAAAGCCGGCCAGGCCCAGCAGCCAGCCCAGGGCCTGGCCGAAACGGCGCATGCTGGTGCGGGCAGATTCAAAAGGGGGATAGAGCGTGTAGATCAGCAGCAGGACAAAGCCCACATGCAGGGCGCGTACCACCTGGCTGGACAAGGGTTGGTAAGCGGCCATCCAGATCTGGAAGACCGAGAATGCAATCGCGATGTAGAACAGTGGGCCCCGCAGGGTCGTTTTGTGTGAGGCAGCGGTGTCGCTCATGACGGTACTTCTGTGAGGCGGACAAAACGACCCTGCCAGGCAAGCCTGGCAGGGGGTTGGGAAATTACTTGATCAGGCCCGCTTCCTTGTAGAAACGCTCTGCTCCCGGATGCAGAGGCACGGGCATCCCTTTGATGGCCGTTTCCAGCTTGATGGCTTTGGCCGCGTTGTGCGCCGCGTGCAGCGTGTCCAGGTTGGCGTACAGCTGCTTGGCCATCTGGTAGGCCAGGTCGTCAGAGACGCCGCTGTGCGTGATCAGGAAGTTGGGGATGGCGCAGGTGGCCACGTCAGCCGTTTGCCCCGTGTAGGTGTTGGCTGGAATGACGGCAGGCTGGTAAGCCGCGTCGCCCACTTTGGCAATCACGTCAGGGGTGATGGGCACGATCACGATCTTGATGGCGGTGGACAGGTCGCGAATGGAGGCCACGCCCAGGCCAGCAGACTGCAGGGTGGCGTCGAGCTGGCGGTTCTTCATGAGTTCCACCGATTCACCGAAGGGCAGGTATTCCACCTTGCCCAGGTCGCTGTAGCTCAGGCCTGCGGCCTTGAGCAGGGCGCGGGCGTTGAGCTCGGTCCCCGACTTTGCGGCACCCACAGAAACGCGCTTGCCCTTGAGGTCGGCCAGGCTCTTGATGCCCGAGTCTGCATTGGCCACGATCTGGATGTAGTTGTTGTAGGTGGCGGACAGGCCGCGCAGTTTGGTGAGCTTTTGCTTGAAGCCGGCTTCTTCCACGCCATTCCAGGCATTGGAGACAGAGTCCGCCAAGGCGAAAGCCACTTCGCCGCGACCCGCCTGCAGCAGGTTCAGGTTCTCGGCCGAGGCCTTGGTGACCTGAGCGGTGGAGCGCACATTGGGAATGCTCTTGCCGTAAATCTGGGAAACGGCAACCCCCAGCGGGTAGTACACGCCGCTTTGCCCACCAGTGAGCACGTTGACGAATTGCTGTTGAGCCATGGCGGCTCCGGAAATCAGGGCTGCTCCCAGTCCCAGGGCCACGGACCATTGACGAATCAAGCGCATGTTTGTCTCCTCGAGGTTGCTTGTGAATCAGACGCGAGTTGTCATCCTAACGTAAGCCACGCCGTCTGATGCAGGGGGTGGGTATGTCCCGATGTCCCCCCTGTGACGAGGGGGTGTGGGGGAGTCCCGCTTGCTGGAAAGCGCTTCAAATAAACTCTGTGGCGTATGTCTAGGGAAAATACCGATAAAGATGTGCAAGAAAATACCAAACAAGCCAAGACCTGTACAAAACAATGCAAACCGATATCACAGAATCTGGCCTCAGCGGAGTGTTGTCTGTTCCCGCTACCAACCAACCGATCTTTCAACAGGAGACGAACGTGAAATTGAAATTTTCTGCCCTCGTGGCTGCTGGCTTGCTGGCCGCTGGTGCTGCACACGCAGCCACCGAACTGGTCATCGCCACCGTGAACAACGGGCACATGATCGAAATGCAAAAGCTCAGCTCGAACTTTGAAAAAGCCAACCCCGACATCAAGCTCAAGTGGGTGACTTTGGAGGAGGGTGTTCTGCGTCAGCGCGTGACGACCGATATCGCGACCAAAGGCGGTCAGTTCGACGTGATGACCATCGGTATGTACGAAACCCCCATCTGGGGCAAGAAGGGCTGGCTCAAGGAAATCAAGGCCGATGCCAAATACGATGCCGACGATCTGCTGCCTGCCATGCGCAATGGTCTGAGCGTGGACGGCAAAATGTTTGCTGTGCCTTTCTACGGTGAATCGTCCATGCTGATGTACCGCAAGGATCTGGCCGACAAAGCGGGTGTGAAATTCAGCGATCCACCAAGCTGGGATCAGGTAGCCGATGCCGCCGTGAAAATGACCGACAAGGCCAATGGCGTGTATGGCATCTGCTTGCGCGGCAAGCCGGGCTGGGGCGACAACATGGCGTTTCTGACGACCTTGGTCAACACACACGGTGGTCAGTGGTTCGACATGAAGTGGAAGCCGCAGGTGGACAGCAAGCCCTGGCACGACGCTGTCAATTTCTATGTGGACCTGATGAACAAGGCTGCGCCTCCCGGATCTGCAGCCAACAGCTTCAACGAAATTCTGGCGCTGTACAACGAGGGTAAGTGCGGCATGTGGATCGATGCCACGATTGCAGCCTCCTTCATCACCGATCCCAAGCAGTCCAAAGTGGCTGACAAGGTGGCTTTTGCCAAGGCGCCCGTGAAGGTGACGCCGAAGGGCTCGAACTGGCTGTGGGCATGGGCCTTGGGCATTCCTGCCGGTACACAAAAGGCTGATGCCGCTCAGAAGTTCGTCACCTGGGCAACCAGCAAGGAATACATCGAGCTGGTGGCTAAAACCAATGGCTGGGCTCGTGTTCCAACTGGCACCCGCAAGTCCACCTACGCGAACCCCGAGTTCAAGAAGGCTGCTGTGTTTGCAGATGCTGAATTGGCTGCCATCAATACCGCCAACCCCAACGACAGCACACTGCCCAAGTCTCCGTACGTGGGCGTGCAGTTTGCCGCTATTCCTGAGTTCCAGTCCATCGGCATGAATGTGGGCCAAGAGCTGAGCGCTGCACTGGCTGGCAAGAAGTCGGTCAAGGACGCGCTGGCAGCCGGTCAGAAAGCTGCCGACCGCGAAATGAAGAAGGCCGGTTACTACAAGTAATGTCTGACTCGCCGTGCAGGGGGGCGAAAAACCCCTGTTGAAGTTGTCTTTATTGGAAGTTGAAAAAAGCAGGGCGCTTCGGGTCACAAGCCTGAATCTGTCCTGCTTGTTTTCCCTGGACGTGCCATGAACCGTTTTTTGCCCCGAGTCCTGATGACGCCCGCGATCGTCACGTTGTTTTTGTGGATGATCGTGCCGTTGGTCATGACCATTTATTTTTCGACCATACGCTTTAACCTGCTCTCGCCTGAGCAGTCCGGCTTCATCGGTCTGGATAACTTTGAATACTTCATGACGGATGACGCCTTTTGGCCCGCCATCCTCAACACCTTGCTGCTGCTGGGCAGTGTGATCGTGATCACGGTCGTTTTAGGGGTTGGTATTGGTTTGCTCATCGACGATCCATTCCCGGGGCGCGGCCTGGTAAGGCTGCTTTTGATTTCCCCCTTCTTTGTGATGCCCTCGGTCAATGCACTGCTGTGGAAGCACATGATGATGAACCCGATCTATGGGGTGCTGGCGCAGGTGTGGACCTTTTTTGGCGCGCAGCCGGTGAACTGGCTTGAAGACTTTCCGCTGGTCTCCGTCATCATGATCGTGACTTGGCAGTGGCTGCCCTTTGCCACCCTGATTTTCATGACCGCACTGCAAAGCATGGACCGTGAGCAGCTCGAAGCAGCGCGCATGGATGGTGCCAATTATCTGCAGCAATTGCGCTACCTGTACCTGCCTCATCTGGGTCGTTCGGTGGCCGTGGTGGTCATGATTGAACTGATTTTCCTGTTGAGTGTGTTTGCCGAGATCTACACCACAACCGGTGGGGGCCCTGGCGACGCCAGTACCAATCTGGCTTTTCTGATTTTCAAGCAGGCCTTGCTGGGCTTTGATGCCGGCGTGGCCTCTGCTGGGGCTTTGCTGGCCGTCGTATTGGCCAACATCGCTGCGGTGTTCATGATCCGCCTCGTTGGCAAGAACCTGGGCAAGTGAGGCGCTGACATGGCAAGACGTTCCCGATTTTCCCTGGCTCTGACCGTACGCACTGTGTGCGCATGGGGTGTGACCCTGCTGCTGTTTTTCCCCTTGTACTGGCTCATCATCACGGCCTTCAAGACCGAATTGCAGGCCATTTCGGTGCCGCCGCTGTTCTTCTTTACGCCAACGCTGGAGAACTTCCACATTGTTCAGGAGCGCAGTGACTACTTGTTGTACGCCAAGAATTCGATCGTCACCAGTGTGGGATCGACGATCCTGGGCTTGTTGATTGCAGCACCAGCGGCCTACTCGATGGCCTTTTTCAAGAGCAAGCGCACCAAGGACATCCTGATGTGGATGCTCTCGACCAAGATGATGCCTGCCGTGGGCGCACTTGTGCCTATCTATGTGTTGGCACAAAAAGCCCATTTGCTGGACTCCACGCTGGCGCTGATCATCATCTTCACCCTGTCGAATCTGCCCATCATGGTGTGGATGCTGTATTCGCAGTTCAAGGACATTCCCCACGAAATTCTGGAAGCAGCCCGCATGGACGGCGCCAACTTGTGGCAGGAGTTCCGTCAGGTGTTATTGCCTTTGGGCATGGGTGGGCTGGCCTCTACTGGCTTGCTGTGCCTGGTGCTCAGCTGGAACGAGGCGTTCTGGAGTCTGAACCTGACGGCTGCCAAAGGCGGCACGCTGGCTACGTTGATTGCCAGTTACTCCAGCCCCGAGGGCCTGTTCTGGGCCATGTTGTCGGCAGCATCGTTGATGGCTATCGCCCCCATTGTGGTGTTTGGCTGGTTCAGCCAAAAGCAATTGGTGCAGGGGCTTACGTTTGGTGCAGTGAAGTGATTGCAGCACCCCGGATGAAATGAATTGAGGAAGATGGATATGGCTTTTTTGCAGCTTCAGGGGATTGAGAAGTTTTTTGGCGAGAACCGCGCGATCAAGGGCATCGACCTGTCGATCGAAAAAGGCGAGTTCATCGTGTTTGTGGGCCCTTCGGGCTGTGGCAAGTCCACGCTGTTGCGACTGATTGCCGGCCTGGAAGGTATCGATGGCGGCACGCTGATGCTCGACGATAAAAACATCACGGACCTGCCTTCGAGCAAGCGCGATCTGGCCATGGTGTTCCAGAGTTACGCGCTGTATCCGCACATGAGCGTTTACGAGAACATGAGCTTTGCGCTCAAGCTGGCCAAAGCGCCTGAGCAGGAGATTCGTCTGAAAGTGGAAAACGCCGCGCGCATCCTGAACCTGACGCCCTATCTTGAGCGCACGCCCAAGGAGCTTTCCGGGGGGCAGCGACAGCGTGTTGCTATTGGACGGGCGATTGTGCGTGCACCCAAGGTGTTCCTGTTTGACGAGCCGCTGTCCAACCTGGACGCAGCCTTGCGTGGCCAGACCCGTGTGGAAATCGCGAAGTTGCACCGCGAGTTGGGTGCCACCACGATTTATGTGACCCATGATCAGGTCGAAGCCATGACGCTGGCCGACCGTGTGGTGGTGTTACGGGATGGCCAGATCGAACAAGTCGGCTCGCCTCTTGAGTTGTACGACCGCCCAGCCAACCAGTTTGTGGCGCAGTTCATCGGCACGCCTCAAATGAATGTGACCGCCCTGGACAAGTTGCCCAGCTCGGTCAGTGATCAGGCCCCCACGGGTGCAAAGGGTGGATCCCTGGGGCTGCGTCCAGAGAGCGTGAGCTTGACTGCACAAGGCGCAGGCATGGCCGATGGGGAGGTCGACCTGGTCGAATCCTTGGGGGCCGAAACCCTCATTTACGTGACCATTCCTACCGGAGCGCAGCTGGTGACACGCCAGCAGACGCGCACCGATCTCAAGGCGGGGCAGGGGGTGGGGGTGCGTATTGACCTGGCGCAGGCACATTGGTTTGACGCGCAAGGTCGGGTGGTTTTGCCATGAGTCTTCGCCTGCAAGGGAAAACCGCAGTCGTCACGGGCGCAGCCTCGGGTATCGGCTTGGCGAGTGCACAGGCCATGTTGGCCGAAGGCGCATGCGTGGTGTTTGTGGATAGGGATGTGCAGGCACTGGAAAAAGTGTGTGCACCCCATGGCTCGTCGGCTGTGGCGGTGACGGCAGATCTGCTCGATCCGCAGCAATGTGCGCAATTGATGCCGCGTATTCTTGAGCGGGTGGGGCGTGTGGATGTGTTCCACGCCAATGCGGGAATGTATGTGGGCGGCGATCTGGTGGACAACGATCCCGATGCCATCGACCGCATGGTCCAACTCAATGTGAGCGTGGTCATGAAAAACGTGCGCGATGTGCTGCGCCACATGATCGAAAACCAAACCGGCGATGTGATTGTGACCAGTTCGCTGGCGGCGCATTTTCCGACCCCCTGGGAGCCGGTGTATGCCTCCTCCAAGTGGGCAATCGATTGCTTTGTGCAGACCACGCGCCGCCAGGTCTTCAGGCACGGCATCCGCGTCGGTTCTATTTCACCCGGGCCAGTCATTACTTCGCTCTTGGCCGACTGGCCAGCCGACAAACTGCAAGAGGCTCGCGACAAGGGCAGCCTGCTGGAGGCGGCCGAAGTGGCCGAGGTGGTTCTTTTTATGCTGACCCGTCCTCGTGGCATGACCATTCGCGACGTCGTCATGCTGCCGACCCAATTTGATCTTTAAACAGCAACATTGAAAATCACCATGAACGTCATGCTTCATCTGGGCCTGGGCTCATTTCACCGCGCTCACCAGGCTGTTTATCTGCACGAACTCATCAAGACCGGAGATGATGCCTGGAGCCTGGCCGGCGGCAACACCCGCCCCGACATGGCAGAGACCATCAACGCCCTGATCGCACAAGGTGGCGCGTACATCCTCGAAACCATCTCGCCCGCAGGCGAGCATCGCTACGAGCGCATCACTTCCATTCGAAAAGTCCTGCCCTGGACGCCGGATCTGGCCGCGTTGATCGCGCAAGGCGCTGATGCCGCCACACGCATCATTTCTTTCACTGTGACCGAGGCCGGTTATTACCTCGACGCGAACAACCAACTGGACTTGAGCACCTTTGCAGATTTGCGCGCTGACGTCGAGGCGGCCAAGGCCGGGCGCGCGGGGCCCACCATTTATGCGGCTTTGACCGCCATCTTGCGCGAGCGTATGCGCCGAGGCAGCGGTCCGGTGACGCTGCTCAACTGCGACAACTTGCGGCACAACGGCGATCGTTCGCGCAGCGGCCTGTTGCAGTTCATTGATTTGATTGGGGATGCCGACTTGCTGGCGTGGGTGCAAGCCAACACCCTCAGCCCCAACGCCATGGTGGACCGCATCACGCCCCGGCCTGCGCCCGATGTGCGTGAGCGCGTCAAGTCAGCCACGGGCGTGGACGACCCGGCGGCGCTGATGGGCGAGAGCTTCATCCAATGGGTCATTGAGGACAAATTCATTGCCGGTCGCCCCGCCTGGGAAAAAGTTGGCGTGGAAATGGTGGCTTCGGTGGATGCCTACGAAGAGGCCAAGATTCGCTTGCTCAATGCCACCCACTCGTGCATCGCCTGGGCGGGCACGCTTGTGGGCTACACCTACATTCACGAAGGCACGCACGATGCCGCCATTCGCCAGATGGCCTACGACTACGTGACGAACGACACCATTCCTGTGCTCGACACGCCCGAGGCACCTTGTCCGATTGATTTGCCCCGGTACCGCGATGTGGTGCTCGATCGCTTTGGCAACCCGGCCATTCGCGATACCAATCAGCGCGTGGCCATGGACGGTTTCTCCAAGATCCCTGGTTTTATTGCGCCCACCATTCGACAGCGCCTGGCGCGTGGCGAGAGCATCGACAGTGTGGCCATGTTGCCTGCTCTGTTTCTGGCTTATTTGCAGCGTTGGCACACTGGAAAAATCGCCTACACCTACCAGGATCAGGCCATGGACCCGTCTGTTGCTCACGCCATGTGCAACGCAACCGACCCGGTTGTGGCTTTCTGCAGCGATACACCGTTGTGGGGCGAGATGGCAGGTGATGCGCGGCTTGTGAGCGCGGTACGTCGTGCGAGCGAGCGTGTGGCACATTTCGTGTCTACGCATGCCGCCGAGGACTAAGTTCCTCAACTTTTCAGGAGATTCTGGTTAACCATGCCCGCCAAGCACGAACTCATGCCCAGAAGCGGCAAGCCCGAGCGCGAACAGGAATACAACCGCAGCGCGGCATTGGGCTATGAAGACAGCCAAGGCTTGGGCATTGTGCGCTGTCTCTCGCATGGCTACCCTACGCCTTTGGCGCGCTGGCATTATCACGACGAATACGAGCTTCACCTGATCACATCCACCACGGGCAAGGTTTTTGTGGGTGACTGGATCGGGCAATTCCATCCGGGCCAATTGGTGCTGACGGGACCGCGTTTGCCGCACAACTGGGTCTCTACCGATGTGCCAGAAGAGGGCGTGGCCGAACGTGATCTGGTGATTCAATTCCCGCACGAGCCCCTGGTGGCTTCGGCCAAGTTGATCCCTGAAATGGGCGGTTTGTTACCCATGCTCGAGCGCGCCAAGTACGGCATCGAGTTTTTCGAGTTTGGCGAGCGCGGGCGCCAGCACTGGGAGCAGGTCAAGTCGGCACAAGGCTTGCAGAGGCTGGCTGCGTTTTATGCGTTTTTGTCCGAACTGGCTGCACATACCGACTACCGCTTGCTCTCGAGCGTGCAGCTGCAAAGCGATGACGATGACGCTTCGCTCAATCGCATTGAAGCCATGCTTGAAAGCATCATGAACAATCTGGGCGAAGACATTTCTGCTGCCGACATGGCCGAGCGCATGGCCATGAGCGAGAGCCAGTTCAGTCGTTATTTCAAAAAAGCCACAGGCAATACGTTCACGGACTTCGTCAACCGCCTGCGTATCAATCGGGCTTGCCAGCTGTTGATGGAATCCGATCAATTGGTGGCTGCCATTTGCTACGAAGTCGGTTTCAACAATGTGGCCAATTTCAACCGACGCTTCATGGACATCAAGGGCATGACCCCCACAGAGTTTCGTCGTCAATCCATGACGCGCTTCAAAGGCGCTGTTTGAGACTGTCAACTGTCTGTTAATTTCTGAACAGGAATCACATTGTGTTTTTGGGACTCGATCTAGGCACTTCTGAGCTCAAGGCCTTGGTGCTGGATGACAACCATCAGGTTTTGGCTTCGGCCCATGTGGCTCTGCATTTGAGTCATCCACAACCCTTGTGGTCCGAGCAAGCCCCGCAGGACTGGTGGCAGGCTGTTCAAAAAGTGATGGCGCAGCTCTTGGCCGAGCACCCGTCGCTCATGAAGCGTATCAGGGCCATCGGCCTGTCCGGGCAAATGCACGGCGCCGTCTTGCTGGACCCAGATGAACAGGTGTTGCGCCCAGCCATCTTGTGGAACGATGGGCGAAGTGGGCCGCAGTGTGAGCAACTTACCCAGGCTTTCCCGGAGCTGGCTCAGATCAGTGGCAACTTGGCCATGCCCGGTTTCACGGCCCCCAAACTGATGTGGGTGGCTGAGCATGAACCGGAGGTGTTTGCGCGTGTTGCACGCGTGCTTTTGCCCAAAGACTGGTTGCGTCTGAAGCTCACGGGTGAGGCCGTGAGCGATATGTCCGACGCCTCGGGCACATTGTGGCTGGATGTTGAGAAGCGCCAATGGTCCGAGCCCCTGCTCAAAGCCACAGGCATGCGAGCCAGTCAAATGCCCAGGTTGGTGGAAGGCAGTCATGCCAGCGCGCCTTTGCTGCCTGCTTGGGTGGATGCCTGGGGTTTGCAAGGCGAAGTGATCGTCGCCGGTGGCGCAGGTGACAATGCCGCCAGCGCTGTGGGCATGGGGCTGGTCAATCCCGGTGAAGGCTTTGTATCGCTCGGTACTTCCGGTGTGGTTTTTGTATCCGGTGAGCGGTTCGTGCCCAATCCTGACAAGGCGGTTCATGCGTTTTGTCACGCTTTGCCAGGGCGCTGGCACCAGATGTCGGTCATGCTCAGCGCAGCCAGTGCCGTCACCTGGGCTTGCCGCCAGCTGGGTTATGTGGATGAGGCCAGTTTGCTGGCCGATGCAGCGACGCTGGACATCCAGCGCCGAGCGAATGCGCCTTTGTTCTTGCCTTATCTCAGCGGTGAACGCTCGCCACACAACAACCCGCAGGCCTGTGGCGGCTGGCTGCACTTGCGCACAGCCCACGAGCGCGCGGACTTGGCCTATGCTGTGGTGGAAGGGGTGAGCTGGGGCCTCAAAGATGGCTGGCTGGCCCTGGACGCGAGTCAGCTACCCTGCTCTGGTCTGTCGCTGGTGGGGGGCGGCTCGCGCAGTGCCTGGTGGGCCCAGTTGTTGGCTGATGTACTGGGTGTGCCCTTGCGCATTCACGAGGGGGGAGCCACCGGCGGTGCCCTGGGGGCGGCTCGTCTGGCGTGGCTGGCCACAGGTGGGCGTGTGCAAGAGGTGTGCATTCAGCCCCCGGTGGCACAAGTGTTCATGCCGCGCGGCCTGGACGAGGGCGTCGCCCAGCGCTATGCCCGCTTTGCGCAGGCCTATCAGCAGCTTTACGCCTGAGCGGAACGGGGGCGAATCCAGGCAGAAGTGCCGCTCCGTTTCTTTTTTTGACAAGATTTTGCGTCTCGGCTCTTGTTGCAGTAAGCTACAAGGTTTTCCGCGTAAGTTCTTGAGCCGATGGACACTTCCTTGCCACCCATTCCTGCCAAACGCTACTTCACCATTGGTGAAGTGGGCGAGTTGTGCGGTGTCAAGCCGCATGTGCTGCGCTATTGGGAGCAGGAATTTACGCAGTTGCGTCCGGTCAAGCGCCGGGGCAATCGACGGTATTACCAGCACCACGAAGTGCTGATGATTCGCCGCATTCGTGACCTGCTGTATGACCAGGGGTTCACCATCAGTGGCGCCCGTAACCGCTTGCAGGAGCTGGCCCATACGCAGCGTCATCCAGCTGTCTACGAGGACGAAACAGAGGAAACCTTTTCAGAGCAGACTCTGGCTGCTGGTGTTTTGGTGGTGGATGAAGTCGACGCGCAAGGTTTGGCGGCACTGCGACAGGAGTTGGCTCAAATTCGTGACTTGCTCTCGATTTGAGCCTTGAATTCACGCTATAATTCGGGTCTTGTCGGCGTGTAGCGCAGCCTGGTAGCGCACTTGCATGGGGTGCAAGGGGTCGCGAGTTCGAATCCCGCCACGCCGACCATTTATTTCAGGGGCAACAGATTGATCTGTTGCCCCTTTTCTATTTGGGGTGCTCATGGGCAAGCGTTTGAAACTGGGCGTTTTGGGCTGCGCAAAAATAGCCCACGGTTTTGTGCGTGATGTGTTGCCCAGCGATCAGGTCGAAGTTGTGGCTGTGGCCAGCAGGGACTTGAGCAAAGCGCAAGCGTTTGCTGATCAATATGGCTTGCCGCAAGCCTGGGCAAGCTACGAGGCCTTGCTGGCAGACCCGAACGTCGAGGCGATTTACCTGCCCTTGCCCAACACCATGCATGCTCCTTGGGCGATGGCGGCGGCCCGTGCCGGCAAACATGTGCTCTGTGAAAAACCGCTGACTCTGACGCGGGCATCTGCACAGGAAATGTTCGACACGGCTCGCCAGCACGGGGTCATGCTGCTGGAGTCTTTTCCGTATTACTTTCAGCCGCAAACGGGCGATATGCTGGCCTTGCTGGCGTCCGGGGCTATTGGTCAGGTGCGCTCGGTACAGGCGACGTTTGGTTTCACTTTGGCCCCGCAGGCCACGGGCAATATCCGTTTCAACCCCGTTCTTGGCGGCGGTGCCCTGCTGGACGCAGGCAGTTACCCTCTGAGCCTGATTCGTCTGGTGATGGGGCAGGCGCCGGTGCGTGTGCTGGCGCAGTCCAGCTGGACGGCCAGCGGAGTGGACATGGCGACCACGGCCACGCTGGAATATGCCGACGGTCGCCGCGCCCAGCTCATGTGCGCCATGGATGTGGCCAATGTGCGCCACGCCACCATCAGCGGCAGCGCCGGCACGCTGGAGACCGAGTACCTTAACCACACGGCTGATGCTGTGGGGCAAAGCCCGCATGGGTATTTGCCCAGCCAGATGCGTTTGCGCCGTGGCATCGCCAACACCCTGGCCTTTGAAGACATTCGCTCGCCTTCGGGCAGTGGGTTTCGTTTTGCGGCGGAGGCTTTTGCCAAAGTCATTCGCGAGCAGGACCACGACGCTGTGGCTCGCGCAGCGCAAGCGAGCATCGACAACGCAGCCACACTCGAAGCCTTGGCCAGGAGTGCGCGAACCGGGGCCGCTGTCAAGCTGAAATGAACTTTGGGCATACTGCAGACATTGGACACAGCGAATTTGCCGTCATGAACACCACTGCAGCCACCGAATGGACTGAGAACCACACCTACGACGAACTTGTCGTCGGGCAAAGTGCCAGTCACACCCGCACCCTGACCCAGGCCGACATTGCCGCCTTTGCTGCCGTGTCTGGCGACACCAACCCCGCACACCTGGACCCGGAGTACGCGGACCAGACCTTGTTCCATGGTGTGATTGCACATGGCATGTGGGGTGGGGCCTTGATTTCTGCTGTGCTGGGGACCCAATTTCCGGGGCTGGGCACCATTTATGTGGAACAGGACCTGCAGTTTATATTGCCGGTTCGAGTGGGTGACACCCTCAATGTCCGCGTGACAGTGACCTCCAAGCAGGACGAACAACATCGGGTCACGCTTGGCTGCACGGTCGTCAACCAGCATGGCCAAGACGTGATCCGGGGGCAGGCTGTGGTGCTTGCACCTGTGCAAAAAATTCGTCGCCCCAAAATTCATGCTCCGCTGATCCAGTTGTTTGATCCGCAAGCCCGCTTGCAGCAGCTGTTGCTCAAAGCCGAAGGCCTGGAGGCCTTGCGCTGTGCGGTGGTGCATCCTTGCGATGCCGAGTCACTGGCGGGCGCCCTGGATGCAGCAGCGCATGGGCTGATCGTGCCTGTGCTGGTCGGACCGGCCTACAAAATTCGCGCCATGGCCGAGCAGGCAGGCCTGGACATCGCTGGCGTTGAATTGGTGGACGTGCCGCACAGCCACGCCGCCGCCGAGAAGGCCGCAGCGCTGGCCGCGCAATGTGATGTACACATCCTCATGAAGGGCAGTCTGCATACCGATGAGTTGCTGCAGGCCGTTTTGCAGCAGTCGCGTTTACGCACGGGCAAACGAATGTCACATGTGTTTCGCTTCGATGTCCCGACCTACCCCAAGCCTTTGTGGGTGACTGATGCGGCACTCAACATCGCTCCCAGTCTGATGGACAAGGTGGACATTGTCCAAAACGCCATCGATTTCGTCAGCCAGATGGGAACACCACAGCCCAAGGTCGCCATCCTGTCGGCGGTGGAGACGGTCAATCCGGCCATTGCCTCCACGCTGGATGCGGCAGCCTTGTGCAAGATGGCCGATCGCGGCCAGATTCGCGGTGGTGTGCTGGACGGCCCCCTGGCGTTTGACAACGCCATCTCAGTGCAGGCCGCGCAGATCAAGCACATTGTTTCTCCCGTGGCGGGTGATGCAGACATCTTGCTGGTGCCCGATCTGGAGTCGGGCAATATGCTGGCCAAACAGCTGGAGTACCTGGCTGGGGCCAGTGGCTCGGGCCTGGTGTTGGGCGCAGGGGTGCCAATTGCGTTGACCAGCCGGGCGGATGGGCCTGCAGCCCGCGTGTCTTCTGCCTTGTTGGCGCTGGTGGCAGCACACGCCCAGCGCTGCAAGGCGCAAGACCTGCAGCAAGCCCGCGAGAAATTCGATCCATCCTGAAAGGCGCCGCGCATGGCCATTCTTGCCGTCAACGCTGGCTCTTCGTCGCTGAAGTTTTCGGTGCATGTGCGTGGCCCGCAGGGCATGCGCCCGGGCGTACTCGTGGGCGCCTGTACCGGCTTGCAGCCCGATGGGCAGCCGGTGTTGAGTTGGAGCCATGCCGATCAGCATCACCAAGAGGTCTTGCCTGCGATCCGTTCGCAGTCCCCATGGCCCATGGCTTTGGAGCGCTTGCAAACACTGTTGAGTGCTTGCGGCGATTTGCCTCCTATCGCTGCGGTGGCCCATCGCGTGGTGCATGGTGGCACACGCTTCACCCAAAGCGTACAGGTCAATGAAGAGGTCTTGCAGGCGCTCAAGGCCTTGTGTTCACTGGCACCGCTGCATCAACCCGCCAATCTGGCTGGCATTGAAGCTTTTGCACAGGCTTTTGCAGGTGTGCCACAAGTGGCCTGTTTTGACACGGCTTTCCACGCCAGCATGCCCGAGCTGCATCAACGTTTTGCGCTGCCTGAGGCCTTGCACCAGCAGGGCATCAGGCGCTATGGTTTTCATGGGCTTTCTTACCAATTCATCATGGGCCAGTTGCAGCAGTGCAGTGACCGTGCACAGAGCCGTGTGCTGATGGCGCACCTGGGCAATGGGGCCAGCGTCTGTGCCGCGGTGCAGGGGCGCAGCGTGGCCACCAGCATGGGCTACTCGGCGCTCGACGGATTGATGATGGGTACGCGCAGCGGCGCTTTGGACCCTGGCGTGGTGCTGGAGTTGTTGGCACAAGGCTGGGACCACGATCGGATCGAAACGCTGCTTTACAAACAAAGTGGCTTGTTGGGTGTGTCGGGTCTGAGCGCGGACATGCGCACGCTCCACGAGAGCCATGCGCCCCAAGCCAGGCTGGCGGTGGACTTGTTTGTGCACCGGCTTGTGCGCGAGAGCGGGGCCATGGTGGCCTGCATGCAGGGGCTCGATGTCCTCGCGTTCAGCGGCGGTATTGGCGAGCATGACGCAAAGGTGCGCGCGCAAACGGCGCATCAGCTGCAGTGGTTGGGTGTGCAGTTGGATCCGCGCGCCAATGAGCAGGCGCGGGGGAATGCACCTGTGGCCATTCACGCTGCCAGCAGCGCTGTGCAGGTGTGGGTGGTTCCGACGGACGAAGGGCGTGTCGCCGCGCAAGAAGCGGCTGATCTGTTGGCACTGGATTGAGGTCCGACCAGCGCTCGCAAGTGCATCAGACCGATTGCATGGCGCGCTGAAAATCCTGCGCGGCCTGCTCAGGCTGGTCTGCAGCCGTGATGGCGCGCACCACAGCAATTGAGCCCACACCAGTGCGCATCACGTCGGGCACGGCGCTCAGGTCAATGCCCCCAATGGCCACCAGGCTGCGCCCGCGCATCAGGCGTGCATAGGCCCCCAAACGCCCCAGGCCTTGCGGCGCGGTTTTCATTTTTTTCAGAGTGGTCGCAAATACGGCACCCAATGCCAGGTAACTGGGGCTGACGGCTTGCGCGCGCAGCAGTTCGCCGTAGCCGTGCGTGCTCAGCCCCAGGCGCAGGCCCGCGTGCCGAATGGTCTCCAGCTGTGCGTCGTCCATGTCTTCCTGGCCAAGGTGCACGCCATAGGCGCCTTCTTCCATGGCAATCTGCCAATGGTCGTTGATGAAGAGCAAGCTCTGGCTGCCCTTGACGGCTTGTACAGCGGCACGCACTTCGCGGCGCACGGCTTCCATGTCGGTGGACTTGAAGCGCAGCTGCACGGTTGGCACACCCGCTTGCGCCATGCGAGCGACCCATTGCGCGTCGGGCAAGACGGCGTACAGCCCCAGACTTTGTGGGCAAGGGGCGAAAGCTTTCGTGCGCGGCCAGGGCGCGATGTCAAAGTCCTGTGGCTCGTCAGGCCAGTGTTGCGGGTCAAAGCGGCCTGTGCGTTGGCTCTGGCGCTGCCAGGCCTGGTCCAGCAGTTGCACATCCTCTTCCACAAACCCCAGCATGCGGCAGGCCTGGCGCACAGCGGCTTGTTCATCGGCAAGGCCGAGCTCATCGCTGACCAATGCTTGTTCAAACGTGCAAGCGTGTTCGGTCTGCATGGCCGCGTGCAAGCGGACCAGCTCTTGTGTCAAGGCCTGGCGTGCGTTCATGCGTTCTTGTCCTGGTGCCAGAACGGTGTGCCCAGTACCGGGGTGCTGGGCTGCGCGTGGTCCTGGGCCTGCATGGCGCCCGAACGCCAGGCAGCGCGACCGGCCAGCACGGCGTCGGCAAAAGCGCCCGCCATCTGCACCGGATCCTGGGCCAAGGCCACGGCGGTATTGAGCAGCACGGCGTCATAACCCCACTCCAGCACCTGGCAGGCGTGCGAGGGCAGGCCAAGGCCTGCGTCCACAATCAGCGGCACATCCAGGCGTTGGCGCAGGGTTTGCAACGCGTAGGGGTTGATGGGGCCTTTGCCGGTACCGATGGGCGCCGCCCAAGGCATGACAGCCTGACAGCCCACATCGACCAGGCGCTGGCACAGCACCAGATCGTCCGTGCTGTAGGGCAAGACCTTGAAGCCGGATTTGATCAGGCGACTGGCGGCATCCACCAGTTGCAGGGTGTCGGGCTGAAGGGTGTAGTCGTCGCCGATCAGCTCCAGCTTGATCCAGTCGGTCTCGAACACCTCGCGGGCCATCTCTGCGGTGGTGATGGCTTCTTGCAGGCTGTGGCAACCAGCCGTGTTGGGCAAGACCGGCACTTCGGACTGGCGCAGCAAATTCCAGAAGTCCTGCGAGGCGTTGCCTGCACCGGTTTGGCGACGCAAGGAAGCCGTGAGCATGGCCGGGCGAGAGCGCTCGATGGCCTGCAGCAGCACGGCGGGCGAGGGATAGCGCGAGGTGCCCAGCAGCAGGCGGGAGTCAAAGCTTTGGCCGTACAGGACCAGGGCGTCAGAAGTCGAAGCGCTCATGAGAGGTCAGCCTCCGGTGATGGGGGAGATGAGTTCGATGCGGTCACCGCTTTTCAGCAGGTGCGTGGCGTATTGGCTTTTGGGCACAAACTGCAAATTGACTGCGGCCGCAAAAGGCGGCGTGATGCCGCAGGCCTGCACGGCATCGGCCAGGCTGGCGCCGGCGGGCAGGCTCAAGCTTTGCGCATTGAGGGTGATGGTCAAGGCTTGGGGTTCAGTCATGTTCGAATCGCATGTCAAAGCGCTTGGCCAAGGACGTGTCTTGTGAGTGAACCCATTGCATGACCACGTCCAGCATCGCCGGGGCAATCATGAAGCCGTGGCGGTAAAGGCCGTTGATTTGCAAGGTGCGCGGCGTCAGGGCGCGCACAGCGGGCAGGTTGTCGGGCAGGGTGGGGCGCGCCTGCGTGAGGACTTCCAGAATGCGCGCCTCGGCAAAACCGCTGTGCACGGTGTAGGCGGCGCTGAGCAGCTCCAGTGTGGAGCGCACGCTGGCAGGCGAGAGGTCTTCGGTCTCGATTTCCGTAGCGCCGATCACAAACACATGGTCCTGCTTGGGCGCAATATAGATGGGGTAGCGGGGGTGGATCAATCGGGTGGGGCGTTGCAGCGTGACCTCGGGGGCGTGCAGGCGAACGACTTCGCCGCGTACGCCGCGCAATTGCTTCCATTCGCTGCGAGCACCCAGGCCGCGGCAGTCAAACACCCAATCAGGCTGCCCGGGGGTACCCGGTGAAAAGTCGGTCACATCCCTTGGACTGTCGCAATGGAGGTGCACCCCTTGTTGCTGCAGATCCTTCCACAAGGCTGACAGCAGTTGGCGGTTGTCCAGCTGGCCCTCGCCGGGGAGGTACAAGCCCTGCGCGAAGCGTTGGGCCACGGCCGGTTCGTGTTCGGCCAGGGCCTCTGCATCCAGGGCCACAGGCGCCGGCAGGCTGGGTTGACCTTGCTGGTTGCGTGCGATCAGCTGCGCAAAACGACGCGCTTCGGCCTGGTCCTGGCGGTGCCAGAGGATGAGCGTGCCGTTGCGCTGAAAGTAGACCGGCTCAGACAAGGTCTGCAGCAATTGCGGCCAGCGCGAGAGCGCGTATTCGCCCATGCGCACGACACCCGGCTCGGTGATGGCCGATTCCGCCAAGGGCGCCAGCATGGCCGCTGCCACGCGGGCGGCAGCGCCTTGTGCATCGGCTTGTTGGGCTTCGAAAAGTTCTACGCGGTGGCCGTCTCGGGCCAGGGTGCTGGCCAGTAAACGGCCCATGAGCCCGCCGCCAAGCACCACACTCCAAGGCTTGAGATTCATGTGTCGTTCAAGGGGAGGATTTACAGCTTCCGGATTATCGCCGAGTTCATGCCGACCCCCTGCAATTCCTAGACAGGATGGCAGTCTGACGATGGGCTAAAAAATTAAATGAAAGTTAAATTGTTGATCCTGCGCAAAGTCCGTAAAGTTAAATGAACGTTAAATACAGGCAAGGATCATGAGTTTAACGAAGTAAGAAGGAGTTTGAGCATGAAAAAGATCTTTGCAATCTCTGCTGTAGCCGCTGCTGTCTTGGTGGGGCAGTGGGCATTTGCCGCCGACAAGCCAGAAAAAGAGTTGATCAGCCCGATCCCGGCCGCCAAGGTTACCAGCCCCGGCATGGTGGAACTGGGCAAGAAGCTGTATTTCGATCCGCGTCTGTCCAAGTCGGGTTTCATTTCCTGCAACTCCTGCCACAACCTGTCCATGGGCGGCACGGACAACCTCAAAACCTCCATCGGGCACAACTGGCAAAAAGGCCCCATCAATGCGCCCACCGTGTTGAACTCCAGCATGAACGTCGCCCAGTTCTGGGACGGTCGCGCTGCTGACCTGAAGGCTCAGGCCGGTGGTCCGATTGCCAACCCTGGTGAGATGGCCTCCTCGCACGAACTGTCTGTGCACATCCTGCAGTCCATTCCGGGCTATGTGAGCGAATTCAAGCAAGTGTTTGGCACCAACAAGATCGACATCGACAAGGTGACCGCTGCCATCGCTGCTTTTGAAGAAACCCTGGTGACGCCCAACTCGCGCTTTGACAAGTGGCTCAAAGGTGACAAAAAAGCGCTCAACAGCCAGGAGGTCGCGGGCTACAAGCTCTTCAAGGACGCAGGTTGCGTGGCTTGCCACAACGGTCCAGCCGTGGGCGGCAACTCCTTCCAGAAGATGGGTATTGTGGAGCCCTTCAAAGGCAACACCTCTGATGGCCGTGCAGCCGTGACCGGCAAGGATGCAGACCGCTTCAACTACAAGGTGCCCACCTTGCGCAACGTGGAAATGACCTATCCCTACTTCCACGATGGTTCTGCCGACACGCTGGAGCAGGCGGTGGACGTGATGGGCCGTTTGCAGCTGGGTCGCAAGTTCACAGCTGACGAAAACGCCAAACTGGTCGCCTTCCTGATGACGCTCACGGGTGACCAGCCCGACTTCAAACTGCCTATCTTGCCGGCCTCTTCGGACATCACGCCCCGTCCTGAGCCTTTCAAGTGATTTGACGCACTGACTTTGAAACCGCCGCTTGCCGGCGGTTTTTTTATGCTCACCGATAATCAATGCTGTCCACCCGGGATTGAAAACAGATGCATGCGTTGATTGTTGAAGATGACTCCAGCCTTGGAAAGGCGCTGGTTTCGGTGCTCAAGAAAGCAGGCTTTCACGCCAAGCTGTGCAGCACCCTTGCACAAGCCCAGTTGTACCTGCGGGCGCAGCAGGTCGATTTGGTCCTGCTCGATTTGGGTCTCCCAGATGGCGATGGCTTGACCCTGGTGCAGTGGCTGCGCAGCGGGGATATGGCTCAGGAGCGGATCGAACTCAATACACAGACGCCGATTGTCATCATGACGGCACGCGATCAGGTGGAGGACCGTGTCAAAGGCCTGGACCTGGGGGCTGATGATTACCTGGGTAAGCCGTTTGACGTGGATGAATTGCTGGCGCGCATTCGTGTTGCCCTGCGGCGCATGGCTGGACGAGCACGCCCGGAGCTTGTAGTGGGACCGCTGCGCCTCGATCCGATGGCGCGCAAAGTGTATTTGCACCAACAACTGCTGGACTTGCGCTCGCGTGAGTTCGAGATTTTGTGGATGTTGGCGCAAAACGCTGGCGACGTGGTCAACCGTGCCCGACTCGATGCTGCCGTGCATGAAGATGGCGACAAGGCAGAGAGCAACACGGTTGAGGTTCATATCCACCATTTGCGCAAAAAATTGGGCGAGGGCTGGATTGCCAATTTGCGCGGGCAAGGCTACTACCTTGTGGTGCAGGAGTAAGGCACAAGCATGACCTCCTCTGCACGTACGCTGGGCCGTTATTTGCTGACATGGTCAAGTTTGGCTGTTGTCTCGATGTGGGTGGCCATTGTGCTGGTGGGTTATTACAAGGGCATTGAAGAGGCCGAGGAAATCATTGACGGGCAGCTGCAATCCCTTGCGCAATTTTGGCAAGGCGTGATGCCTGAGGTGTCTGCGCTGACGGTATCGGATGCGAATTTTGATCGCCCCAATCCCTATGTCCAGGCTTCAGCCCTGTTGGCCTGGAAAGATGGACAGTTGGTACAGGACAGTCACCGCCTGGCGTCACAGCTGGATTGGCAGCATCCCCCTGCTGTGGGACACCAATGGGTCAATGTTCTGCATGGCCAAGATCTTCAAAGTTGGCGTATGTACACCTCCATCCGCACTTTCAAGGGTGAGCGCTACATCGTGTCGGTGATGATGAACAAAGCCGACCGGATGGACCTGGCCTCCGATATTGCTCTGGACATTGCCTGGCCAGGCGCCTTGTTGATGCCTTTGCTGCTGGTGGTGTTGTGGGGGGTGTCCAGGCGCGTGACGCAACCTCTGCGTGTACTGCGTGCTGATGTGTCGCATGTGGAGGCAACTTCAAGCTTGCCTGCCGGCTGGAGTCAAAACTATCCTTTTGTGGAGTATTCAGCGCTGGCGCGTTCTGTCCAGGCTTTGGTTGATCGACTCCAGGGCCAGATTCGGCGAGAAAAACTCTTCGCCTCGGATGTTGCACACGAACTGCGAACACCCTTGACCACGTTGGCTCTGCTCTCCCACCAGGTGGCTGACGGGGATCTGTCCCAGATCAAGGACATCAAAACGCAGGCGCTCAGAGCAGGGCAGATACTGGAGCAGCTCCTGGCACTGGCTCGAGGTGAGCAGGCGGCCGATGTGCGTCTTCACAAAAGCTGCATTGATTTGCCTGAACTCGCTCAAGCCCAGACCCAATCCTTGATGGCTCAGGCACAGCTGTGGGGGCATGCGATGCGCTGCGACATCAGCCCACTGGCGCGCGATGCGCAGGTGCATTGCGATGTGACCTTGCTGGGGCTGGCGGTTGCGAACCTGATCCGCAATGCGATTGTTCACACGCCCTCTGGGACAGGCATCGTTGTGAGTGTGTACCGTGTCGGGCAGGAGACGGTGCTGGAGGTTTGGGATGACCCCAACAATCTTGCCTCCAGCTCAAGTGCGCAAGAGCATTTGCATGATGGCTTGGGTCTTGGGCTGGGGCTGGTAGAGCGAATCATGCACAAATCCCATGGGCGCTGGGTGCAGGACCGCCCTCTACCGGATCGACAGATGCGTTCGCGTCTGATCTGGAAAGCCGACGCCTGATAAACCCTATCAGGCGGCCCAGTGCGCCGGCTGGCGCCGCGAAGGTTTATTTGGTCAGAATGAGCTTGCCCTGTCGGGTCTTCTGCAAACGGTAGAGCTCGCCCTGGTGGCGAATCAGCACGGTTTGCTGCCCCCCGAACAAGGCCTCGCTGTCCAGCACGATGGGCGCCCCCTCGCTCACCGGGCGTGGTTGAGCACTTGCGGCAGAGGGCGCAGTGCTGGGTGAACTGGGTGGACGGGGGCTCATGGGGTAGGGCCTTGGCGGTTCAAGGCCGTTTGCCTTCGGTCACAAAGCCGATCTTGGTCAGGCCCGCACGCTGCGCAGCGCTCATGGCCTCGGCCACGTGCTCATAAGGCACTTTCTTGTCGCCGCGAATGTAGAGCTGCGGTTGCGGGTCTTTGCCGGCGTGTTCGCGCAGGGCGCTTTCCAGCGCATCGGCGGCCACGGGCTGCTTGCCTAAAAAGAACTGGCCCTGCGCATCCACGGCCAGTTGCAGGTTTTCGGGCGGGGTTTTGTCTTGGGTGCTGCTGGCGCGCGGCAGCTCGACCTTGACTGCGTGCTGCACCACCGGGATGGTGATGATGAAGATGATGAGCAACACCAGCATGACATCCACCAGGGGTGTCATGTTGATTTCGTTCATTACCTCGTCGCTGTCGCTGACTTCAAAGGACATGGGTGTCTCCTGGGGGCGGCTTCAGGCGTTGCTGTTGGAAGACGGCGTCACGCGGGCGCCGGTCACGTAGTAGGCGTGCAGGTCGTGCGCAAAGCGGTTCATGCGGGCGATGACGAATTTGTTGCCGCGCACCAGGGCGTTGTAGCCCAGCACCGCCGGAATCGCCACGGCCAAGCCCAGCGCCGTCATGATCAGCGTCTCGCCGATGGGGCCGGCAACGGCTTCGATGCTGGCGCTGCCGTTGACGCCGATGCTCACCAGCGCGTGGTAAATGCCCCACACGGTACCGAACAGGCCGACAAACGGCGCAGTCGAGCCGATGGACGCCAAAATGGCCAGGCCGTTTTGCAGGCGGGTGGTGTGGTCGTCAATCGTGTTGCGCAGGCTGCGCGTGACCCAGTCGCTGATGTCCAAACGGTCATGCAGCTGTTTTTGGGCGGCCTGGTGGTGTTCTGTGGCCTCCTGACCGACCTGGGCCAGCGTGTAGAACAGGTTGCCTGGGCGTTGGCTGAGCACGGCCAGCCCTTCGGCCAGACTGGTGGTGTGCCAGAACTGTTCGCTGGTCAGTGCGGTTTGCTTGTGGCGCCAGACGTCCAGGGCCTTGAGCACGATGACCACCCAGCTCAAGACCGACATGCCGATCAGGGCGATGAGGATCAGACGGGTGACGATGTCACCTTGCAGCCAGATGTGGGAAATGCCAAAAGAAGTGGGCATGAGAAAACTCCTGTCAATCGAAAACGGATGAATCAGTCAAGAACAAAGCGAACGGGCACGTTGAACCACATGGCCTCGGGCACACCTGCACGCTTGCCGGGCACAAAGCGCCATCGCTTGACGGTGTCCAGGGCCACATCGTCCAGACGGGTGTAGCCGCTGGAAGTGCGGATTTCGGCCTTTTCTGCGCGGCCTTCGGTGTTGATGAAGACGCGGATCACCACCGTGCCTTGCTCACCCATGCGGCGGCTGATGCGTGGATAGGGCTGTGTGGGATTGTTGAGGTAGTCGGCGTCCGTGGAGGGCAGCACCACAGCCGGGCTTGGCGTGGTGTTGGGGCGCTGGCTGCCGGCGGCTGGTGCCGCAGTGGGGCTGGGGGCAGCGGCGGGCACGATGGGGGCTGCCTCGGTAGGGGCTGCCTGGGTGACGACCGGGCTGGGCTGCAGTTGGGGCTGAACCACAGGGGTGGGTTTGGATGGCGGTTGGGGTTTGACCTTGGGTTGCACCGGCTGCGGCTTGGGGGCTGGCGGAGCAGGGGTGTCCATGATCACACTGGCCATGATGATGTTGTCCGCCTCGCCGGTGGTGGGCTGCTGGCTCAGCATGCCCAAGGTGAGCAGCCACGCCACGGCGACGTGTGCAAGCAAGACTGCACCCGTGACGCGCCAGGTGCGACTGTGGTGAATACGGTAGGGCCGACGTGGGGGCTCGTGCGAGAGGGTGATCATGCGGCAGTCAAAAAAGTGGGCTTGGTGTGTGCCAGAGGCTCCAGCGGCCACAGGCGGTCCATGGCAATGTCTTTGACGCTGGCGCAGCCGGTCAGGGCCAGTGTGGTTTCGAATTCGTCGCGCAGCAAGCGCAGCACATGGGCCACGCCACGCGCGCCCGCATGAGCCAGGCCATACAGGGCGGGGCGCCCCACCAGGGCGGCATCGGCGCCCAGGGCCAGGGCTTTGAAGAGGTCCGTGCCGCGCCGGATGCCGCCGTCCACCAGCACCAGGGCGTCTTTGCGCTCTTGGCGTACGGCGTCCACCACACGGGGCAACAGCTCGGCGGTTGCAGGCACGGTGTCGAGCACACGGCCGCCGTGGTTGCTGACGATCACGCCTGCAGCGCCGATCTGCAGCGCCTGGCGGGCGTCCTGTGCTTGGGTGATGCCTTTGAGCAGCACGGGCAAGCGGGTTTGGCCAATGAGCCACTGCACATCGTCCCAGCGCGGGGCTGCGTCGGCCAGGCCTGCGCACAGGCCCGGTCC
>JBEEOS010000008.1:0-32247 GCA_041191485.1 Pseudomonadota bacterium
CGCCACATCTCCATCGCCACGCGACCGCCCATGGAGTGCCCCGCCACATTCAGTGGCCCGGCGTAACGCTGCAGAATCTGCTCGGCCATCTGCGTCAGGCTGTTGGCGCGCCCGTGGTCAGGCACAACGGCGCTCAACCCGGCAGGGCCCATGTGCGTGCGCATGGCATCCCACACCGTGTGGTCACACATCAGTCCCGGCACCAGTACCAAGGTCGCGTTCATGTTCATGGGGGTTGTCACAAATCCAGTGTCAGGCGCGCCGTCTTGCTGCGCGAACAGCACGGCATGATCTGATCACCTTTTTCCTGCTCTTCGGGCAGGAGGTAACTGTCCCAGTGATCGGGCGTGCCGCACAGCACCTTGGTGACACAAGTGCCGCAAATCCCTTCAGAACAGGAAAATGGCACCTCCACCCCCGCGTCCAGCAAGGCCTGCAGCAGCGTCTTGTCGCTGGGCACCTGCACCGTGATGCCGGTCTTGGCCAGCACGGCCTCGAAGGCCGCGCCGTCGTCAATCAAAGGGTTGTCTTGCTCGCTCATGCGGCCTCCGTGGCGTTGGCTTGTTCCTTGGCGAGCCAGCGCTCAATCACGCGGCGCGCCTGTACACCACCCGAGTCGATGTTGAGCATCAACAGCTTGCGCTCAGGCCAGCGCAACAAGTTGGCCTGCTGGCGTTCCAGCATCTCCATGTCTTCGCCAAAAATCGTGCCCTGGCCTTTGCGAATGCTGTCGGTCAAGGTGGCATCGTCGGGCTTGAAGTTGCGCGCCATGCCCCAGTGGTACCAGTGCGAGGTTTCGGTCTCGGGCGTGATGAAGTCCACCACCACGCTGTACGCCTTCTTGTCGGCAGGCGCATCAAAACCACCGTGCCCCGCCAGCGCCACCCCCACATCGATCATGATGTGGCTCGGCGGCGTGAAGCGGCAAATCTGCCAGCGGTCCACCTTGGCCTCGGGGTCCAGGCCATTGGCCTGCATGGCCATGCGCCAGAACGGCGGCGCCTGAATCCCTTCCATGTGCCGCTGCAGCACCACCTTGTCGCCATCGACCTTGGTCTCGCACGGCGTCTCGTCAATCTCGGGCTGGCCAATGCTGGTGGCGTGCACATAGGTCTCGTGCGTCAGGTCCATCAGGTTGTCGATCATCAGGCGGTAGTCCGCCTTCACGTGGTACAGCCCGCCGCCATAGGCCCAGGCCGGGTCGTCAAAAAAGCTGAACACGGGCATCTGCGCCTCGTCCGCCTGGGCCGGGTCGCCGGGCCAGACCCAGACAAAGCCATAACGCTCGACCACCGCATAACTCTTGACCGCCGGAAAACCGCGCACCCGCTGGCCCGGCATGCTGACGGCCTTGCCGGTGCCGTCCATCTCCAGGCCGTGGTAGCCGCAACGCAACTGCCCTTTGCACACCGTGCCCAGCGACATGGGCGCGCCACGGTGCGGACAAAAATCCTCCACCGCCACCACCTTGCCCGAGGCGTCACGGAAAAACGCCATCTTCTCGTTGCAAATCGTGCGGCCCAGGGGCTTGTCGCCCAAGGCGTCCAGATCGGCCAAGGAACAGGCCACATACCAGGTGTTTTTCACAAACATGACTGTCTCCAATGTCGTTAGTGTCCGGCTCAGGCCGAACGGATCAATTGCACACCGGGCAAAGCCTGCCCGGCCGGTGCGCGCAGCGCCTGCTGCATGTTCTGGCGCGCCAGACGCGAGTGCTCACGCATGAGCGCCTCGGCGCGACCCGCCTCGCGCCGGGCAATGGCCTCCAGCACCTGCCGGTGCTGATACTGCGCCACCACCAGCGCGTCCCTCGCAGCCGCATCGCCCACACGCACCCCCACAAAACCCGAAGGCGACGCAAACGGCAGCGCCGCTGCCCGCTCAATCTCCTGGCGCAACACCTCGCTGCCCGGCATCTCGGTCAACAAACGATGAAAGCGCGCATTGAGCTCCACATAGCGGGAGAACATCGCCTCGCTCAGCGACGCATCGCGCAAAGCCTCGTCAATCTCGTCCAGACAGGCACGCGCCTGCTCCAGCACCGCAGCGCGCACACCGCGCTCTGCGGCCAGCCGCACCGCCAGCCCTTCCAAGGTGCCGCGCAACTCGATCGCATCGGCCACTTCCTGTTCGGAAAACGTGCGCACCCCAAAGCCGCCATTGGGCAGGGCCTGCAACAAACCCTCCTGCTCCAGCTTGACCAAGGCCGCACGTACCGGCGTGCGCGACACGCCCAAGCGCTGCGCCAGCATGACCTCGGTCACGCGACCCCCTGCAGGCAACTCCCCGGCCAGCACCCACTCGCGCAAACGCAGCTGCGCCTTGACCGCCGCAGAGGCGGAGTCATCGTGCCCATCCTGAGGTTCTGGTGTGCGTCGCAAGGCATTCATGCCATCGGTCTCCTTGGGCCGTAATGTATACAATGAATCCCGAAAAATGCCTTTATTTGCCCAAAATTTAAGCAAATTAGGGTTTTTCTGTATGCAATCAGGCAGGCCAGTACAAACGAATTCGCGTCCCGCGCCCATCGTGCACCGGGCTGTGTACCTGCACTTGCGCGCCGTGCTGACGCGCAATTTCCTGAACAATGGCAAGGCCCAGGCCACTGCCACTGACGCCGGCCGCTGCAGCGCGGTAAAAGCGCTCGAACACATGGGCCTGGTGCTCGGGCGCGATGCCCGGGCCGTTGTCTTCAACCTCCAGGCTCTGGGGCCCTACCCTGACGGTGATGTGCACCCCCCGCCCGCCGTGGTGCATGGCGTTGTCAATCAGATTGGCCAAAGCCTCCTGCAACAACAAGGCATTGCCATGCACCAACACACGCGATGACAAGGCCTCAAACCCCAGGTCATCGCCGCGCTCGTGCGAGCGCCACAAATGGTCTTCCGTCACCTGCCGGGCCAGCGCCACCAGCTCGACCTCTGCACGCTTGTCCATGTCCGGGCCATGCTCCGCCCGGGTCAGGCTGAGCAACTGCGCCGTCAGCCGCACAGCATCGTCCGTGGTGCGCTGCGCGGCCTGCAGCAAGGCCGGGTCGTGCGGTGCTGCGCTTTGGCGCTGCATCAGCCCCAGCTGCGTTTTCAGGGCCGTCAGCGGCGTACGCAGCTGATGCGCAGCATTGTCCAGAAAGCGTTTGCGAATCCCGATCAGGCGGCCCAGACGCTGGGTGTAGCCATTGATGGCGCCCACCAAAGGCTGCAGCTCGGGCGGCCAGGCGCGATCCGGCAGGCTGCGCAAATCGTCGTCGGCCTTGGCCTCGATCAGATCGCGCAACTGGTGCAAAGGCCGAACCGCACGACGCACCGCCAAGGACACAAACACCGCCGCAGCCACCAACAGCAAGGCCTGGCTGCCCAACGTCTCGAGCAAGATGGTCTGGATCAAGGCCTCGCGCGCCTCACGGGTCTCCGCCACCGTCACATGTAGCACCGGCGAGTCCATCCCATGCGTGGGCAACACATGCGTCAAGCGCGCCAGACGCACGGGCACATCGTTATAGCGGGTATCAGCAAACTCCACCAGCGCAAAAAAATGCACCCGCTCCACATTCGCCCCCGGCGCCGGCAAGTCCTGCGCGCCCAGCAAGGCATGTCCCTGCACATCGCTGACCTGATAAAACAGGCGCGAGCCAGTATGGTTTTCAAACAAATAGCCGGTACCCGGGCGCATCTGCAGCGTCAAGCGCCCCTCCTGCCACTGCAAGTCTTCCGCCAAGGTGCGAGCGGCCAGGTACAAAGAGCGGTCATACGCCTCGTTGGCGGCCTGCACGGCGCGGTCATATGCAAACCAGGCGTTGGCCCCAATCAACAGCAACAAAGGCAAGAGCAAGCCCAGCAACAAGCGCGAGCGCAGCGACAAGGCCAGGCGCTCAGGCATCTTGCGCCGCCCCAGTGGTCAACATATAGCCCATGCCACGAAAGGTGGCAATGCGCACGCCACCAGCCCCCGTCAAGGTCTCCAGCTTTTTGCGCAAACGGTGAATGAGCACCTCCACCGCCTCCAGCTCGGCCGCTTCGTGGCCAAACACATGTGTGTGCAAATTGTCTTTGGACACAGGGCGTTGGGGCGACATCAACAAGGCCTGCAAAGCCGACACCTCGCGCGGCGTCAAAGCCAGCGCTTGCCCCTGCCACAGCACGGCCGCCGAGTCGCTGGACATCTCCAAAGCGCCCATGCGCAACACCGGCGCGCGCATGCGCCCTGGCCTACGCAGCAAGGCCTGAATACGCGCCTCCAGCTCGGCCAAATCAAAGGGCTTGGTCAAATAATCGTCTGCACCCATCTGCAGACCCAGCACCCGATCGGGCACGCTGGCACGAGCCGTCAACACCAGCACCGGCACATCGTCGCCGCGCTGGCGCAAGGCTTGCAGAACACTCAAACCATCCACCCCCGGCAACTGCAAATCCAGCAACACCAGATCCAGCCCATGCCCAGGCTCCAAGGCTTGCAAGGCGGCGTGTCCATCTGCGGCGTGGCTCACCTCCAGCCCGGCCTGACGCAAAGCCGTGGCCAGCCACACCGCAATATCGGGCGTGTCTTCCACCAGCAGCACACGGGGGTTGAGGGTATTTACCAAGCTCAATTGACAGGTGATTGAAAGTTAACGGCCCCGCCCGCCCCCAACAATCGTGGTCACGGTGGCCAAAGCCGTCTGTTTTTTCATTTTTACACAGGAGACTTCCATGAACATCAGCAAACGTGACTTCCTGAGCATGAGCGCCGCCGCTGGCGCCAGCCTGGTGCTGCCCGCCTGGGCGCAAGGCAAGCCCATGTTCGACACCATCAACATGTTCGTGCCCGCAGCCCCCGGTGGCGGCTGGGACGGCACCGCCCGCGCCATCGAACGCGCCGCCAAGGCCGCAGGCCTGGTGGGCAATATGGCTTTCGAAAACGTCGGCGGCGCCGGCGGCATGGTGGGTCTGCCCCGCTTTGTGAACCAGCGCAAAGGCCAGGGCAACAGCCTGATGGTGGGCGGCTCCGTCATGATCGGTGCCGGCATCGCCAACAAGAGCCCCATCACCATCAAGAACGTCACGCCCATTGCCCGCCTGACCGAAGAAGCCGGCGTCATCGTCGTGCCCGCCAGCGGCAAGATCAAGACCTGGAAAGAGCTCGAAGCCGCCATCAAGGCCAACCCCAAGGCCGTGTCCGTGGCTGGCGGCAGCGCCGGTGGCACCGACCACCTGATTCTGGGCATGGTCATCAAGGCCCTGGGCAAGAGCCCGCGCGATGCCGCCTATGTGGCCTTCGCTGGCGGCGGCCCCGCCAACGCAGCCATTCTGGGCAACCAGGTGGTGGCCGGCATCTCGGGTTACTCCGAGTTTGAAGAGCAAATCAAAGCCGGCAAGATGATCCCGCTGGCCGTCTCCGGCAAGAGCCGCATTCCTGGCGTCAACGTGCCCACCCTGGTGGAGCTGGGTGTGAACGTGAGCGAGTCCAACTGGCGCGGCGTGTTTGCCGCCCCTGGCATCAGCGATGCCCAGCGCAACACCCTGATCGACTTCGTCACCAAAGTCACCCAGTCCGACGCCTGGAAGAAAGAGCTGGAAACCCGCAAGTGGACCAACGCTTTCATGACCGAGCGCCCCTTCGAGCGTGACCTGGCCAAGGACATCGCCGACAAGGAAGTGCTGATGAAAGAGCTGGGTCTGGCATGACACCGCTGCGCGTCGCCCTCTTGCTGGCCGCCCTTTGCGGGGTGGCCGCCTGGCAAGTCACCGTGATCCCCCAATCGCTCATGCAAATGACGGTGGGGGCCACACTGGTGCCTGCCGTGGTGGTGGCAGGGCTGGCGGTGTTGACGGTGCTCTACGGCATCAGCGCCTGGCGGGGACGCCAGGCCGACGAAAGCCTGCAAGAAGACCAAGCCCCCCTGCCCGGCGCCAACACCCGCATGGTGTTTCTGCTGGCGGGTGGACTCGCCTTCATGGTGCTGGTGGTACCGCTGGGCTTCATCATCCCCGGCACCTTGTGCGGCATGGGCGTGGCCCGTTCATTTGACGCACCGCTCAACCTCAAGTCCCTCACTATCTGCGGCCTGATTGCCACGCTGTTCTGGCTGCTGTTTGCCCAAGTTCTGGGCGTGGGCCTGGGCCCGGGTCTGCCCTGGCTGTTCTAAGCCCTTCGGAGTTTTTGGATGTCTTCTCTTGACGCCTTGCTGGCGGGCTTTGCCAACGCCTTGCAACCGGTCACCCTGATGTGGGGCTTTGTGGGCTGCTTTGTGGGCACGCTCATTGGCGTGCTGCCCGGTATCGGCCCGGCACTGACCATTGCCCTGCTGCTGCCGCTGACTTACCACGTCCCCGCCACCAGCATGTTCGTCATGTTTGCCGGCATTTATTACGGCGCTGCTTATGGCGGCTCCACCACCTCCATCCTCATCAAGACACCGGGCGAAGCCTCGTCGATGATGACCGCGCTGGAGGGCAACAAAATGGCCCGCCGTGGGCGCGCAGGCCAAGCCTTGGCAACAGCCGCCATTGGCAGTTTTGTGGCGGGCACCATCGGCACATTGGCCCTGACGTTTTTTGCGCCCATGGTGGTCGATGCAGCGCTCGCTTTTGGCCCGGCCGAATACTTCAGCCTCATGATTTTGTCGGTGGTCGCCGTCTCGGCCGTGCTGGGCAACTCCATGCTGCGCGGGCTGCTCGCCCTGACCGTGGGCGCCCTGCTGGGCCTGGTCGGCATTGACCTGCAAACTGGTCAACCCCGCTTTACCTTTGGCGAAGCCGCCTTGCTCGACGGCATTGAAGTCACAGTCGCCGCCGTGGGCATTTTTGCTGTCGGCGAAGCCCTGTACCTGGCCTGGCAAGGCCGCGAATCCAAGGCTGGCGAAGTCATGAAGCTCTCGGGCAGCCTGTGGATGAGCAAGAGCGACTGGGGCCGCTCCTGGAAAGCCTGGTTGCGTGGTGCGTTCTACGGCTTCCCGATTGGCGCCATGCCCGCAGGCGGCGCCGAGCTGCCCACGCTGCTGTCTTACTACACCGAAAAGAAACTCAGCAAACACCCCGAAGAATTTGGCCACGGCGCCATTGAAGGCGTGGCCGGGCCCGAAGCCGCCAACAACGCCGCCGCGGCGGGCGTGTTGATGCCCTTGCTCACACTGGGCATTCCCACCTCGGCCACCGCCGCCATCATGCTCTCGGCCTTCGAGGGCTACGGCATCCAGACCGGGCCGCAACTGTTTGCCTCGCAAAGCAGCCTGGTGTGGACACTGATCGCCAGCCTCTACATTGGCAACATCATCTTGCTGGTGCTCAACCTGCCGCTGGTGGGCCTGTGGGTCAAGCTGCTGAAAATTCCGCCGCCCTGGTTGTACGCCGGCATCATCGTCATCTCCACCGCAGGCGTTTACGGCGCGGGCAACTCGGTCTTCAACGTGGCCCTGCTCTTTGTGTTTGGCCTGATGGGCTACGTGATGCGGCGCTTTGACTTCCCCGCCGCACCGCTGATCGTCGGCCTGATTCTGGCCCCCATGGCCGAGCAATCCATGCGCCAGGCCCTGACCATCAGCATGGGCGACTGGACCACCTTTGCCACCCGCCCCCTCTCCGGTAGCCTGCTGGCCATTGCCGCATTGCTGCTTGTTGCACCGCCGCTGTGGCGCAAGTTCAAGGCGCGTTGATCAACGGCTGGTCCTGCGGCTTTGCAGCAGGGCCACGTTCATCTCGCCACTGAGCGCGCTGGCGTAAAACTTCTCAATCATCTGCACCGATGTGCGCGCATTGCGCGCCAAGGTCAGCATGTCGATACCCTGGCCGTACAACAAGCGGAACATGATGGACGTGTGCCGCAAACAGTACAGCGTGCGCGGGCGTCCAAACGTGTCATCCGTGGCCACGCCCGCCTCCCGCAAGACCCACTTGAACCAGAAGCCCAACACCGCCAGCGCATAGTTGCGGTCCTGCTCGGCCGGTAAAAACACATAGTCCTCCGGCCCGCCGAGGCCTTGTGCCTTCGCCTGCGCCAGCAAACGCTCGTACACCTGCACCGCAGGACGCAGCGTGACCATGGGCGTATCGTGCCTCTTGGTCTCGGGCAGCGTCAGGCGCAAGTAAAGACTCTCGCCCCGCACCACCTGCACATGCTTGTGCCGCAACTGCCGCACATCGCCCGGGCGCACAAAACTGTTGACCATAAAGCGAATCGCCCACGCCATGTCGGGCGGCAAAGTGCGGTTGCGCGGATGCACCCAAAAACGCTCACGCTCACCCTCGGTGGCCTTGACCTCGGGCGCTGCACTGCCTGTGCGGGTCAGGCGCAAAGCCGCCTGCACCACGCGCCGGTACTCGCCCACGTTCAGCATTGCGCGCGGTCGGCTGCTGACCTTGACCTGCGGCATCTCGGGCAAATCGCGAATCAACTCCTGACGCCGCGCCAGCTTGAGCAACTTGCGCACTATCACCAGGTACTGCGAAATCGTGGTGGTGGACATGTTCTGCGCCGACAGGCGCTGCACAAACGCATCCAGATCCCGCGCCTTGACCTGGCTGGGGCGAAGGTCCCGAAAATGCGGCATCACATGCGCATCCAGCCGGTTGCGCAAGATGCCCAGGCTGGCCTTGCTGAGCTCCCCGCGCTTGGCGCGCAAAGCCTCGTGCGCCAACACCTCGCCAGCCAGAAAGTCAAAACGGTCTGCCGCCCGCGCCTGCACCGCCGGGGGCTGGTCCATGGCGGCCATGGGCTGCCCCTGCAACAAACCACCAGGCTCCACATAAAAGGCCACATGCCCTTCCCGCAAAATGGCCACGCGCTGCCCGCCCAACTGCCCCACCGCATAAAGCGGATCGCGCAGAAAGTCGTCCAGACTCATGCCCACCGAGGCACTCAGATGATGAATAATCATTTTTATATTCGAAATGTTTTTATTTTATTTTTTACTTTCGTGAATTTTGTTATTTTACGTATTTTGATACTCATTTGTGTTTGTTTATGTAGATGCTCTGGCTACATTGTCCGCCATTTCCGGCGCAGCCTTCGCTCAATCTTCTGTGACCCTGTCTGGCCGCCTGAACGTGGGCATGACCAGCCTGAAAACCAGCAACACCAGCGGAGCTGGTGTTGCTGCTGCTTCGACCACCGTGCGCGACCTGACGGGCGCTGAAAACACCAAGACCGGCAGCCGTCTGACCGCTTCTGGCGTGGAAGACCTCGGTGGCGGCCTGAAGGCTGGCTTCGACTTCACCGCTGCTCTGTCCCCCACCGAGCGTGGTGGCGCCATGAGCACCCGTCGTGCCAACGTGTCCCTGATGGGCGGCTTCGGTACCGTGGCCATGGGCTCTTTCGACACCAACGCCCTTGACGCTGTGCGCGCCTTCTCTCCCACCGTTTCTGGTGCTGCTGGCGGTGACTATCAGGCTCGCCTGGCTACAGGTGCTACGTTGCTGGACTATGGAACTGCAGCCTTTGGGACTGCTCTTGCTGCTGGTACAGATTTGGGGCTCAAGGATGCGAACGGTGCTAACCGTGCCGTAACTGCTGCTGATCTCACAACTGGCTTCGCTGGCAACGCCTCCAACGCCATCGTGTACGCTCTGCCCGCCATGGGTGACCTGAAGGCTTCCGTGTCCATGGTGAGCCAGAAGAACGTTGTGGCCAACACCAAGACCGACGCTTACCTGCTCGGCGTGGAATACGCTGCAGGCGATCTGGCTGTCAAGGCTGGCTACGGCTCTGGCAAGCAAGCTGCTGTGAGCACTGGTGTTGCTGCCAAGGTGTCTGACCTGGCCTTGGGCGCCAGCTACAACCTGGGCATGGCTGTGCCTTACATCACCTACGAATCTGCCAAGCAGTCCGGCGCTGGTGCAACTGTTGATGGCCTGAAGACCACTGGTCTGGAGCTGGGTGCCAAGTTCCCCATGGGCGCACTGACCCCCTACATCGCTATCGGTACCGGCAGCGCCAAGAGTGACGCCAAATTTGCCAAGTCCACTGCTTACCAGCTGGGCGCCAACTATGACCTGAGCAAACGCACCTCCGTGTACGTGACCCTTGGCCAGGACAAAGTCAAAGGCTCCCAAGCTGGCGACGCAACTGTGTCCAAGCGTACCGGCTACTCTGCTGGTGTTGTCCACATGTTCTAATCATCTGACGCAGGCGCAAGCCTGCTCAAGATGGGTTGAATGGACCTTCAAACCCACCGTGGCAACACGGTGGGTTTTTTATTGCCTGCTAAACCCCCAACAAGCCCTTCAAGTGCACGCTGGGCTCGTGTTCCAGCACTTTGCTCTGGATGTGTTTTGCGTTCAAGCCAAACACGCGCTCCAGGGCTAGGGCATAAACGGCTGCTACGTCGATGGTGATGGGCAGGTCGCGTGCTTCGAACAGGTCTTTTTCTTTCAGGCCTCGCCAGTCGGCGTAAACCTTGGACTCGGTGAGCAAGCCTCCTGCCAAGAAGCAACAAGAGCCCACACCGTGGTCGGTGCCGGTGGTGCCGTTTTCGGCCACGGTGCGGCCAAACTCCGTCACGGTGAGCACCAGGGTGTTTTTCCATTGGGCGCCCATGGCTTGCTTGTACTGGAGAATGGCTTGATCCAGGTCTTTGAGCTGTTGCGCATGGCTGCCTGTGTTGGCGCCTTGGCTGGCGTGGGTGTCAAAGCCGTGGCGTGAATCCAGCAAACCCACACGTGGGCCGTCGTCCAGGGCCATTTCCTGCCCGGCCAGCCGGGCCAGGGCTTGCAAGGTACGTGCTTCCTTGAAGTCTGCGTGCCCGGCTTGCATTTGTTGTTGGTTGGCGGTTTGTATGGGCTTGGCGTAAGGCGCCAGCGCCGCATCGTTTTGCCACAGTTGCTGCAACTGGTCCGTCATGCTGGCGTTGAGCGGCGGCATCCAGTTCGGAAACTGTGTGGTGGCATTGGGGTTTCCGCGCAGGATCAAAGGCATGGGTATGGAAATCGACACGCCAGCGCTGCTTTGTGCCGCCTCCATGGCGCGGCCTACCCAGCCAGTGCCCGAGGCGTAAGGTTTGAGCACGCCAGACTGCATGATGTCTTGCCCCTCGAAGTGCGAGCGGCCGGTGTACTTGAAGCCGGTGTTATGCACTACGGCCAATTGCCCTGCTTGCCACAAACCGTGCACACCAGCCAAGGCAGGGTGCAAGCCAAACCCTTGCGACAGGGGTAGCGCGTTGCTGACGGCGGTGTTGGGCCGGATGCGGGTGTAGTCGCTGTCTTGCAAGGGTGGGGCAGCACACAAACCGTCCATCCCGCCGCGCAGCAATACCAACAACAGGCGAGTGTTGGGCGCCTGTTGCGCCCAAGCGGCGGGCACCCCCGCCAGGCTCAAGCCCACGCCACCCAGGCAGCCTTGCAAAAAGTGTCTGCGCTTCATGTCAGCTCCACAACAAAGAGGGGGAGACGTGCATCAACACCAGGGTCTTGATCAGGTCCCGTTCCGACCAGGCCGTTTGCACCACCTGGTGATCTGGCTGGCCGGGCAAAAAGTCGCGCGCCAAAGTGGTTTGGATACGCTCGCGTATGGCTTGCCGTTTGGCAGGAGCAGCCCCGGTATCGCGTGCCCACTGGCGCGCAAAGTGTTGCGCGACGCGGGCGCGGCGATCCAGCGTTTCTTTGGAGATCCAGTCGCTGGACTTGATGAACCAGCCATTGGGTTGAGGACAACGCGGCAGCTCTTGCCCCAAGTCACCCAGAAGGTGATGCGTTTTGATACCACGGGTATCGGGCTCCCACGGGATGGTCGCTGGCAAGTCAGCGTCGCCATAGACCAGGGTTTGCAGCAACCACGCTTCGGGCGAACCCAGTTTGCGTGTGCCCTCCAGGTGCACCCAGCACTGCTCCAGCAAGGCTTTGTGCACTGAGGGCAAGTGCCCCTTGCTGGCCACGAAGGCTTGTTCCACCGCAGCCACTGCAGCGGCGGGGGGCGTGTCGTCGATAAAGTACACGCACATCTTGTGTGCAATGTGCTTTGCGGTCGCGGGGTGAACCGCCAAATCGTCTACCAGGTCTTGTAGTTTGCCGTCTGGCCGGAAAATGGCGGAGTATTTCTTGCCCAAAACAGTTTGACTGCCCGCTTCGTGGTGGTTGAAGTCAAAAAACGTGCCCAAGGGCTCGCCGGGCTTGTGCCATTTGTCGGGCTTTTTGTCGCGCCACCCGGTCAGGATGAGGGTGGTTTCCTCTACATCTTTCTGTGTATAACCTGCAGCGGGCGAGAGGGTGAACAACTCCAGCAACTCGCGCCCCAGATTTTCGTTGACGCTGTCCTTGGTCCAGCCGCGCTTGGCGGCAATTGAGTTGGGCCCGGTGTTGCGGTTGTTGTCCAGGTACACCAGCATGCCTGGGTGGGTGACGGCGTTCCACAACAAATCGCGAAACTGCCCCGTCATGTGGGTGCGCAGCATGCGCTGGTAAGGTCCCACCAAGGTGTCGTTGTTCTGGTTGCCGGGCGCCACCATGAAGTGGTTGGCCCAGAAGTGCCAGAGTTTTTCGAACACAGGCTGCTGCCCAAAACGTGCGGTGCTGGTGCGGGCTTGTACCTCTTTCCAATGTTCCAGCTGCCAATAAGTGTGCATCTCGCGGCGACGCCATTGCTCATACTCGCGATTGCCCATCCCCTTGGATTTGGCAAACGAAGCCCGCTCGGTTTCCTGGTGTTGATGGAAGGCGGTCATGACTTCGTCCATCTTCCAGAGCAATGGCAGTTTTTCTGTGCCCGGGGTGCGACTGCCATCGCGCTCCATCAGGTCAATCGGCGGCACCCGCTCTACCTGCCCCTGCGCCCAGTCCACAGGATCTTGAGGCAAGGCCTGAGTAGGCGAACAGCCAAACCCCACACGACGACAGTACCGCGATGTCTTTTGCTGCTGATTCATAGAGCATGCACCCGATGTTGTGAATGCCAGTATAGGAGCTTGAATGCAAAAAACCCACCGTGTTCCCACGGTGGGTTTTTACTTTCTTCATCGAGGCTGGGTTACCCCAGCGTCAAATTAGAAGTTGTGGAACAGACCAACGCGGTACTGGCTCTGGCCAGCAACGCCGTCTTGAGTCAGCTTACCAACGGTAGCGTTCACCTTGGTGCGCTTGCTCAGAGCATAGTTAGCAGCAACGGCGTAGCCCTTGCTGTTGCCAACGGTCAGGTCGCCGCCTTTGGAGCGAGTTGCGTAGTCAGCACCAACAGTCAGAGCACCCATGGGCATTGCCACGGAGAAGATGTTAGTAGCTTTTTGACCAGTATAAGCAGCGCCGCTGTTCTTGCCGTAGCCGTAGCCAACCTTGGCCATGCCCAGGTCATAGGTCACGTAAGCTTCGTTCTTGGTGCCATCAGCAGAGGTGCTGTTAGCTTTGTCAACTGCTTTGTGAACGTAACCAGCAGCCAGAGGGCCAGCAACATAGTCAACACCAATAGCTGTAACTTTCACTTCAGCGCTAGCTGTACCAGTAGCAGGTGCGAAGTCTGCGTTCAGGGCCTTCAGAACAGCGACGTTAGCAGTGAAGCCGTTCATAGCGGGCGTCACGTAAGAAACGATGTTGTAGTTGCTGACAGCGCCAGCCAGATCAGCTTTATCAAAGCCATCGTTCAAAGAGGCGCCAGCCAGCTGAGCTTTCTGGTTGTAGTTGCTAGATTCAACGCGACCACCGGTCACAGAACCGAAGTTACCAGCCAGGGTAACGGTGGCGTTACGGGCCCACACACCAGATTTCTTGGACTGGTTAGCAACTGTGCCAGCGTCAACGTTCGTCGAAGTGTCAGCGGCAGTGGTGGTGTCTTGACGGCCGCCGAGTTGGAACTCAGTGAAGAAAGCAGCAGACAAGCCGCCGCCCAGATCTTCTTTGCCGGACAGGTTGACTTTAGAGTCAAAGAAGTCGGCTTTAGAGGCGCCGTTGTCAGCCTTCTGGAAGCCGAAGTTGTAAGTACCACCGAGGGTCACGTTAGATTGGGCAAACACGCTAGCAGAAGCCAGGGCAGCCAGAGCACGGGCAGAGGCTCGCTCATTGCTGAATTTGCAGAGAGTTCCAGCAGGGTTCCGCGATGTTTCCAGCCCACTTTTTTATAGAGTTGTAGACCGTTTGGAACGCTACTAATCAGCACGTTTTAGGGTGTGGTTGCGTCAATTTTTTTGATGGAAATTCATGACATGAACACGGCTTCAAAACGGCAACGAGCGAGCCAGCAGCGTGCGCAAATGCGGTTGTCCTTTTAGGTGTGCAACTCTACGCTGCGAGCATGCTCACCCAAATTGTCAGCCACCAAATTACAGCAGCCAATGATGCTGTGCGAGCACGCACGCGAACCGTGCCCATACCGCAAACTATCATCCCCGTGCCAGGCTACCCCAGCAAACTGGTCGTGTTCAAAATGGCTGCCAGCAAGTACTGGCAAACACGCTGCTGGATTGCAGGCACGACTTACAAGAAAAGCACCAAAACCCAGTCGCTGCGTGTGGCTCAATCCTTTGCACGTAGGTTCTACGAGCAACTGCTGGCGCAGTCCCACGGATTGGCTGGTTCAAGTGTCGTTTTAAATGACACCTCAAGCATCGTCCAGCAACGAGACGATCGAGACAAGCCCAAGCCACAGCACACCTTTGCCGCACTGGCTGCACAGATGTTTGCCGCTGAAGAGGCTCGTGTTGAGCGGGGTGAATTTACACGCGGCAGTCTCATGGTGCTTCGCAACAGACTGGACAGCCATCTCATCCCACGCTGGGGAAACTTGCCCATCACAGAAATTGGCTACAAGCAGATGATCGACTTTGTGGACTTTATGAGCTCGAGCATGGGGTCAACAACGATCAGCCAGTACGTCGTTGCCATGCGAAAGGTTTTCACATACGCCGTGCGTATAGGCGTCTTAGAGCAGCTGCCAGAGTTTCCAAAAGTCAAGATCAAGACTGCATCGCGTGGTGCATTCACACCCACAGAATATTGGCGCATTCTTCGCACTGCTCGTAGCCTGCGAGGCAAGCCACATCCAGACAGCAGACGTGCCCTACGCAAAAGCTACAAGCTGGTCTACAGCGATTACTGCATGCCCCCAGACTTGGCTTGGGCTGTGGGGTTCATGGTCAACAGCTTCATTCGCCCCAGTGACCTTAAAACCCTCAAGCACAAACACGTTGAAATCGTGCGAGGCAAGAACACCTATCTCCGTTTGACACTGCCAGAGACCAAGAAACACAACGCCCCTATCGTGACGCTTTTTCCTGCCGTTCGCATTTACAGACAAATCATCAAGTATCAGCAGCCACGTGACAAAGCCAATCCCAATGACTATCTGTTTCTGCCAGAGCTGCGCGATAGAAACTACGCACTGACGGTCTTGAGCCTGATGTTCAACTGGGTGTTGTCTGTGACGGGCTACAAGCAAAACGCTCATGGACAGCCACGCAGCTTGTACAGCCTGCGCCACTCAGCCATCACCTTCCGCTTACTGTACGGACAAGGCATTGACTTGCTCACGCTGGCACGCAATGCACGCACCAGCGTGGAGGTCATCAATAACCACTACGCCAGTACCGTGAGTGGGGAGCAAAACATTGCCCTGCTGCAAAGTCGTCGCAGCAGGGCTAGCTTCACTTCTTAAAGCCATCACGCAGCTTGCTGCTGGTCGCTTCGATTTGCACATCCAACTCGCCATTCTTGACGGCATTGATAACGGTCTCTAGCACCGTGACCAAGTTGGTGGTGTCGCCCACATCAATAGCAGTTTTTCCTTTTTGCAGTTCGATCTGCTTGCTGCCATAGTTGATTGCCAGCAGGCACTCGCCCTTTTCTCCCGTCCAAAACCATGGCTTGATGCGAACAGATACTTCTTTGACCACACGTGCGCCAGTGTCTGCATCGCGCAGACTACGCAAACGCTTGGGGGCATAGTGCTGTCCCTCTTGCAGTGCTTCAGCCAAGTCGCGCTGCTCCGTGAGTTTTTGTAGAAGCTTGTTGCGACGCTTGACCACATCTGGCAAGGCGCGAGTTTTACGTGCAGCAGTCAGTTTGAGGGAGTTGAGAATGCTTGTGCTCATTGCAGTTTCCTTTCATGTTTTGGAATGGGCACAGGCAAGTATGTGATCAGCCGCCACGGTCGAGCAACCTGAGTCCGTTCAGTTCGGCGGGGCATTGGCGTAGATGTCGTGTTCAATTTGTATTGCCCCTCAGTAAAACCACTAGTAGCTGCTTGTACTTTTTGGAAACAATATGCAGAAAACTAAGGCGCATCACATGCACATCAAAAAACTTGTTCTGGCTATGTTTCTTCTACCCTCGCTTGTGTGGGCTAGTGATTGCACCCCCGCACCACCAACATCCCCAGAGTTGGTTTTCACGCGAGGTGGCCTCTTTACTCTCAAGGGGGAGCTTGCAAATTTTGATCCGTGTCACTCATCAGTGAAGCTTGACGGAGTTGACAGTAGTGGGCAGAAACTAAAGCCATTGGCCATACTCGTCCACGGTGGAGGTGGTGTAGGAGATGTAAGCGGCTACGAAAAATGGTTCAAGCAATTCGGACTTGCCACCCTGAAGTTCGACGCTTATCAAATGAACATTCCAGATAAAGCGTCGATTCCAGGATTTACGACTACAAAGATGACAAATGAGTCAAGGCAACGGATGATTTTTAAGGTTGCGCTTGGCGCATACCGTTGGGCACTTAAGCAACCTGGCTTGGACACAAGCCGCATCTACCTTTATGGCATTTCAAACGGTGCTCCTGTTGTTGCAAATTTAGCGGCTCTGGCGGACTCTGCTAATGTAAAGAGAGCATTTGCTGAAGGTATGCCTGGAGCGGGTATTGGCATGCCAGAGAAACTTAAGGTCCCCTTGACGGTGATTTATGGGAAAAAGGACAACTACGGTGGCCTCTCTGAAACCAGCTGGATGTACGAGAGACGTTCGCCATGTACTTTTAATGCCACGATGCCTGAATTGCCTGACGGCACCTCAAAAGACTGCAACAGTGACAAGACAAGGGAAGATGGCAACAACATTGGCCCCAAGAGTCAAACTCTCGTCTCAAGTTATCGCGATTTCTACAACTCATACGATGCAGCTACAAATAACGATCAGAAATTGCTAGCCGCACAACAACTCATTGAATCTGTGAACACAGGGCCTCTGGGCATGTTCTTCAAACAGGCTGAATCGCCTATCTCTTGGTACGAACGTCAGAAAGCAAATGGTGCACCCATTGAAATTTGGTGGTTCGAAAATGCAGGCCATGGGATCGCCCTGCCAATGAAGGAAATCAATCGGGCTTTTGGCAATCGCACTGAAAGTTCCAATCTGATGGGCGGCGACGAACAAGCGCGCAAGGACTACTTCAGCATGCTGAAAAATGCTGTTTCAGCAAGCGCAAAAACCAACTGATTCTTGCCCTAACAAACGCCATCTTTTGAAAAGATGCGGTTCCGTTGGGAGTGTCGTTTCACGCTCACCAGACACTGCGCTAGCTAGCGCAGTGCTCATAGATCAACAGCTAACAATTTCGCCGAAATTCACGGCAAAAACCGTACATGCACAACCTGTTTGTATAAGTACTTTATACAAACAAGATGAAGGTTGCTCGCCGATTGAATTGAGCTGCTAAACCCGTTCTGATGTGTGACGGCAAAGAAGGCGTAGCTTGTTGCGCTGATTCATTGCACTAACCCGCAAGGGCTGCTTTAAACGACCTGCGTTCCAGCAGGTAACGTTTGCAATGTCTTAATAGTTGCCATCAAGCAAAACATGCTTGAGAAAAAGTGAGTGGGAGGCCACGCTCGAAAGAGTACCCCACATGGCACGAACAATGGCTGCTGCATAAGCCGTTCGTTGCCAGCGTAAGGACACGCACATAAAAGGATGATCGCAAAACCCGCCTTTCCAGTTCAGTCTGGTTGTGCATATGCAGTATGAATCACCTCAGTGAATGTCGTTGCGCCGCAAGGCGTGGCATATGGATTCCTAGTGAATATCACATCACTATTTGCTCATCTTAAGTCTAGCTATGAGCAAAAAATACATGCAGTTGAAATGCAGCGAAGGCTATGCCTGAAGCGCAATGAGAACTGCGGTTCGCAGAGCGAACCAGACACATGAAGGACTATTAAATGAATTTCACAAATCAAATATACGCACATCTGAGTGCATCCATGCCACACATGACTGCAAGAAAATTTAGTGGCTATTGCGGTATGAGTGAAGGCTACTTTGGGAGCATTACGGCTCAAGGCCTAGAGATGTCAACAAACGCATTGTTTCATCTCGCAGAAGTGATCAACCATCACAATCGATTGAACCCATCTACTGATCTTCACAGGTCTATAGACATCATCGCAGCTGAAATCGCACGAAGAATGCAAGACATGCCATCCGCCAGCTATGTCATCAGAAAGCAAGTCATTGGCGCACTTGGCAAGGCGTATGCAAAGCGGGAACTAGAGTTTTCCGCTCCAGCCGTACTCATTGGTTAAGGGGCAGCCATGACCATAGATGAAATTGTGGGAATTAAGCCACTCAAGCCACTAAAACCACTGACCCCAGGGGAAGCACAAGTTGACTCGCTTAAGCGGCAAGAAAAACAGCTGGCCACGACAGTCAAGCTAACGAGGGTACGAAATGCAATTGCAAAAAAGCGTCAGCAACTGTCCAAGTTGCTAAGCCCCAGATAGTGGGCATCAAAAAAGCCCTACAAGCAATTTTTTCACCGCCTCGCTGGCTTGGGTAGCGAGACAAGGTGTTTTTGCACTGTAGGGCTTTTTACGTTTTTGAATTGCAGCTGCAGTGAAATTCACCAAAGAAAACTGCACTTTTATTTGGCGACGACGTAAGTCATTGATTCTTGGAGTCTTTTTTGCACCGCCAAATTGACGGGGCTTTGGTCGTCCAAAAACGTCAAAGAAAACACACTTACAGGAGCGAAATCATTTACAGGTAAGAGTCCAAAACATGAGCCAAGCAAAAACACTGACCCCAGCGGAAGTCGAGCACGTGCTGCAGTACGTCGCTCAGCACAGCTACGGCTTGCGCAATCGCGTGATGTTCTTAACGGGCTTGTGGTCTGGCATGCGAGTTGGTGAAATTGCCAGCCTAACCGTTGGCGACATCATGAACGGGGACAAGACTATCAAAGCAGAAGTTCGTCTATCAGCAGAACAAACCAAGGGGCGCCAGCCACGCACCGTGTTCTTGCCCCAAAAGCTGCGCGATGAGTTGGCTGGATACATGGCATTGCGAACGACCGCCCAGCCCCACCACCCTGTATTCATCACTGCTGGGCGCAGAGCGTTCAGTGCCAACGTCATGGCTCAGCACTTTTATCACTTGTTCAAACGTGCTGGTATTGCTGGTGCCTCAAGCCACAGCATGCGGCGCACATTTATCACCACGCTAGCCACCAAAGGCATTGGTGTACGTGTGTTGGCTAGCCTCGCGGGGCATCGCAGTATCGCTGTCACCCAGCGCTACATTGACGTCAACGACGAGATGAAACGTAATGCGGTGGAACTGGTGTAAAAAAGCCCTACAAGTTTCCTTGCAAGGCTAATCGTCTTGTTACTGGACGTTGGCTTTAAATAACTTTCAGTGTTGGCTTGATCACTTTCCAGCTTGGAAAGGCCAAACCGTTCTTTTGCAGAAATATCAACTCATCTGCTTTTTTAAAGTATTTGCGTACGTCAATGTGGTGCTCAACCTGTTGTAGATAGTAAAACACCTGAGCATCTGGCAAATCCACCCCCTCAGAACGTAGAACATACTGAATTCTCTGCAATGCGGCATTAGCTGTAACACCTGGGATTTCAATCATGTCAAAGCGCGATCGAATTGCACGATCAATCTTCATGGGATTGTTGGTGGTGATGACTGCCATAACTGAATCGCCGCATTCATCTAGAGCTGACCAGAACTTGTGTAAATTGCGCTTGGCATAGTCAAATTCGTGAAATACAAGAAAGTATTTATCCCCAGGTGTGAGCTGCGCCCAAGCAGCCGCATTGAGTAGAAATTCCCGCAACCTAGGCCTGCTCAATAAGTCGTCGATGTCCGTTGGACCAATTCTGGCATTTGCACCGCCAATTGCGTTCACCAGCAAGTTTGCCAATGTTGTCTTGCCAGTGCCGTTTGGGCCATGCAACAGGACATGGCCATTCAGTTTGCCGCTTGCATATGCGTTAATTCGCAGCTCTACTGCCGCGCTAGGATAAATCACCTCTTCAATTTTTGTAGGAGCGTATTTGATTGCTGTATTCATAATTAAATTTCCTTAGTACGTGCACAGGCAGGGAGGTGATGAAGCACCTCCCCTACCTTCTGTTAACCATTCACAACTTTGCTGATTTGCATGTCATTCGCTGCCGCCAGCAAATCGCTGTCACGCTGAACTTGACCAAGCAACTCTTTGTTTGCCTCTGCAGACGCAACTTGTGCTTTTGCCATGCGTTCAATCAACGTATTGACCAGTGCCTCATTGATATCACTGAGTGCCCCAATCACATCAGCGCCCCCTTTGACGTTGGGTTTGACCAGTAGAACGGCGTAGTCCCCACTCAGTCCTGCGAGACCAACCTGTGCCAGAGGCTTAGCGGTGTTGTCCTCCAGCTCGCCTTTGATCGCTTTAGTTGCAACCTTTACAGCTTCTAGCTTTGCGATGGCTTCTGGTTTTTTCACCATCAGACGCTTGATTTCCTCCAACCCACCTTGCTTTAGCACCCATGCAGGGAAGTCAGCAGCCTGCACCTTGTGCGACACAGCTGCAGCCAGCACATATCCATAGCCTTGTGCACGCTTGCGATCGCTGTTGAAAACAAAGCGTGCCAGCATGGTCAGCGTCGTAGAGGTTTTCACCACTCGAATGCCATCAGCTTGCAAGCGCTGCATCAAGTTGCGACGCAGTGCAATTTGGTCTTGTTCGCTTCCTTTTACGAAGCGTTCGTTGAAAACTGCCAGGCAGTCTGCCAGCAAGGCATACAGACCATCATTAGCCTTTTTGTAGTCAGTCGTTTCCCACTGCTCGCGACGAACAGACAGAACGTCCAGTTGCTGGACGATGGTGTTAGCGAAAGCCACGTTGGCTGCGGACAGGGTCAGTTCCTTTTTGCTCATGAGGATCTCCTTTAGTTGAGCGGTATCGACCTAGCTTTCAGGCACCTCGCCGTATGTTTGCTCTGTCGATAACGTATAGTCTCATCGTTATCAGATAACGTGCAATTGCATGATTTATCTGTTAACGATAAGATGGCGAGATGGAGCAAAATACTGAGCAACTTGTCTTTAAAGGCATGCGTCGCTTCCGCTACAGGCGAGATGATTTACTACTTAACGATGCAATACGTAGCCCTTACTACTGGTGGTGGGCATATTTGCGCTTGAGCAAAGACTATTGGTGGGTGTGTGAGCGCAAAGGCGTGGCAGACGATGCCAGGCTTCGTAACATGTATGCAGACTTTGGCAAGGTCTATGACATGACTTTTGAGCAATGGTGGACAAAGCGTGGCGCTGAACTTTTTAGCGAACAGATTGCACTGCCAAAGGTTCGCCAAATTAACCAAGCGAATATGGAGTTAAGCCGCCCGCTCGAACGCCATTTGTTGCTGGAAATTCCGCTCAATTTGACTGAGAAAACCATCATCAGCCAAGTTCGTAAACTGATACGTCAGCATCCAGAGCGTGAAGTTGAACGCATCAGTTCAGCACGCAGGAAACTTGCCAAACTAATTGGTATCAGACAAGACGTAATTGAATCAGCCTACGCCGTATGGCAACTTCACCATGAATGCCGCGATGGGAGAACAGTTGAAAAGATTGGTCAGGCGCATGGAAACAAGAGCCTGTACCAAATAGGCAAGGAACTGCGTCTAGTGCGAAGTTGCATGCCACAACCAACGGATGACAAGACACGAGCAGCCAAGCGTGTAAATGGGATGAAGGTGGCTACATCGCGCATGCTCAGCCGCGCAAACCACTTGATTGATAACGCGGCTGCAGGAATATTCCCTAGTATCCAAGCTCCCAAAGAACCCGTAGTCTGGCGTCCAGTGCAACAGCGAAAAATTGATGCAGCCGTTGCAGCGGGCATTTGGAGGCCATTATTTGATATGAATGACACCTTGATCGTCTAGTAACAAGACGCTCGACTCCTGCCACCCTCTTTTGCTAATCTGACTAGAACTAAATATCCCAACATTCGACTCACGAATCAAAATACTCAAGAGGATCAAAAATGCCATACATAGGTGGAGCGAAAGCCGCACAGAACGCCATCGACCAACTTCAAAAGCTTGGAGCGTTGATCAATGTCTACTCCAGTGAATGGCTGTCAAATAACCCAAAATTCCCAAGCTTTGGCGCAGAAGAACTAGCTGATTTTGACAGTCAATCAGGTGGCGCTTGTAGTGGCCATTTGCTGGTGATTTCTACCAGCCTTGATAGCGATGCAGTAACGGATCAACTCCTTGCTGCGTATCCAGGTTTTGCCGCAGCGTTTGGTGCCGATTCTGACTATCACAAGCCAGATTTCATCTTCATCAATTTAGCGACGCAGCAGATTCTTTGCGTTGGTCTTGGACGCAAGAACTACATATTTGGATATGCCATTGGCGCTGATGGCGTTTTGATCAACGACGCAAATGTGCGAGCCATCATTGATCACTCATTCGATTCAGCGGGTCAGGATGCAACACTTGCATTCATGAACGAGATGATCAAGTACGACTATGGAAACGTAGTCATCAACCTGATCGAATCGCTTTATGAATTTGGTGTGAGTGCACGGGCTTGGGATCAGCTCCCATCAAACCCAGAAGTAATTGAGGAAATCTTAGAGCTTGGCCCAAATGAAGATGGCATGTATGACATCGATGATGAGTTGATGTCAGAGGAACAAGTGCGTGAAGTGCTTGATGAATTTGAACAAGCTTATAGTTGGGGCAAGGAGAACTTGTCAGTCATTCAGGACTTTTTCCCAGAGCTGACCTGGGCTGATTTAAACACCCAAGATTACTGAGCATTGCTGCTCACGACACCTGCCACCAGGTTCTCCACTGACTGCGCCAGCATGATGGGCGCAGGCAATAAAAAACCCACCGTGTTGCCACGGTGGGTTTAAGTCCATTCTTCATCGAAGCTGGGTTACCCCAGCGTCAAATTAGAAGTTGTGGAACAGACCAACACGGTACTGGCTCTGACCAGCAACGCCGTCTTGAGTCAACTTACCGATAGTAGCGTTGATCTTGGTGCGCTTGCTCAGAGCGTAGTTAGCAGCAACGGCGTAGCCCTTGCTGTTACCCACGGTCAGATCGCCGCCTTTGGAGCGAGTTGCGTAGTCAGCACCAACAGTCAGAGCACCCATAGGCATGGACACGGAGAAGATGTTGGTGGCTTTTTGACCAGTGTACAGAGCGCCGCTGTTCTTGCCGTAGCCGTAACCAACCTTGGCAACGCCGAGGTCGTAGGTCACGTAAGCTTCGTTCTTGGTGCCATCAGCAGAGGTGCTGTTTGCGGTGTCAACTGCTTTGTGAACATAACCAGCAGCCAGAGGACCAGCGGCGTAGTCAACACCAACAGCAGTAACTTTCAGCTCAGAGCTGGCAGTACCAGCAGCAGGAGCGAAGGCAGAGTTCAGAGCCTTCAAAACAGCAACGTTAGCAGTGAAGCCGTTCATGGCGGGCGTCACGTAAGAAACGATGTTGTAGTTGCTCACAGCACCAGCCAAGTCAGCTTTATCAAAGCCGTCGCTCAAAGAAGCGCCAGCCAGTTGAGCTTTTTGGTTGTAGTTGCTGGATTCAACGCGACCACCGGTCACGGAACCGAAGCCACCAGCCAGGGTAACGGTGGCGTTACGAGCCCACACGCCAGATGCTTTGGCAGCGCTAGGAACGGTACCTGCAGTAACTGGTGCAGTTGTAGATGTAGAAGTGGAGTCAGTAGTTTGAGCGCTGACAGCCTGGGTGGTGGTGATGTCTTGACGACCGCCCAGTTGGAATTCGGTGAAGAAGGAAGCAGTCAGACCGCCGCCCAGATCTTCTTTGCCAGACAGGTTGACTTTAGAGTCAAAGAAGTCAGCCTTAGAAGCACCGTTGTCAGCTTTCTGGAAGCCGAAGTTGTAAGTACCACCCAGGGTCACGTTAGATTGGGCAAACACGCTGGCAGAAGCCAGGGCAGCCAGAGCAATCAGAGTCTTTTTCATTGCAAATTTCTCCAAAGAGTTAGACAAGGGTCCCGGTGTTAGGGGAAGCGAATTCTTCCCTTGGAACCCCGAGCCAACCTCCGTTTTCTGAAGGTTGAGCGTATTCAATCAGACTCTTGTGTCGTTTTCCACCTGGACAGGTCAAAAAACAGGCTTTTTGTTGCACCCTTGCAACAGAATCTCGGGTTTTTCCTAGGAATCGCTCTAAAAACAAGCAATGTGGACGATCAACTTCATGTGATTTATCAAGTTTTGTGGCGAAGCATCTGTTTAAACTACCCCTGATGAACACCGACGCCCTCATCCTTGCCGCCGACAGCGCCTTGCGCACCCTTTGGGCCGAGCCTCGCGCCGCCCGCGCCAACCCGGCGCAGGGCATTGCCAATGTAGAAATGTCCGAGGCCGAGCAACGCGAAGCCGCGGCGCTGATGCGCGTCAACCACGTGGGCGAGGTTTGCGCCCAGGCGCTCTACACCGGCCAGGCCCTGGCCAGCCGCAACCCGGCGCTGCAAGCCAAGCTCATGGACGCCAGCCGCGAAGAAACCGACCACCTGGCCTGGACGCTCGAGCGCCTGCGCCAGCTGGACGCCCGTCCCAGCCTGCTCAACCCCCTGTGGTACGCAGGCGCCTTTGCCATTGGCTTTGCCGCCGGCAAGCTGGGCGGCGACAAAGTCAGCCTGGGTTTTGTGGTCGAGACCGAAAACCAGGTCGAAGCCCACCTGGCCAGCCACATGGAGCGCCTGCCCGCCGCGGACACCGCCTCAAGAGCCATCGTCGAGCAAATGAAGGCCGACGAAGTGGCACACGCCCGCATGGCCCAACGCGAAGGCGCCGTGCAACTGCCCCCGCTGGTGCAAAGCCTGATGCGCGGCGCCGCCAAGGTCATGACCACCGTGGCGCACCGAATCTGAGCTCAACGTACTCCTGATATACAAGCCAATCAGCGCCATTGCGCATAAAAATCACGCAGCGTCTGAAGGCATTGTGCGTACACACCGGGTGCCAGGTTGTCGCAGTTGTGGTCCGTATCCACTGGCACTAGCCTCATGCTTTCTGACAGCGGGTAATGCCGACGGGCATGAGCAGCGGGGCCATACGCATCGCGATCGCCCTGCAAAATCAGGAAGGGCTTGGTCACACCCGGCAAATGCGCCGTGCGGAAGGCCTCTTCGGGGCTTTGCGGGTGTCTGAAGGGGTAGCCAAAACACACAAGGCTGTGAACATTGGGCTCCGTTTGCAGCCAAGACGAGACGATGCCCCCAGCCGAATGCGCAAACAAGTGCACACGCCTGTGGGGCCACTGCACCTGCCAGCCCAGCAGCAACTGGCGCAGCTCGATAGCGGTACGCTCGTTTTGGGTTATGCCCCGCAATCGATCGAAGCTCCAGTCCAAAGGGTGCGCCAAACGCCATAAACACTTGGCCGTTTTCTGCAGCCACCGGCCCCAGCGCGCTTGTGCCTTGCAAGTCGTCGCCAAACGCCCGCCCCACAGACCTGCAAACCAGGCATTCATCCTCCGGGCCCTTTGGGCACGGCCGGACTCGAAAGCGTACACCGCAAAGCCAAGCGCATGTGGGCCCTCATTCAAGTCCACAAGCAGCTGCGCCAACGCACGCGAAGACTGGTCCAGGTTGTTGCGCCCGACCACCACCATCCAGTGTTCAAGAAGGGGCGCGGATGCTGACATGGTGTTTCAATGGAATGCGCAAAAGCCGTGATCCTACCTGCTGGGGCTACTCAAGCAGGTAGTTTTTGATTTTGGAGCTGATTTGCGCCATTACGAAGGGCCCTTTTGAGGCATTGACAAACCTCAACTTCGAGCCCGCGTTCAGGCCTCAGGCCTTGCCAATCGCTCTCTTCCAACCCGTACGGATCGCGGCGAGCTTCTTGGCGGTCTCTTCGTCCTGCGAGCCGTTCCTGAGTGCCTGGCGCACGAACACGAACAACAACAATGCAAAGCCGCTGGCGAGCGTTGCAATGATCGCGATCAGGGCTTTCTTGGGTTTGCTCTTGCGCTCGGGCGGCTGTGCGGCGTCCAGCACCTGGATGACAGCGCCCTCGCGCGACTCGTCCACACGGGCGAGCTCGTACTGCTTGGCAAAGAGTTCGTACAGCGTTTCGTAGTACTTGAAGTTGCGGTAGTTGGTGATGTAGTCGGCCTTGCCGTCTTTGCCCGATTGGCCAGCCGCACCCGTACCCGATCCTGCGGGGGCTTCGTCGCGGTCTTGCTTGGCCAGCTGGACGCGCAGGTTGGCAAGCTCCGCCATGGCTTGTTTAAAGTCGGGCGCGCTCTCGGCAAGATACCCGCGCATGGCGCCGACCTTGACCTCTTGCGCTGTCACCTGGACTTTAAGGCTGGCCACCGCAGCCACGGCGCTGGCCGGGTTGCTCTTTAAAACGCTGTCGGAGATGCCGCTGCCTTTAAGGGCCACTTCTGCAGCGGTGAGGTTGTCCTTGGCCTGCGCAAGCTGTTTTTCAAAGAACAGGCGGCGTTGCTGCGCCTCGGTCACAGCCAGTTTGCCCATGAGCACGCGCAACTCCTGAACGTGGGCGTTGGCCAGGGCGGCGGCAAATTGGGGGTCTTTGTCGTCCACCTCTACGCTCATGAGGCCGTCTTTGCTGCTGGCGATGCGCACATTACCTGTCAGAGCCAAGCGGGTGTCGGTCTTGGTATGGGCGTTGTAGCGGTCTTTGAGCTTGAACTGCTCGATCAATGCGTCCTGCACAGCGTTGCTCTTCATGAACGCGATGTACTGGTCCGAGGGGTTCTTGATGCCGCTCACGGCCCCTGCCAGGCCACCCAAGCTGCCTAGGCTGGCCAGCATGCTGGCGGCGGCGCTTTGCTGTTGCTGGGGGGGCAGAAACAGGGTTTTGGCAGTGTAGGTAGGGGGGACAGCAAAGCTGATGCCCAACGCCGCCAAGCCCACCGCCAGCGGTCCCAGCACCAGCAGGCGCAGGTTGTCCACCACGGTCTGGGCCAGGTCCAGCAGGCTGATTTCGTCGTCTTCCATGCCCGGGGCGTTGTCTTGCATGTCAGTCATGTCAGTACCCCAGCGCCTTGATGGCGGCGGCGCCTACGCCCACGTTAGAGAGGATGGAGGACCAATCCTTGAGCGCGCGCACCCAGAAGTTGTAGTTGTTCTCGCGGTCGGCCTTGGGCGGGATGAACACGGTGTCGCCGGGCATGAGGCGGGTGCCACCAAAACTGCTGAAGAGGCCCGCGCCACTGGCGCTGACCACTGAGCCGTCGGCGCGCAGGACAAAACCCTCGGACGCGTCGGCGTCGCTGGCCAGGCCCGCGCTACGCATGACGTCAGACACGGTCTTGCCGTCGCGGTAGACGAGGACGTTTTCGTTGTTGACGGAGCCGAGCGCAGCCACGAAGCTGGGGCACGGGGGCACGACGATGCGGTCACCGTCTTCAAGCGGCATGTCGGGCAGGCTGGTGGGGGGCAGTTGCAGCTCGGGCGGCAGCTCCAGGGCGACGCGGCCTTGGGCCTTGAGGGCGCGCAGGCGTTCAATTTGCGCGGCCATTTCCTTTTTCTGCTGCTCGAGCACGGCCTGGGCCTGGGCACCGTTGTCGGTGCGCAGGTTGGCGGCAAGGGTGGCGCTGGCGCTTTGCATCTGCTGCTCAAGCTTTTGGGTCAGCTTTTCCAAATTTTGTTGCTGCTGCTCGCGCACGCTCTCGCGGGTGAAAACGGTGCCGTACACGTAGGCCTGGGGGGTAAGACCGCCCACGCGCTCGAGCAGGCCGCGCAGGGTTTCGCCGGCCCAGAGTTCGTATACGCCGGGGCGCATGACCTCGCCTTCCACGCGTACCAGTCGGGTGGCGCGATCGGTGGGCAGCTGCAGGTCTTGGCTGCTCATGATGGTGACGACGTCGCCCACCTGGAGTTCAAGGTTGTGGGCCTCGTTTCCTTCGATAGCCTTACCCAGGTCAAAGGTCAGCAGCTTGGTGCGCAGGGTCTCAGGGTCCAGGCGCTCGATGACGGCGTAGCTCCAGTTGATCTGGCCGCGCATGCTGCGCACGCGCTGGATCACCCCGCGCCCGGAGTCGAGCTTGGAGTCGAGCTTGGAGTCGAGCTTGGAGTCGAGCTTGGAGTCGAGCTTGGAGTCGAGTTGGACGAGCTGGTTCTTGGCCAGGTAGTAATCCGGTGTGATGAGGGCTTCGCGGTCAGGAATCAGGTCCTTAACTCGCATGCCGTTACGCCACTTATGGCGCAGGGGCTGGGCCACCGCACCTTGGAGCGTAACGGCGTTGCCAAAGGCGCCAGTAATGGGCAGCAGGGTCAGGATGTCGCCGTCTTGCAGCGCAGCAGGGGCTTGATTAGCGCTGAGGGCCACTTGCAGCACTTGGCGCGGGGCCTTGGAGTCGGCGCCGATGCGTTCAAGCTGAGCTGCGTCTGGCTTGGCAAGGGCTGGTACGCCACCAATCAGGCGCAGCATGTCTTGCACGGTTTCGCCGGACTTGATTTCAAAGATGGCGGCGTGGTCGGTGGCGCCGGTGATGGCCATGCGCGGGCCGGCGGGCGGGATAACGACCACGTCGCCAGGCTGGAGCAGCGGGTCGCGGCTCTTGTCCCCACGGCCAATCAGGTTGTACAGATCAAAGGTGACGACGGTTTTGCCGCCGCGCTTGAGCTCGATGGCGCGCATGGAGCCGGTGGGGTTGGGGCCGCCGCTGGCAAAGACGGCGTTGACCAGGGTGGACAGGCTGGTCAGGGTGTAGGTGCCGGGGCGGTTGGCCTGGCCAACCACGTACACGCTGATGCCGCGCAGCTTGCCCAGGCTGGCGCTGAGTTAAAAGTTTTTATAGACGCGGGAGACCTTTTTGGAGAGGGTGGCTTCCAGGTCTTTGACTTGCACACCAGCCAGATCCACAGCGCCGATTTTGGGCAGGTTAATGATGCCGTTGCGATCGATGGTTTGGGTTCCGGTGTAGTCCACGCTGCCCCATAGCTGGATGCGCACTTCGTCGCCAGTGCCGAGCACATATTCGCCGGGGGCGGGAGCGGACAGGTTCAGGGGTTGGGGCTGGCCGCCCTCAAACAGGTCTTGCCCGAAGACAGGCAGCAGACGACCGGTGGTTTGCTGCACAAAGCGCTGGAACTGGCTGGGCGCTGCGGGTTTGGCGGGCTTGAAGTTTGCCGGGCCTTGCGTGGGGGTGGGCAGCACGTCGGTGGCGCCCAGGTCTTTACCTGAGGGCAGCTGGGGGACGCCGGTGGTGGCCGCGGGCAAGGCCATGGTGGCGGGTAACTCTGCCGAAGCGGCACCTTGCTGCAGAGCTGCTTTGATGGCAGCAGCTTGGTCAGGCGTTTGAGCTTGCGCGTATCCAGCCAAGCCAAGCAAAAGTATGGGGATGATGCGTGTTGAACGAGGCATTTGAATAGACAATCAGGCAGGCTGCTGCGATGGGATTCACCCAAGACTTTGGGCTTGCAACAAGCCATCCATTTTACGTACCTGAGGCTGTATTTGGCTGACTTGCAATGAGTAAATTTCTAGTTTTGACATGTATTGGCTTGAACCTGGTCAACGCGAGCGCGCAGGCTGAGCCGCTTGCCCAAGGGTTTAAGCCCACACACATGTCAGTCAGCGCCAGCCAAGAGACCTGGAAGCTGCCCGCTGGCGAACGCATGGGCATGAGCTCAGTGGGCTTGATGCAAGAGGTATCGACCGGGTTGGCGGCGGGGCTGCGGGCCTACACCGCTACGGGCGGACAGCGCGGGGGGTTTATTACCCTGGGGGGCGTGATGCAGGGGCGCCAGCCTGTTGGACCGGGGTTGAACCTGGAGGCCGAGGGCTTTGTGGGCGCGGGTGCAGGCGCTTCTGGCCAGGCGCTGGCCGGGGGCGGCCTGATGTTGCGCGGCGCTTTGGGCGTGGGTGTAGCGCTACCCCAAGGCGCGAGGCTGAGCGTGGGCGTGAGCCGGGTGCGGTTTCCGAGCGGCACGATTGCTTCGACGCAGCCTTATGTGGGGCTGAGCCTGCCCTTTGGGGTGCAAACCCGGCTGGATGGCGCGCCGGTGTCGCATTACACGCACCAGTTTCTGCCTACGCTTAAACGTTTGAGTGTTGATGCAGGCACGCGCACCACCGCGGGCGCGGCCCAGGGCGACCTTGGGCTGGTGGGCGTGGAGTGGCGAACGTTTTTAAACACCTACAGCTATGTGGCGCTGGAGACTCAGGCCGCCTACAGCGGCGCTAGCGCGGGCTATATGGACATCATGGCTGGCGGCGGGCTGCGGCTTCCGCTGACGCAGGGCGTGGCCTTGTACACCGACGCCATGGTGGGCGGCGGAGGCGGCGGGGCGGTGGCCACCGACAGCGGGCGGCTTGCGCAACTGCGCGTGGGCACGCAGCTGCAGCTGGGGCGGCACTGGGTGTTGGACGCGTCGGCCGCACGGCTGCGCGCCACGGACGGGAGCTTTGGGGGCAAGGCACTGGGGCTGAGTTTGGGCTACCAGTTTGGCAGCCCGCTGGGGCAACCCGGCGCAGGTTTACAGGCGCACGCGCTGCGCCTGCGGCTGGCGAGCCAGCGCTACAGCGGCGCCAGCGCCGATTGGCGCAACAACGCAGAGGGCGCGGTGGGCCTGGTGGGCGCGCAGCTGGACTACTTTGTAACGCCCAACTGGTACCTGACGGGCCAGGGCTTGGCCGCTGCCACCGGCGGGGCGGGCGCCTACATGACTGGGCTCATGGGCGCTGGCGCACACACCGAGTTGGGTAGCCACTGGTTTGCCGAGGCCGAGGCCATGCTGGGCGCAGCAGGCGGCGGCGGGCTGAACACGGGCTCTGGCGCGCTGGGCCAGGTGAACATGAACCTAGGCTACGCCCTGACCCCCCGGCTGGAGCTGATCGCCAGCCTGGGGCGAGCGCAGTCAAGCGGGGGCGCGTTCAAGGCGAACGTGGTGGGGGTGAGCTTGGCTTACCGGATGGGGGTGGTGGGGACACGGTGAAGGGTCGTCCAACACCCACGCCTTGAAGCGCCACAAATGAAAAGTGAGCGTAAGAGAGCCGCCCTCAGTGCCCGCCACCAAAGTGCTCGCCGTCTTTGAGTTTGTAGACGGTGCCGCAGTAGGGGCATTTGGCTTGGCCGGTTTTGGCCACGTCCAGGTAGACCTTGGGGTGGCTGTTCCAGAGTTTCATGTCGGCGCGGGCATTGGGGCAGTACACGCCGCCGTTGGCGTTGAGGTCTTTGGCCAGCAGTTCGATGGTGTGGTTACTCATGGCTTGCTTTCTTGAGGGCGTTCAGACCAGGGTGAGCCAGTGGGCGTATTTGGGGTTGCGGCCGTTGACGATGTCAAAGAACGCGGTCTGGATTTTTTCGGTAATCGGGCCGCGGCTGCCGATGCCGATTTGCACGCGGTCGAGTTCGCGAATGGGCGTGACTTCGGCGGCGGTGCCGGTGAAGAAGGCTTCGTCGGCGATGTAGACCTCGTCGCGGGTGATGCGCTTTTGCACGATTTCCAGGCCCAGGTCTTTGGCGATGTGGAAGATGGTGTTGCGGGTGATGCCATTCAGCGCCCCGGCGGACAAGTCGGGCGTATAGATGACGCCGTTTTTGATGACGAAGATGTTTTCGCCTGCGCCTTCAGAGACGAAGCCTGCGCTGTCGAGCAGCAGGGCTTCGTCGTAGCCGTCGTCGGTGGCTTCCATGTTGGCGAGGATGGAGTTGGTGTAGTTGCTCACGGCCTTGGCCTGCGTCATGGTGATGTTGACGTGGTGGCGGGTGTAGCTGCTGGTTTTGACGCGGATGCCGCGTTTCATGCCTTCTTCGCCCAGATAGGCACCCCAGGCCCATGCGGCCACCATGAGGTGGATGGTGTTGCCTTTGGGGCTGACGCCGAGTTTCTTGTCGCCGATCCAGGTCAGGGGGCGCAGGTAGCCGGACTCGAGCTTGTTGTCGCGCACGACGGCGCGCTGGGCTTCGTTGACTTGCTCTTGCGTGAAGGGGATGGCCATGCGCAGGATCTTGGCGCTGTTGAACAGGCGCTCGGTGTGCTCCTGCAGGCGGAAGATGGCGGTGCCTTTGTCGGTTTTGTAAGCGCGCACGCCCTCGAAGGCGCCGCAGCCGTAGTGCAGCGTGTGGCTGAGGACGTGGATTTTGGCGTCACGCCAGTCGACCATGTGGCC